>JANPCZ010000197.1:0-1897 GCA_031431215.1 Myxococcales bacterium
GGTCATCGACGACTTCCAGATCGGCAATATCGAAGCACCCGCCAAGGGCAACGCCGACGCCCCGATGAGCGTCAAGGTCACCGCGGGCCAGACCCAGTACAAGCCGCCTGCTGGCAAGGACGGCAAGGACAAGGACGGCCACTTTGTGTCGTTCGACGTGCCCGAGGCGCGCCGGTCGGTGCGGCAGTTCCTCGGCAGCGGCTTCCGCGACGGCACGCCGACCATCGCGCCCTGATACGCGTAGCGAGGTTCGGTTCAACGAAAATCATGTGAGACGTTGACGCCAGCTGTGTAGGTGGTCGAAGGTTTCTCGACGGTAAAGAAACCTTTGGCTACCAGCATGACGACGCCATCCCGGCTCTGCACCGTGCCCTCGATGCCCAGCGTGGCATGGCCCAGTATCAGGGGCCGCCACTGCGCAAAAATAGTCGGGGTCGCGATGGCATTTGCGAACCCGGTCTCGTCCTCAAGGGTGATGAACACGAAACCCTTGGCCGTCCCGGGCCGCTGGCGGACGACGACCAGACCGGCGGTGCGCACGGTCTCGCCGTCGCGCAACTGCGGAAGCTCAGCCGCCGAGAGCACGCCTCTTGCTTTCAAAATGTCTCGCAGGAACGAAATCGGGTGCGGTCCCGTCGTCACATTGGTACCGCGAAAGTCGGCGATCATTTCTTCATCTGGTGTCATCTCGGGTAGGGGCGAGGGCGATGCCACGGTGGCTCGTGCGAACAGCGCGCCTGATCGGCCAAGCGCCTCCGCTTGCCACAGCGCCTCGCGCCGCGTGCCGCCCAGAGCCGCGAACGCGCCCACCGTGGCGAGCGCGCCCAGTTCGCGCTGATTGGGCGCGACACGGGCGTGCAGGTCAGAGATCGAGGCGAACGGACGCGCGCCGCGTTCGGCCACCAGCTTGTGTCCCACCGCCTCGCGCAGCCCGGCGACGTACTTCAGCCCCAGGCGCACGGTGCGGCCCTTGTCTTCAAGTGAGCAGCGCCAGTTGGACACGGTGACGTCGATCGGCAGCGTGCGGATGCCGTGGCGGGCAGCGTCGCTGACCAAGGTGGCCGGGTGGTAAAAACCCATCGGCCAGTTGTCGAGCAGTGCGCACAGGAACGCACCGCCATGGTGGGCCTTCAGGTACGCCGACGCGTAAGCGATGAGCGCGAACGACGCCGCGTGCGATTCCGGGAAGCCGTACAGCGCGAACGACTTGATGCCGGTGATGATCTCCTCGGCAGCGGCGCCGGTGATGCCACGGGCCGCCATTCCGGTGCGCAGAGCGCCTTCGATCTCCTGCATGCGTTCGATGCTGCGTTTGAAGCCCATGGCCCGGCGCAGCTCCTCGGCTTGCCCGCCCGAGAAACCCGCGGCGGTCATCGCCATGCGGATGAGCTGCTCCTGGAACAGCGGGATGCCGAGGGTTCGCTTCAGGATCGGCTCCAGCGACGGGTGCGGGTAGACCACCGGTTGCCGCCCCTGCCGGCGCAGCAGGTACGGGTTCACCATTTTCCCGACGATGGGCCCGGGTCTGATGATGGCGACCTCGACCACCAGATCGTAGAAGCGCGTGGGCCGCATGCGCGGCAGCGTTGCCATCTGAGCGCGTGACTCGACCTGGAACACGCCAACCGTGTCGGCCGCGCGCAGCATCTCGTACACCTTGGCGTCGTCGGGCGGCAGGTGCGCGTAGTCGACCTCGATGCCCTCGTGCTGCCGGATGAGCGGCACCGCATCCTCCAGCACCGCCAGCATGCCTAGCCCCAGCAGATCCACCTTCACGATGCCCAGATCCGCGCAGTCGTCCTTGTCCCATTGCACCACCGTGCGTCCGGGCATGGACGCCGGCTCGCACGGCACCACCTCATCCAGGCGCCCGGCGCAGATCACCATGCCACCCGAG
>JANPCZ010000198.1:0-63456 GCA_031431215.1 Myxococcales bacterium
AGCACCGCGCCGTCGCCGGCCGAGACGGTCCGACGGACGCGGCTTTCCGGATCGAACGCTCCGGCCGCGCGCTCGATCCCGCTGCCCCACAGGAGAGCCACGGCGAGCACGTAGAGCAGCAGGCCGCGCGCGCGCGTCTCCCCGGTCTCGGCCAGCACCACGTTGAACAGGCCAGCTACCAGCATGAACAGGTAGACCGTGCCCGCGCCGATGGCGCTGCGTCCGTCGTCGAACAGATCGGCGGAGCCCGCCGCCAGGCCCACCGCCAACCACGACACCAGCACCGCGCCACCGGTTGCAAGCGCCCCCGACGCGACGACTGAAGCCGTGACAGGCACTCGCGATAAGGCCACCAGCACCACGAACGCAAGCGCGGCGGTGCCGCCGACGATCATGGACCAGAACGCGGCCTTCCAGGCAAATAGCCGGTGGAGCGACACCGGGACCGAGCGCAGGATCCAGAACGCTCGCCGCTCGGCCTCCATGTGTCCAAGCGGGCCGAAGGTTGCCATGTACGCGGCCAGGGAAAAGGCCAGGGCCGACGTGGTGCCGATCGACGAGCGCCCCGGCCCCCAGCCCGCGCCACCAAAGATCTGGACGCCGATGAAGATAGTCGGCACCGCGAACAGCGACAGCAGGCGCGGTCGATCGCGCAGCACCAGGCGTAGATCTTTGCCGAACGGCGTGAACGGCCCCGAGGTCGCGGCCGCCGAACTGGGCTGGCGCGCGGCCTCGGCCCACGGTGCGCCGGCTTGCTCCCAGCCATTGCGACCCGCACGCGCAGCGCCCATCCGCGCCAGCGCGAGGGACGCACCGGTCGCCGCCGCCAGCACCGCCAGCGCCGCCAGCGCCGCGCCCACGCCGGCTTCTTTCAGTGCGAAAAGCGGCGCTACCACGGCTCCGGCAGGCGATGCGCGCAGACCGTCGGCAAGCGGCACCAGTGCCAGCACCAGCGCCCGCGGCGATCGTAGCGCGGTCGTCGCCACCGCCCACAGCGCCGCCATGCAAAGCGCTGACAGCAACATCAGACAGGTCCAGAGCAGCCGCCGCCGCGCCGGCCGCACCAGCCTGACCGCTGCCACCTGGGCGAGCTGCGCCAGCGCCGAGATCCCGATCTGAACGATCACCGAGGTCAGCGCTGCGACCGCGATGCCCGTCGCCCCCAGATGCCAGACCACGGCCGCCGCGGCCAGGGCTGGCAACAGAAACAGCGCATCGAAGAAATCCGTCGCCGCGCCCGCCAGGCTGCGAGCCACCACCAAAGCGGGCAACGACACCGGGCGGGCCATCAGGAACTCGTTCTCGGCCGAGCCGGCGATGATCGCCTCGGTGCTGGCGATCTTGGCCGCCAGGCTGGCGAGCGCGATGGCCCCGCACACCGCCGCCAGCGCCGCTGCGGCAACCGCAGGAGGCGCGGCCTGCACGATCACCTCGAAGGCGGTCACGAACAGGAACGCGTACGCCACCGGCGTCGCCAGCAGGAACAGCCAGGCCAGCCGCCACGAACGCCGCTGCGGCACGCGAAACGCTCCGTTCCACAGCGAGCGCAGGCGCGCGCGGACCAGCAGCCCCGCCAGGTGCAGCGGCGACGCGGTCACTCGGTCACTTTGAGAAACAGATCTTCCAGGCTGCCGTCGGGGGCCGACGCGAAGCGCGCACGCAACTCCGCAGGGCTGCCGACCGCTTGCAGGCGCCCCTCTTTGATGATGGCCACGCGGTGACATACGCGCTCGGCGGCTTCCAGTAGATGCGTGGACAGGAAGATCGTCCGGCCGCTGGCGGCCAGATCAGCCATGGTGGTGCGCATGTCGCGGGCGCCACGCGGATCGAGGCCATTGGTGGGTTCATCGAGAATCAACACTTTGGGCTCGTGAATCAGTGCCGCGGCCAGTGCCAGGCGCTTGCGCGTGCCGTGCGAGTAGGTGACCGTGTACGCGGCCGCGTCCTTGCCGAGGCCGAACCGCTCGGCGACGGCGGCGGCGCGACGGCGCGCTTCGCTGCGCGAGAAACCATGCAGGCCAGCCACGAACTGCAGGAGTTCCAGGCCCGAGAGGTACGGATAAAGGAACGGCTCGTCCGGCAGATAGCCCACGTCGCGTTTGAGCGACACCGCGTCGGTGTGACAGTCACGTCCCAGAATGGTCGCTCGCCCCGCGCTGGGCTTGAGCAAGCCCATGAGCAACCGGATGGTGGTTGTCTTGCCCGAGCCGTTGGGGCCGAGGAATCCCATGACCTCGCCGGCCTCGACACGCAGACTGAGATCCTCGACGGCGCTCTTGTCGCCGAACCGCTTGCCGAGGGCGAAGGTCTCGATCACGCCAGCGCCGCGACCATCGGATCCGCGGGCGCCGACTTACCAGCCGCGGCAGCCACGGCCCGGGCCGCGGCCGCGGCGGCGCGCAGCCCCGGCAGGTCGAAGGCATCGAGGGCTCGGCTACGATCGCCGCCCGCAACCCCGATGCGCGCCAGCTCGACGCCCTGGGCGATGTTCGGTCCGAACAACGCCTCGATCACTTCGGCAGGCCGCGCGCTGCCCTCGGTGGTGATGGCGGTTGTAAACGCCAGGATCTCGCCGTCGTCCCAGCCGAGTGCGCCGCGCAGACGGGCCTCGTCAGCCGGCGACGGCAGCGCAACATCGAAGAGCGACCGCCGCACGTCCAGGCGCCGGCCGATCCCCGCCGGTTCATCGCCGGCGCTTCCGCCACGCCGGTCGGAGCGTCCGGGTGCCCGCACAACCGCCAGCGGAGCCTCGCCACGGAATGCCGCGACTGCCGCCGCTGCTGAGCCTGCGCCCGGTGCGAAGCCAACCTGGTCGAGTTGAAAGTTGAGCGGAAGGCGCGCCGCGAACTGTGCCCGCGCCAGCACCCGCCCCAACGCACGGTCCTCGTCACCCAGGGCCACCGCGGTCAGGAACTCGATGCCGTCGAGGCTGACCTGGTTGAGTCGCGCTCGCAACTCGTCTGCCGTCACGTCGTCACCAAGCTTCACGTCAAGCACCTCGCCCAGACTCGGGATGCCAAGGCCGAGCGCGGGCCCGAAGCTGAGCTCGGGCTTGGGGTTGAAACCCTCGGAGTAGTGCAGATCCAGGCCGGCGCGGCGGAAGATGCGCGGCAGATGCCGGATGAGGTCCAGATGGCCCAGATACACGATGCGGTGAAGCTTGGTGTAGCGAAGGCGGTAGCGTCGCGCCGACCCCTGCGCCGCTCGGGCTATCGGGCGAATATCGCCGCGACGCTTCGGCGCCCCCGCCCCCGCGTCGCGGTCCGCCACCGTGATCGCCCCCGGCCGCACCACCGGTACCGGCTTCGCTGGCGGCGTCCACGCGTTCATGCGCCGCAGATACACCAGCCGCTCGCTCTTCATGGCGTCGAGATCGCACGCGATGCCGCAGTCGTAGCAGACCAGCTTCTGCTTCGCGCCCGCCTCGGCGTCGGCGACGCTGCTGTGGTGAAGCAGCTGCTTGTACGGCTTGCCGCACGGGGGCGACAAACGATCCTTGAGCGCCTTGCGGTATTCCTTGGGCAGGAAATCCGGCTCCAGACCGATTTCGATGTGATCCCAGGGCAGCCGCGCCGTCACCGGTATCGTGCCCAGGTAGCGCTGCGGCTCGAACCCCTGCTCGTCGTGTAGCTCGGCGATGGCGCGGTCCCAAAGATCTGGCCGCAGGACATCGTCCCATCCGTCGAAGCGGCAGCCCAGCCGGAACGCCCGCTCGAGCACGTCCGCGCACGCACGATCGCCGCGCGCGAAGATGCCCTCCAGATGCGACTGGTGGTTCTCGTGCGTCTTCAGTTCCACGTGCAGCACCCGCGCCGCCTCGGCCAGAATCTTCTGCTTGCGCGCGATCTCGTCCTCGCTATCCATGGCCGCCCACTGAAACGGAGTGTGCGGCTTGGGCACGTGGGTCGACACCGATGCAACCACACGCGCACTGTGCAAATAGCGCCGGCCAATCTCCTGCACCCGCGCCGCAGTCTCGACGATGCCGCGCACGTCCTCGTCGGTCTCCGTCGGCAGGCCGATCATGAAGTACAGCTTCATGCGCTGGAAGCCCCGCCCGAACACGCGGTGTGCCGATTCGAGGATGTCGTTCTCGGTGACGTTCTTCGCGATCACGTCGCGCATGCGCTGCGTGCCGGCCTCGGGCGCGAAGGTCAACCCCTGCGCCTTCATGGTCGCCATCTCCGCCAGCAGATCGTCGTTGAGCCCGTAGGCGCGGAGCGACGACACGCTCAGCGACACCTTTTCGTCACGCAACTTGGCCATCGCAGCCTTCACCAGCGGCGTCACGCAGGAATAGTCCGCTGTCGACAACGACGTCAGTGCGGTCTCATCGTAGCCGCCCTTTTTCACGCCGCCGACCAGGGCGTCGATCACCGCGACCGGATCGCGTTCGCGGACCGGGCGGTAGATCATCCCCGCCTGGCAAAAGCGGCAACCCTCGGTGCAGCCCCGCGCGACCTCGACCGCCATGCGATCGAAGATGGCCTCGGCAAACGGGATGGGCGAATCGTCCGGGAACGGGAAGCGGTTGATGTCCGCGACCCACACCCGTTGCGGCCGCGCCGGCACCCGCGCATCGAGTGGCGCTCCCACCACCATGAAGCCGGTGTCTTCGTCCCGTAAAGTCGCGTACAGCTCGGGCACGTACAGCGGGTACTTGGCCGCCAGCCGGATCAAGCGTTCTCGTCGCGGCACGCCGGCACGCTTCAGGTCGGCGAACTCCAGACACAAAGGCGGCAGCGCCTCCTCGCCCTCACCCAGAAAGAAGGCATCGATGAACGGCGCCAGTGGCTCGGGGTGAGTCGCCGTCGGCCCACCGCACAGCACCAACGGCGCGTCATCGCCGCGCTCCGCGGCCCGCAGCGGCAGGCCCGATAGATCCAGGATGTTGAGCACGTTGGTGTAGGTCAGCTCGTACTGCAGCGACAGGCCGATGACGTCCAGCTCGGCCAGCGGCGTGGCGGTCTCCAGCGTCAGCACCGGCAGTCCGCGTTTGCGCAGCTCGGCCTCCATGTCGAGCCACGGCGCTGACGCGCGTTCGCAAAAGATCCCCGGTGTCTTGTTCAGCACCGAATAAAGGATCTTGGTCCCGAGATGGGACATGCCAATCTCGTACGTGTCCGGGAACGCCAGGCACACCCGCGCCCGTACGTCGGCCGCTGGGCGCCGAGCCTCCTGGTATTCGCCGCCAAGGTAGCGCGATGGCTTCTCGACGTCGGCCAAAAACGCTGCGTAGGGATGACGGTGCGGCCCGGTGGTCATGAGCGGCGGCCAGTCTAGCGTGCTTTCTACGGCGCTGACTGAGCTGGTTACCCGGTGCCCTGAAGCAGCAGCGGGAACGGAACCTCGTACTCCTCGCGGCCGGCCGGGAAGCGCCAGCGCCGGACAGCCTCCTTCACACAGGCGCCCACGCCGCTGAACTCAGGCGGCGCATTCACCGACACCGCCTTGACCATGCCCGAGATTCCGACGGTCACGTTGACATCGAGGCGCCCGGTGCGAAGCCGCTCGTCGCGCTTGAGCGCGCGCTCGTAGCAGGTCTTGATGGACGCCTCGTTGTGCTTGATCACCGCGCGGACGTCGGCCTCGGAGAAATTGTCGCTCTTGGCCGTGGCGCTGCCTGCGCTCGATCCTGGCCTCGCGGCCGTCACCCGGCGCTCGGTCTCGGCAAAGCGCTTCGAGGCGACCTGCTGTTCGTCGGTCTGCGGCACGGCGCTCGGCGGCTCGGTGGACGCGCGTGGCGGCTCGACTGCGGTGGGCTCCGGCTTGGAGCCTGGCGCGGCCTTGGCAGCCGGGGCGGTCGACGGCCCGCGCCGCACCGCCACCGTCTTCGACGTCGAGCGGGGTGCTCCGACGGTGCTCCTGAACAACTGCTCGGCCTCGCGGCGCGCACGTGCCTCGGGATCTTCGCCCGACTGCGCGGCCGCGACCGGAGTCGGCTTGGCCTTCTCACCCAGATTTTCGTAGCGCTGCAGGGTCACCATCAGGATGCCCAGCAGCAGCACCACCACGACGGATCCGGCGAACACGTAGCGTAGAAACGGGTAGCGCACGAACACCCCACCGACCTGCCGGATCTGCGACAGGCCCGACGGCGCCGACATGCTCGGCACAGGGCCGCCGGTCGCGGGCCCCGGGAAGAATCTGCCGGCCCCCGTTCCAACCGGTCCGGCCCCGATCGGATCGGGAAACAACGATCGCCCGCGCCCATTGTGCAGCGAAGGTATCCCCGACACCGGTGGCGAATCCTCGACGGCCGGAGGAGGCACCAGGTAGGCCAGATCCGGCATGGGCGTATCAAGCGACGAGTGTGATGGCGGCCGACGGCGCAAACCGGACCCTGGCGTGCGGCGCAAGGCAGCGGGCGGCTCGCTTTGCAGGCCGGGAGTGGCAGTGGCGAAACCACCAGTCTTGGGCCGCACGTGGTCGCTGGCCAGGAACGAGGCGTCGAGCGGCTGGATCTGCGTCGCCCCGCCCTCCTCGAATTCCTCGGGCGCCGACCGGGCGGCCAGCACGGCGGAACTCGATTTCGGGCCAGATCCCCCCAGCGTGGGCAGGTTCGACCCGGTTGCGGGCCGGCCCGGCGACGGCACAGCCGCGCGGCCTGGCGTCCCGCCCCGCGACAGCAACGGCAAGCCCGGGGGCAGCGGTGGCCGCGGCGGAGCGGCTCGCGCACGCTGCGCCTTCACTTCGGTGGCGACCGCCGCAACCTGCGCAAGTTCCTTCCAGGCATCGAAGTCCGCCCGCCACACATAGACGTCGGCGTCGCGGTCAGCAGCGATGATCCGCCGGGCGACCTCCGCGATATCCAACGGCCCCTGCTGCTGGCCGTCGATCGAAAAAAACCACTCGGGCTTGCCCCGCGGCGGCGGCGGCGGAATCGCCCGACCCGCTGAGCCCGGCGCCGGCGCGCGCCCAACCGAACCGGGCGTCGTTACCCGCCCCCCTGTCAGGCCTGGCTGGGCCACGAGTGCCGGCCTTTCCACGCCGCCCCCGGATTCTTCAGCGCCAGCGGCTAGGGCCGCTCCGGCACCCAGCTCGCGGACGGTTATGACGTGGTCGCAGGTCTTGCAGCGGATCTTGAGGATCTTCTGCCTGACCTTGTCGTCCGCGATTGAGTAACGAGTTTGACAGCGCTCGCAGACAAACTTCATCCGTGATTTCCGACGGCTCCCCGGTGTTCAGACTAACACAGGGTTCGGCAGTTTCAGTCGGCGACTTCAGTGGCGCGTGAGCGTCCAGACCAGGCCCGCCACGGCAGCGCATGCCAGTACGAGACCGACCACCACGCCGGCCCAGGTCCGCGCCGAAGCCTCGTCATGAACCTCAACATGGTCACGAGATCCGGTCTGATCCTTGCGCGCGCTGCCCCCGCGCAGGGCGCCGGCTGACAACGCCGAAGCCTGCGCAACCTGGTCTCGTAGCGACGGCGTGAAACTCGCGGGGTCGAGCTCCGGCACGGGAGCCGCCGGTGGCAGTTGCATGGGGGCGCCGGGCAAAACCGGCCCGGGCGTCGGCTGACGTTTCGCCTGGGCGCCGACCGGAACCAGCGGCCCGGCCGCTTGCAACGCCGCGGCCAGCCCGTCCGCCGGCGTACGCGAGCGACGATCGAGATCGAGCTCCTCGTCCACGAACACGCCCTCGTCATCCATGAACGCGCGCGCGCGACGGGCACCCGCCTCCGACACCGGCGCCTCGGGATCGAACAGTGCCCGCACGTAGTCGCCTAGCAGCCGGTTGCCACTGCGCGCGCCGGCCGTGGCCAGGTAGGCATCGAGATCGCGGTACATGTCCTCGG
The DNA here is from genome assembly GCA_031431215.1 of Myxococcales bacterium. Classification (GTDB taxonomy): domain Bacteria; phylum Myxococcota_A; class Polyangia; order Fen-1088; family Fen-1088; genus JANPCZ01. Next base: position 7,802 of record JANPCZ010000198.1, read on the forward strand.
CGCCGCGGTAGCGATCCTCGGGACGCTTTTCCAGCGCGCGCAGGATGGCGAGCTCAAGTGCAGGCGGGAATTCACGATCGACATAGGTCGGTGGCGGCGGCTTGTCCTCGACGATGCGCTTCATCACCACCTCGGGCGCGCCTCTGAACAGGCGCCGGCCGAGCGTGATTTCGTAAAGGATAATGCCCAGGGAGAACAGGTCCGAACGTCCATCGAGCGGCAGCGCGCGCACCTGCTCGGGCGACATGTACGCGACCTTGCCGGGCCGCGCGCCCGATTCCTCGCGCACCGCACGCCCCTGCCGGGCGATGCCAAAATCGATGAGCTTCACCTGCCCGCCCTGCCCGATGAGGATGTTGGACGGCGAGATGTCGCGGTGGACGATCTGGAAGGGGCGCCCGTTCGTGTCCAGGCCATCCTGCATATAGGCCAGGGCATCCGCCACCTGGGCCAGGATGTACGCCGCATCCGTACGCGACAACGGCCGCGACACCTGGATGCCCCGACGAACCACTTCGGTCAGGGTCTGGCCGGGGATGTGCTCCATGGCAATGAAGTGGACGCCGTCCTCCTCGCCGGCGTCGTGGACGTCGACGATGCTGGGATGATTCAGCAGCGCGCCGATGCGTGCTTCCTCCAGGAACATCTTCACCACCAAGGGATCATCCGCATAGCGGCCCTGCAGAGTCTTCAACACCAGGTTCTTGGTGAAGCCACCCGGCCCCTCGTGGCGCGCCAGGAAGATCTCGGCCATACCGCCGGTCTCGAGGTGCTCGAGGACGGTGTAGCCGCCCAGCTTGCGGCCCTTCAGGTCCTTGGCGCCGCCGGTCGCTTCCCTCGCCTGCGCCATACCTAGTCCCCTCGGTTCACCAGCATGGCGGCGTCGTGTAGCACGCGATCGACCACATCGGGATCGTCGGACGCGTAGTAGCCGCGGACGCGCAGTTCCTGATCGACCAGCACGAAGTGGGTGCCGTGAAAGATGCTGGCGAAATCCTGTTGGCCTTCGATCTGTCGCGGCTGCGGCTGGTCGGCCATGTGGATCTTGAGCCCGTCAACCACCGCGGCCTTCATCTGGTCGAAGGGCCCGGTCAGCAGCTTCCACATACGCGGGCTCGCCTTGTGCTTGCGCGCGTACCCGGCCAGTACACCGGGCGTGTCGAAGTCGGGATCGACGCTGAACGAGACCAGGCGGAAGGCCTGCTCGATGCCGCGCGCCCGGTGCTGCATGCGCGCCATGGTCGCTGTGATGGCGGGGCAGATGGTTGGGCAGCGGGTGAAGATGAAGCCCGCTACCCAGACATAGCCGCGCAAATCGCTGGCGCCAAAGCGCCGGCCGTCCTGATCGGCGAGCGTGAATCCGGGCAGCGTGCCCAGCACAGGCAGCGGCGGCGTACGCGCGCGCAACACCTGGGCCGAGATCGGTAGCGCCAGGCCGGCCAGCACCAACAGCAACCAGAACAGCGGGCTGCCGACTGCACGCGCGAGTCTCCCAACCCGCGCGGCGGCGGGCCGTCCGGTCCCCGGATGGGCCTCGATAGAGGCTGACACGGCGGCGAACCTAGCACGCCCAGCGATGCGCGCGGCTACCGCAGGCCGAGCTTCTTGCGCAGGTCGCGGGCGGCCTGCCGGGACACGTCGACGGCATGGCCAGCGCGCGTGCGCGCGATGAACCCGCCGGTCTCGCAAGGCTCCAGGCGATCGACGTGCGCCAGGTTCAGCAGCGCGCGCCGGTGCACGCGCACAAAGACGTCGGCGGGCAGCCGCGACTCCAGGTCCTGCAGCGACGAGTCGCACAGGAACTCGCCGCGGATCGACACCACCGTGACCAGCGCACCGTCGAGAATGGCGTGGCTGATGTCCTGGGGGTCGATCAGCACGATGCCGTCCCGGGTCGGCAGCGGCAGGCGAACCGGGACGGCAGCGCCGCTGGCCGCAGGCAACCGGCGCTGGGCAGCCTCGGCGAAGAAGCGCCGCCGCGCTTCCAGATCGCGCGCGCGATCAAGCGCCTTCCGTAGGCGCGCGGGCTCGACCGGCTTGAGCAGGTAGTCGACCGCGCCGACATCGAACGCGGCCACCGCGTGCTCGGCGTGCGCGGTGCAAAAGATGACCACCGGTCCATCGACGGGCAACAGCGCCAGCGCGTCTAGTCCGCTCAGCCCGGGCATCCGGATGTCGAGCAGCACCACGTCTACATCGCCCGCGCGCACACGCGTCAGGACCTCGTCGCCGTCGCCACACTCGCCGGCCACCTGCACGTCTGGCCACGCAGCCAGCAGTCGGAGCAGTCGCCGGCGTGCCATCGCTTCGTCATCGGCGACCAGCACGCGCAGGGGCGCCGCGGCCGCTCCCCGCGGCGACTCGGCGGTGGTCACGTCGGCGCCTCCGAGTGCGGGCCCGTCATGGGCAGTGACAGCTCGGCTATGGTTCGCTCGCCCGCGGCGTTGATGGTGAACAGGGCGTCGCCATCGTAGGCCAGCGCCAGCCGCTTGCCGACCATGGCCAGTCCCTCGCCTTCGGGGCGGTGCCCGGCAAAGGCCCCGGGATTTTCCAGGGTCACGACCACGCGTCCGGCGGCGGTGACGACCGTCAGCACGACATCGCCGCGATGTCCGGCTGCCGGGCCATGTTTCATCGCGTTCTCGGCCAGCGGCAACAGCAGCATGGGGGGCAACGACACGACGGGTAGCGGGCTCGGCAGGTGCAGCTCGAAGCGGAACAAGTCGGGATCGCGCAGACGGTGCAATTCAAACAGGGTCTCCACCAGCTCCAGTTCCTCGCGCAGCGACCAGGCCGGCTGGCGCGCGCCGCCGAGCAGCGTGCGCAGCATGGCGGACAGCTTGAGCACAGCGCGCTCGGCGACCTCACCGTCGGTACGACACCACTCGGCGATGGCGTTCAGCGTGTTGAACAGGAAGTGCGGGTCAAGGTTCGCGCGCAACGCGAGCAACTGGGCTCGCTCAGCCTCGCGGGCGAAGCGGCCCGCGCGCTCCTCGGCGGCCCGCAGGCGCGCCACCATGTCGATGTCGCGGCCAAGGCCCCAGCCGCCGACCAGAAACAGTGCCAGCGACACCACCACGCCCCACGGGGCCGTCAGCAACGTCAGGCCCATGCCCAGCACGCGCGGCACCACCACGCCAAAAACCAGGACGACGCCAAGGCCGATGGCCGCGTACAGAACCAGGCGCACACCGCCGTGGGAAAACTCGAGGCCGTGCGGAAACAGCACACGCCAGGACACCGGCGCGACACCGACAAACGCCAGGCACAGCGCGATACCCAGCGGCACCGCGAGCGGATCACGGCTGTAGCTCCCCTGGGCCGCTACCAGCGCCGCCGACACCAGTACGATGGGCAACAAACGCTTGGGCTCGCACAGCGCGCGCAAGGTACGTCTGACGATCGAGCCCTGGGGGATACCGGTCACGCAGCGATTGTGCGCCTGGTCGAGGCGTGCGGCCACTGCGTCGAGGTGAACTGTCGCCAGCGCAGCGCCAACGGGGCGCTCGGTGGCTCGCGCTACCCTCGATTGTCCGTGTGTCCATGTTGCCTATGAAAGATGTCCATATTAGTCTTCTGCCATGACGTGGAAGGTGGCTGCCGCCAAGCAGCAGTTCTCCGAGGTGCTCCGCCGGGCCGAGGAAGAACCCCAGATCATCAAGAACCGAGAGCGAGTCGTCGGGGCGCTGATTGGCGGTGACGAGGTCGAGGCGTACCTGGCGTGGCGGCAGAGCCAACGTCGTCCTCTGGCTGCGATGCTGGCGCGGGGGCAGGCGATAGCGGCCGAGGACAACGTCACCCTCGAAGTACCGCCCCGTCGCGATCGTCCGAACGCCCTACTTTCCGACCACCATGTACCTGCTCGACACAAACGTCGTCAGTGAACTGATGCGGCCCCGGCCCAATCCCGGTGTCGCTGACTGGGCCCGCGGGTTCGGCGACATCGTCCTCTCGGTCATCACCCTGGAGGAGATCGAGTACGGCCTCGCGCGCAGCCACAGCGACCGTATCCGCAAATGGTTCGACGAGTTCCTGGACCAGCACATAAGCGCGCTTCCGCTGACGCCCGAGATCGCCCGCCGCGCTGGTCGGCTGCGCGCGCAGCTTCAGGCCCAGGGCAAGACGCGAACCCAGGCAGACATCCTCATCGCCGCCACGACCCAGAGCCACGGCCTGACTCTGGCCACCAGAAACACGCGGGATTTCGCCGGATGCGGCGTCCCGTTGTTCAACCCTTTCTCGTAGCGGCCCTTCGACAGGTCGGGCTCGCGAGGCCGGTATTTCTCGCGCCATCAGCCGTCACCACGCCGACCGACTGGCCTACAATGCGCGTTATGCGCGCCTGTGTGCTCTGCGATGTGGGGCGAATGGAGATCCGCACCGTGCCCGATCCCGCTCCCGGGGCCCGCGATGTCATCATACGCATGGGTGCGGTCGGCGTGTGCGGCACGGATCTGCAGATCGTCGCCGGTCACGCCAACTACAACACCGACGCGCGCGGCCTGCCCCAGCCGCTGCAGGCGCACCCGCAGATCCTGGGCCACGAGATGGCCGGCGTGATCGACGCATTTGGTTCGAGCGCCGGTACACTGCGCCCCGATCTGCACGTCGGGGATCGGGTGACCGTCGATCAAGGGCTCAACTGCTGGAGCGCTGGGCGCCCGGCGCCATGCGAGTACTGCGCCTCCGGGGACTCGCACCAGTGCGAGCGCTTCGCCGAGATCGGCATCACGGGGGTGCCGGGCGGGTTCGCCGAACGCGTCGTGGTCCCGGCGGTCAACGTGCTGCCACTGCGCTCGTCGCTCGAATTTGCGCAGGCGGTGATGCACGAGCCTCTGGCGTGCATCATCCACTCGCTCGACCTCGTCAACCGGTTGGGGCGCTTCGCTCTGCATAGTCTTGATGGCCGCGCCCCGATTCGCAGCATCATGATCTTCGGCGGCGGTCCCGCCGGCCTGATGTTCACGCAGTACCTGCGGCGCGTACTGAACTTCGACGGACAGTTGTTCGTCAGCGAGCCCAACCCGGCGCGCCGCGCGCTGGCTGCCAGCTTCGGCGTCACCGCGATGGATCCTGGCACCACCGACGTCCTCGGCACAGTCCTCGATGCCACCGCGGGGCGCGGCGTCGAGTGCGTGATAGACGCCGCCGGGGTGTCATCGATGTACGAACAGCTGCCGGCGCTCATCCGCAGCCAGGCCACGATCCTGCTGTACGCGCACGCCCCCGCCGGTGCCGACATGGGCCTGCTCAACCGCGTGAAGTTCAAGGAACCGCGCCTGGTGATCTCGATCGGTGGCTCGGGGCCGCTCGACGAGAGTGGCCGTCCGTTGTGCTATCAGCGGGCGCTCGCGCTGCTGGAAGACGGCCGCATATCGGTGGCGGCGATGATCACCCACCGCTACGCTGGCCTCGAAACCATCCCCGAGGCTTTCACCGGCGACCACCGCCGTCCGGACTACATCAAGGGCATCGTGCTGATGAACCCCGCGGGAAGGCAGCCCGGCCCGGCGCCGGTCGCCACGCCTTCGGCACCGCTCGACCAGCGCTAGCGACCGCTCGCGCGGGTTGACCCGAGATGCATGCGCCCGCGTGCTTTCCTCGACAAATGACAACCTCGACATCACGACCCGTGCACCCGCGGTGGGTGCCATGAATCAAGACAACCTCGGGTCGGTCATCAATGGTGCCTTCGCGCGACTGCAGGACTCGGCTTTGGTCCGGATGCTGGGTACCGGGATCCTGGTGCTGCTCATGCAGATTCCGATCGCAATGATCGCGCGGACCATCGACGAGCGGCGCACGACGAAGGACGCCGCCTTCGATGAAGTCACCCGCACGTGGGGCGCCGGCCAAGAACTGACGGGCCCCATCTTGACGGTGCCGTTTCTCGAGCGCTGGGTCGACAATGACAACAAGACGCGCATTCGTTCCGGCGCAAGGCACTTCACGCCCAGGGCGGTCACAGTTCGCGGTCGCGCCGAAACAGAAGTACGCCGCCGGGGTATTTTCGATGTGCCCCTGTTCGTGGCGCACTTGCGGGTGGAGGGCGCGTTCGTGATCCCCGAGGCAACCCAGTTCGGTGGTCCCGGGCAGGAGATCCTTTGGGACCAGGCGAGCGTGGCCGTGGGCATCGCTGATCCCAGGGCGATCCGCGCCGCCTCTCGCTTTTCCTTCGGCGCACAAGACCACGCCTTCGAACCTGGGCCCGGCCAGGCCGCGACTTTCCTGTCGGGCGGTCTGCACGTGCCGCTAGCTGCCGTTGGCAAGCCGGGCGCCAGGGTGCCCTTCAGTTTTGATCTCACCGTCGGTGGCAGCAAGCGGCTGACGGTGGTCCCCACGGGAGACGAGACCCTGGTCACCCTGGCGTCACCCTGGCCGCACCCGAGTTTCGACGGCGCGTGGCTGCCGACTGATCGCCGCGTGAGCCCAAGCGGCTTCGAGGCCTCGTGGCGGGTGCTGAACCTCGCGCGCAACTTTCCGTCATCCTGGATCGCCCAGGAGGTCGACAGCACCCGGCTGTCAGCCAGCGCCTTCGGCGTGAGCCTGCTGTCGCCCGTGGACACCTACCGCACCAACGAGCGTGCGGTGAAGTATCAGATCCTCTTCGTCGGTCTGACCTTCCTCGGCTTCGCTTTGTTCGAGCTGCTTGCGGGCGTGCGCATCCACCCGATCCAATATCTGCTCGTCGGCCTTGCGTTGTGTCTGTTCTACTTGTTGCTGCTGTCGCTGTCCGAGCACGTCGGGTTCTCGCGTGCGTACGGCATTGCCGCGGTGGCCGTCGCGGGGCTCGTGGGTGGATACGTCCGCTTCGTGCTCGGCAAGACATCGCGCGCACTGGTCGTCACTGGCTTGCTTGGCGCGCTGTACGGGTTTCTGTTCGTGCTGCTCCAGATCCAGGACTACGCGCTGCTGGTCGGATCCGTGGGCCTGTTCATGGTCCTCGCGGCCGTCATGTGGTTCACGCGCCGGGTGAAGTGGTACCAGCTGAGGACCGCATGACCGCCCTGCCCCGTCACGTCGCCATCATCATGGACGGCAACGGACGCTGGGCCGAGGAGCGCGGGTTACCCAGGCTTTGTGGCCACCAGCGCGGCGCCGAAGCGGTGCGCCGCACGGTGCGCGCGGTGCGCGAGCTGGGCATCGGCGCGTTGACCCTGTATGCGTTCTCGACCCAGAACTGGGGACGTCCGGCGAGCGAGGTCGCGCATCTCATGAGTCTGTTGCGGACGTTCCTGATCAAGGAACGCGACGAGCTGGTCGGCAACGGCATCCGCCTCATCACCATCGGAGAGCCTGCGCTGCTGCCGGAGCCGGTGCGCATGGCACTCGACGAATTGCGGGACGCCACCGCGACCAACACCGACATGATCTTGTGCCTGGCACTGTCCTACGGCGGGCGCGAGGACATCCTGGCCGCGGCACGAGCGCTCGCCGTGGCAGCGCGGCGGGGCGACATCGATCCCGCGGCGATCTCGGAAGTTGATTTCGCTGCGGCGCTGTCGACGCATGCGCTGCCGCCGCCGGATCTGGTGATTCGCACCTCGGGCGAGCAGAGGCTGTCGAATTTCCTGCTGTGGGAGACGGCCTATGCCGAGCTGTGCTTCTCGCCCAAGCTGTGGCCCGACTTCGCGCGCGCCGATCTGGAAGCCGCTCTGGCAAGTTTCGCCGGCCGCGATCGCCGCTTCGGCCTGCTGCGCTCGGGGTGACGGCGGGCTACGCGCGGGTCTTGCGCGCAAGCGGCCCGATGTCGGGAACGATCACCAGATACGAGAACGCCCCCAACAGCGAAAATCCACCTGCCACCAGCAGCGGGATCAGGAAGCCGCCAGTCCGCCCCAGCATGACACCCACGAAGCTGGCGATCGCGATGCCAGCCAGGTTGGAGGCGAAGTTCTGGATGCCGCCTATTGATCCGACGAAGCGAGGCGACGGTGCCACATCGGCCGGCAGCGACCAGACGCTCGCGCCGGCGAAGGTCAAGCCCGAGTACGACAGCGCCAGCAGCGCAAGCGCCCAGCCGGCGGTTGGTGCCAGGACCGCCAGTGCGATCGCCGACGACACCGTCATGCCGCCCACCAGTGGGATCTTGCGCGCCCACGTCAGCGAAAGACCACTCCTGAGCAGGCGATCGGAGGTGAGGCCGCCGAGGTAGCCGGCCGGCACCGCGACCAGCGCCGGGATCATGCCGTAGAAGCCCAGCTTGATGAGCGTGAAGCCGCGCTCCTTGACCAGATACGTGGGGAACCAGGTGATGAAAAAATAGATGACGAAGTTGAAGCAGAAGAACCCGAGCATCATTCCCCAGATGGTCCGGTGGCGGAACAGGTCGAGCCATCTGTCCGGCGGTTCGCTCGCACCTGGCGCAGCCGCCACTCCCGCCACCGGCGCGGCGCCCTGCCCGCCCTCGATGTGCGCCAGCTCCGCGGGCGACACCCAAGGATGCACCCTTGGTTGCTTGTAGAGCTTGAGCCACACCGCGGTCCACGCGAAACCGAGCAGCCCCGTGACCACGAACGAGGTGCGCCAGCCGAACGCACCGATTATGGCCGTCACGATCGGCAGCGACAGCGCGGTACCGACCCGCGCGCCGCTGTCGAAGATGCTGGTGGCGAAGGCGCGCTCGCTCTTGGGGAACCATTCGGACACGACCTTTGCGTTGCACGGGTACGCCGGCGCCTCGCCCGCGCCCAGCAGCAGCCGGAACCCGAACAGCGATCCGAATCCGCGGGCGCCCGCACATGCCGCCGTGAACAAGGACCACCAGACCACGGCAACCGAGTACGCGATGCGCGCGCCGACCTTGTCGACGAACCAACCCGATGGCATCTGGAACGCGGCGTAGGTCCAGAAAAATGCGCCCAGAACCAGCCCGACGGCGGAGGGCGACAGGCCGAACTCCTTCTGGATGTAGGGCGCTGCGACGCTGAGGTTGGCGCGGTCGATGTAGTTGATGGTGGTGGCGAGGAACGCCATCAGGACCATGGACCAGCGCACGCGGGTTCGGTGGCCGGGTACGGGGTTGGTCATGGCGGGCAGACTCTAGTCCCAACGCTCGCCCACAAGCGAGATCGGCAGCACGCCGGGCGATAGGTTGCGACCAGCGCGACGCGCGTGCTATGGCACCGACAGCGTGTTTTCCGTCGGACGCGCAGTCAAGACGTGACATCCGTCGCAACCACAGATTCGTCGCCACATGGGCACGGGGTACGCGGCCCCGGGCCGCTCGATTGGCCTGCCGAGACCCTGGTGGGCCGCGCCTCGGCCCTCAAGCTTGGGATGTGGATCTTCCTGGTGTCGGACGCGCTGTCGTTCGGCGGCTTGCTGCTGACCTACGGCGTCCTGCGCGGCGGTTCCGAGACCTGGTGGCAGCCGGGCGAACCGGCACTGGGTATCAATTTCACCGCCGGGCTCACCTTCCTGCTCATCTGCTCAAGCGTCACGATGGTGCTAGCGGTGGCCGCGGCGCGCGAGGCCAATCGCAAGCAGATGATGGTCTTCCTGGCACTCACCATCCTGGGCGGCATCCTGTTCCTGTGTGGCCAGTACAATGAGTACTTCGGCATCGGCGGACCCGGCCTCATCGCCGAAGGATTGCGGTTTGGACAATCGCACCGAGCGACCACCTTCTATTGCGTGACCGGCTTTCACGGCTTCCACGTGTTCTCGGGCGTGGTGTACCTGACCGTGGTGCTGGCCCGCACGGCGCTTGGCAAACACGACAACGGGAAATACGACGCCATCGAGGTGGTCGGCCTGTTCTGGCACTTCGTGGATCTGGTCTGGATCCTGGTGTTCACCTTCGTCTACTTGATCCCGGCACGTCCGCCGCTGGGGGCGCTGTGACAGCGGCGGCGCACGCGGCGGTGTCACGCAAGCCGTATTTCCAGGTGTTCCTTGCGCTCGTCGTGCTGACCGCCGCCGAGCTGGGCGTGGTCTACGTGCCGGGCATCGGCCAGGGGCTGCTGATCTCGGCGCTGGTGCTGATGGCCCTGGCCAAGGCTGGTCTGGTGCTGATGTTCTACATGCACATGTCGCACGAATCGCGCGGCCTGAAGTTGACCGTACTCTTGCCTTTTGTTTTTCCCGCGCTGTACGCGTTCGTGCTGATCGCCGAAGCGGGCTGGCGGTACCTGCGATGAGGCGCGCGGCCATGGCCCTGGTGAGCACCGTCTGCGCCCTTGCACCCGCGGTAGCTGACGCCTGCCCGGCCTGCGCCACGAGAGACGCGGCGGGCGGGGGCACCTACGCGCTCATTGCCGGGATGATCCTGGTGCCCTACGCGGTCTCGATCGTTGCCATCAAAGTCGTGCGCCGCCTCAACAACGATCGGCGCGATGCGGGGCTGGGCTGATGCCGCAGCCCGAGACCCACTGGGGCTTGCCCCGCAACGTGTCCGTCGACGGCTGGCGCATCGACTGGCTGATGGACATCACCAGCGTGTTCGTCACCATGATGTTCGCGGCCACCACGCTTTGGATCCTGTACAGCTGCATCCGCCACGGTCGCCGCCACGCCGCCGAGTACGACGCCGGGAACGGCAAGCTGCAGGTCGGCAAGGCGCTGGCGCTATCGGCGCTGATCTTCGGCGTGGTCGACGGCAATCTATTGATCTCGGGGCTCATCGATCTCGACGAAGGCTTTTGGAATTTCGACAAGGCCAACGCCGCCACCAACGTCGTGCGCATCGAGGTCAATGCCCATCAGTGGGCCTGGGACGCGCGCTACGCCGGCCCCGACGGCAAGTTCAACACCCAGGATGACGTGGTCACTCTGAACGACATCCGCGTCCCGGTCGACGCGCCGGTAATCGTCCAACTGGCCGCGACCGACGTGATCCATAGCTTCTCGCTGCCCAACCTGCGGGTGAAGCAGGACGCGGTTCCAGGGATGGTGAACCGCATGTGGTTTTCGGCCAAGGAGACCGGCGAGTTCGACATCGCCTGCGCCCAGCATTGCGGCCCAAGCCACTACAAGATGCGCGGCCAGCTCACGGTCCTGTCGCCGAACGAGTACGCGCGCTGGTCGGCCGAGGCGTCGGCTCTGTCGGCACGCGCCTTCGACGCCGGGGACAAGACCGCGCACTGGGGCTGGGACTGGGACCGAAAGAACAAGTGAAGCGCCGGTGACCACCAAGATGACCACGTCGATCGAGTTGCAACCCATCCACCCGGCGCCGACCAGTTTTTGGCGCAAGTACGTCTTCTCGACCGACCACAAGGTGATCGCCAAGCAGTTCCTGTGGTCGGGGCTGCTGTTCCTGCTGTTTGGCGGCCTGCTCGCCATGCTGATCCGGTGGCAGTGGGCGTACCCGGGCGCCAAGGTGCCGGTGGTGGGCGGGGCGCTGTTCGCACACTCAAGCGGCGCCATCGGCCCGGCCGCCTACAACGCCATCTTCACCATGCATGGCCTCATCATGATCTTCTTCGCCATCACGCCGATCATGATCGGAGCGTTCGGCAATCTCACCATCCCGCTGATGATCGGTGCGCGCGACATGGCGTTCCCGAAGCTCAACATGTTGTCGTTCTGGACGTTCGTGGTCGCACTCGGGCTCATCGCGTCGTCGTTTCTGGTGCAACTCGGCTCGGCGGGCGCGGGCTGGACGACCTACCCGCCGCTGTCGACACGGGTCGGCACGCCGGGCGCCGGCCAGACCATGGTGGTCGCCGCCATCTTCTTCACCGGTGCGGCGACCATCATGGGTGCCATCAATTACGTGGCGACGGTGATCCGGCTGCGCGCCCCGGGCATGACGTACATGCGCATGCCCCTGACGGTGTGGGGACTTTGGCTGACGTCGATTCTGAACATTCTGTTCGTGCCGGTACTGGGCGCGGCGGCGATCTTGCTGTTTCTCGATCGCGTGTTCGGCACCCAGTTCTTTATTGCGGGCGCGGCGTCGGTGCGCGGCGGCGGCGATCCGATCCTGTTCCAGCACCTGTTCTGGATCTTCGGCCACCCGGAGGTCTACATCCTGATCCTGCCGGCCTGGGGCTTCGTCACCGACCTGCTGTCGTTCTTCGCACGCAAGCCGGCGTACTGGTACCGGGGCTCGGTCATCGCGATGTGCGCGATCACCGGGCTATCGGCCATCGTCTATGGCCACCACATGTTCACCACCGGGATGAACCCGATGCTCGGCAAGGCCTTCATGGTGCTGACCCTTATCATCAGCGCGCCGGCCGAGCTTCTGTTCCTGAACTGGCTGCACACCATCTGGAAGGGATCGATCCGGCTGCCGACGCCGATGCTGTTCACGCTGGGGGTGGTGTTCGTGTTCGCGATAGGCGGGCTGACCGGCATCTACCTGGCGACCATCTCGACCGATCTGTACCTGCACGACACCATGTTCGTGGTCGGGCATTTCCACTTCACCATGGCGGCGGCGTCGTTCCTGGCCAGCTTCGCCGCCATCTACTACTGGTTCCCCAAGATGTTCGGCCGCTGCCTGTACGAGGGCCTGGGGAAAGCCCACTTCTGGCTGTCATTGGTCTTCATCACCCTGGTGTTCATGGGCCAGATGGCGGTGGGCTACGCGGGGCAGCCGCGGCGGCTGTGGGATCCGCAGGCGTACACGTTCCTGCAGCACCTCGGCGGCCTGAACCGCTGGACCAGCTACTTCGGCTTCGCGCTTGGGCTGTCGCAGTTGCTGTTCATGGTGAACTTCTTCGCCAATGTCTTCGGCAAGAAGAACGCCGTGGCCAACCCGTGGCAGGTCGGCACGCTGGAATGGACGGTGCCGTCACCGCCGCCGCACCACAACTTCGATGTCATCCCCACGGTGGTGCGCGGCCCACACGAATTCAACCACCCCGAGGTGCGCCGCCTGCTGGGCCGCGACTGGCTCGGCCAAACCGAGGAGATGCCGGTGCCAACGCCAACCTCGGAACTTGAGACCATCGAGTTGCCCAGGGCACCCGTGAAGGCATGACCCTTGCGAGCCGTGCCATGACCGCCACGAGCGCACCCGGCCTGGCCGTCCCCGGGATCGACGACCGACGGGCGAGTTTCTCGGCCAACACGGCCCTGCTCGGCATGGCGATCTTCATGGCCTCGTGGGCGATGCTGTTCGCGTCGTTGTTCTTCTCATATGGGCTCATGCGCGTGGGCGCGACGGCCTGGCCACCGGTGGATCTGCCGCGGTTGCCGCTTGGCCTGCCAGCGATCGCGACCGCGCTCTTGGGGTTGTCGAGCTTCTTGCTGCAACGGGGCCTGGCGGCGGCTCGCGCCGGAGACCGGCGGCGCGAGCTGATCGGCACCGCGGGTGCTGCGGCGCTCGGCACGGTGTTCCTGGTGCTGCAGCTCTCGGTGTGGCGGGCGTTGTGGTTCGCCGGCCTGACCCCCGGAACTGGCACGTACGCATCGGTGTTCTACGCCTTGACGGCTTTTCATGCGGTGCACGTCGTCGTGGGCGTGATTGCGCTATTGGTCGTGGCGGCGCGGGTCGCAATGACCCGCGGCACCAGCACGGGCAGCACCGCCGCCATGGGCCTGCGCCTCTGGTCGCTGTACTGGCACATGGTGGGCGTGATCTGGGGCGTGATGTTCACGTTGGTGTACCTGCTGTGAAGATGTGCCCGACCCTGGAGCGCCTGGCCCTGCTGGGGCTGGTCGTGGCGGCCGGCGGCTGCCGCGAACGGCCGCTGTTCAGCGAAGCGATGAAGCTGGGTGGCCAGACGGTGGCGCCCGAGGTGCTCAACGAGGGTTACGACGCGTACACGCACTACTGCCGCGCCTGCCACGGCGACAAGGGCGACGGGCATGGGCCGTCGGCGCCGGGCATGCGCCCGCCGCCACGCGACTTCACGGCCGGCGTGTTCAAGTTCGGCGGCGTGTCGGCGGGCGAGTTGCCCAACGACGTCGATCTGGAAGCGCTGGTCAAGAACGGCCTGGCCGGCACGCCGATGCTGCCGTGGGATATCAGCGACCGCGAGCGGCACGCCACGATCCAGTACATCAAGACGTTCTCCGAACGCTGGAAGACCGAGGAGCCTGGCAAGCGCCTGCTGCCGGCGAGCCCGGATCCGTGGCTCGGCAAGGAAGCTCTTGCCCTTGAGCTGGGCAAGCAGCTCTATCACCTGTCGGGCGCGAGCCAGGACAAGGACCCGCAAGGCCAGCCCCAACACCTCTTCCTATCGTGCGGAAGCTGCCACCCGAACTACCTGGCCAGAACCGAGATAGCCGCCCTTTCGAAGAAGCTACTGGGCGTGGTGCCCGAGTTCCGCCAGGACATGTACCGGCCCGAAGCAAAGGAAAGCGACTTTCTGGTCGGCGACAAGAAGATGTCGATCCTGCCGCCAGATCTGCTCTTTCACCCCATCAAGAACGGCACCAGCCACGACGCCTTGTTCCGCAGCATTGCCTCCGGTGTTGCCGGCACTGCCATGCCGACCTGGGCCGAGAGCGTCAAGACCGACGACCTGTGGGCACTCGTGCACTATGTGAAATACATCGCCGACCTGCGCGGCTCGCCGCAGGCGGCGGCTCTACGCGCGATGCAGGCGCGGCAGTAGAAGCCGGGATCGGCACCGCGTATTCAAGTTCGGTGGCGTCTCGGCGGGCGCGTTGCCCAACGACATCGATCTGGTAGCGCTGGTCAGCAAGCGAGTGCTCCCGGCGAGCCCGGATGTAGGCGGCCACGCCGAAGCGCGGGTCGTCGGCCATCGATCGCCCGGCGTCATTCTGATCCAAGTGGTGGATATTGTGCGCCTCGCGATTGCAGCGCGGCCCGCGCCCCACGCGGCCAAGACCGGCGTCTTACCGATGGCCAACTCCACCCCACCGGAAACTCCGGTTTGCCGCCGCTGCGCAGGCAGCTGGCGCCTGTCCGGAAGGCATCGACGTCGAGCCAGGCCCCGACGCCAAGGCCACCCAGCCCACCGACCAGGCCGACCTGTTCGACGCGTAGCCCCCTTCGGCCACGCCGGGCGAAGAGCCGTTCGCCGACGGGCGATCGAGATCGCCCAAAGCCCGCCGCCCTTCGCTGCCTCAAGCCTCGGCCCTGGACGCGAGCAGTTTACCGCGTAAAATGTACTACATGGTGACGAGGCGCCTGGCCGCACGGTTGATCAAGAGCAAGACCAGCACCCTGTTGCTCGGTCCGCGCCAGACCGGGAAATCGACCCTGATGCGGTCGCTGGCGCCTGATCTGACCATCAACCTGGCTGACGAGAGTACGTTCCTGCGCTTCGCCTCCAACCCGGGTGAACTCGGTGCCCGCCTGGGCGCGCGCAAGGGCAGCGCGACCGCCATCGTGTTCATTGACGAGGTACAACGCCTGCCTTCGTTGCTCAATACGGTGCAGGCCGTGCTCGACGACAACCCGGGGCGCTACCGTTTTCTGCTCACCGGATCGAGCGCGCGCAAGCTACGTCGCGGCAACGCCAACCTGCTGCCCGGCCGTGTCCACGCGTACCAGCTGGGCCCGATCGTGGCCGCCGAGATGGACTACAAGCTCGCGACGCGCGATGTGCTGGCCACCGGGACGTTGCCCGGCATCCTCACGTCCGACGATCTCGAATACCGCCGCAAGACGCTGTCGTCCTACGCGGCCACCTACCTGCGCGAGGAGATCCAGGCCGAGGCACTGAGCCGGACCCTGGAAGGGTTTTCGCGATTCCTCACCACCGTGGCGGAGATCTCCGGGCGTTTTCTCGATGTGGTCAAGCTGGCGGCGGTGGCGATGGTGCCGCGGGCTTCGGTGTCCCGGTGGGTCGAGGTTCTGGAGGACACGCTGCTCGTGCGGCGGGTCGGCTCGTTCGCCAAGAGCACGACGCGCCGGCTGATCCAGCACCCGAAGCTGTACTTCTTCGACGGCGGCGTCCTGAACGGTCTGCTCGACAACTTCACGGTGTCGCCCGACCGGATGGGCTTCCTCTTCGAGCACCTGGTTGCCAATCAGATCCTCGACAGTGCGGCATCACTCGATCGCCCGGTGCGCGTGTCGACGTTTCGCACCGAGCACGGAGCCGAGGTGGATTTCATCGTCGAGTGGGACAAGCGCGTGTGGGCCATCGAGTGCAAGGCGACAACCCGCGTCCGCGGCGAGGAACTGGCCGGTCTGGCCCGGTTCGCGGACTACCTTGGCAAGCCACACGAGGCGCGTGTCTGGTATCTGGGTTCCGAACCACGGATCGAAGGCGGCATCACCGTCCTGCCATGGCAACAGGGCCTTGAAGAGATGGGACTGTGATCAAGCCCGCGCATCCAGCGTGAGAAGCCCGCCACTGACCGCGCGATGCAGGCGCGGCAGTAGAAGCCGGGAGCCTTATTCCGGTCGTTCAGGCCGCGCGCGGCGGCGAAAGGCTCGATCGATCTCCTCGACGAGCTGCTCGGGCGTGTGCGGTTTGGGGAGGAAACTGGCGCGGCCCTGGTCGGCGAGTTGGCGCGTCAAGTCGTCACGGTCGTAGCCGCTCGTGAAGATGACCTGGAGATCGGGGAAATCGCGGCGCAACACTTCGAACACCTCCGGTCCGCTCATGTCAGGCATGGTGACGTCGAGGATGATGACCTTGATTCGGTCCTTTTCGCGCCGGCAGATGTCGAGGCCGCGGCGGCCCGACTCGGCGAGCAGCGCGCGGTAGCCCCCGGCTGGGGGCTCGCGCGCGGGAACGAAATCGGTATAGCTGCCGGTGCTGAAGTTGTACTGCTTGAGGCAGAAGATGTCTTGCCGATCCGGGCTCAGCAGCCAGACGCTGGTGCGCTCGACGCCGACCGTGCGGCCCGCGACCATCGCGATCTCCTCAAGCGCGCCATCGAGATCACCCCGCCCCCCAACAGGACTCTGCGCCAGATGAACGATTGCGGCCTGTTGGCGGTGAAGACGCTCGATGAGATCGTCGGATCCGTCCCCGGAAGCCACCGAGGGACACGTTACGGCAGATCTGGCACCGGCGACGACGTATCGTGGCGCGCGCGCCAGCTGGATTACTCGCACAGCGCCGCGTGCGCCGCTGGCCACAGACCCGCATGGCGGGTCAGCAAGAGTAGCCGGTTGCCGCTGGTCGCGCGGTAAGGCGCGCCGTCGGCGTAGCGGGCGGCGCCGCCGGCCTCGGCGAGGATCAGCGCGCCTGGCGCGTGATCCCATGGGTGCAACCGGTGATAGACGACGTAGTCCTTCTGGCCCCGCGCGAGCGTGGTGTACTCAATGGCGGAGCACGACGGCCCATCGACGATGTGGGTCGCGCGGGCGGCGCGCGCGCTGACCTGATCGCGCAGCTCAGGCGGCATGTGCCGTGTGTAGAGGCTGCCTGACAGCCGCCGCAGCGCCGCAGGGTCGATCTCGCCGGCCGCCAAGCGCCGCCCGCCCGCATACGCGCCGGCACCTGCCTCGGCGACGAACAGCGTGTCCTCGGTCGGCAGGTAGATCCAGGCCATGCGCGTCTCGCCTGCCACCGCAAGTGCCAGCATCGATCCGTAGGTATCGAGGCCAGCGGCAAAATTCTTGGTGCCGTCGAGCGGGTCGCAGATGAAGACGGGCCCATCGGAGGCCAGCGCGGCCAGCAAGGCCGGGTTGGCCGCCACAGCCTCCTCGCCCACCATAACCGCCTCCGGCAACAGCGCCGCGAGCTCGACGGTGAGCCGGCGCTCGATCGCCAGATCCGCTTCGGTCACGATGTCGTCGGGATCGGCCGCGGTGGCCTTCGAATGGATCTCGTGGGCTTGCAGAGCCCGGTGCCGCGGCAGCAACTCTTCGCGGGCTATGTCGCGCAACAGCCGGCCGACACGATCCGGATCGACAAGCAGCATGGAGTGCGCAGCTTACGCCGCGTTGACTCGGGGACGGGCGCAGAATAGCTTGCGGGCCCATGAAGGTGCACGATCCCTCGCTTGCGCTCGCCGATCCCGACGTGTTCGAGTTGTGCCGCGCCGAGGAGCGCCGTCAGGCCGACAAGATCCGCCTTATCCCGTCGGAGAACTACGTTTCCAAGGCCGTCCTCGAGGCGTCCGCAAGCGTGTTCACCAACAAGTACAGCGAGGGCTACCCACGCAAGCGCTACTACGAAGGCCAGCAGTTCGTCGACCCCCTGGAAGAGCTGGCGCAGCAACGTGCGTGCGCCCTGTTCGGCGCCGAGCACGCCAACGTGCAGCCTTACTCGGGCTCGCCGGCCAACCTGGCGGTGTACCTGGCGTTCTGCAAGCCGGGCGACAAGGTCATGGGTCTGGCCCTGCCGATGGGCGGGCACCTGACCCACGGCTGGCCCGTGTCGATCACCGGCAAATACTTCCAGGCTGTGCAGTACGGCGTACGCCGCGATACCGGGCGCATCGACTACGACGAGGTCCGCGACCTCGCCCGCAAGGAAAAGCCCACCCTCCTGTGGGCGGGCGGCACCGCCTACTCGCGGCTGTGGGACTTCGCGGCCATGGCCGACATCGCCAAAGAGGTCGGGGCGCGCTTCGTGGCTGACATGGCGCACATCGCGGGCCTGGTGGCCGGCGGCGCGCATCCGTCGCCCATCCCGCACGCCGACGTGGTCACCACCACCACGCACAAGACCCTGCGCGGCCCACGCGGCGGCATGATCCTGACCCGCAAGGACCAAGCACAAGCCATCGACCGCGCCGTTTTCCCGGGCCTGCAAGGGGGGCCGCATGTGCACAACACCGCGGCGCTGGCGGTGGCCCTGAAAGAGGCCGCGACCCCGGCGTTCAGGGACTACGCGCACAGCGTGGTCAAGAACGCGCAGGCCATCGCCGACGAGCTGATGGCGCGCGGGTATCACGTGGTCTCGGGCGGCACCGACAACCACCTGGTGCTGGTCGACCTGACCAACAAGAATGTCACCGGCAAGGTGGCCGCGCAGGCGCTCGACAAGGCCGGCATCGAGCTCAACTACAACTCGGTCCCGTACGACACACGCAAGCCGTTCGACCCGTCGGGCATCCGGCTGGGTTCGCCGTCGATCACCAGCCGCGGCCTGGGCGTCGTCGAAGCGAAGCAAGTAGCGGTGTGGATGGACCGGGTCATCGGCAACCCCAGCGACGAGACCTGCGAGAAGGTGTTCGGCGAAGTGCGCGAGCTGACGGCGAAGTTCCCGGCGCCGGGGCTGAGCGTCTGACCATGCGCCGCCTCACACTGCTCCTCGGCGCTGCGCTTGCGCTGGTTCCCATGAAGGCCAGCGGCGAGATCATCGAGCTGGTGGACAAGACCAAGATGGTCGGGAAGATCCTCCACTACTACGACGGCATCTATTCGATCGAGACCCAGGGCAACACGGTCAAGGTCCCGAAAGAGAAGATCCGATCAATCAGCTTCGACCTGCCCAAACCGCGGCCCGAGTTGTCGACGCCCGAGAAGTCATTCGAGCGCTGGCGCAAGGCCTCGGAGGCAGGCGAGATCGAGAAAGTGATCGACAGCTACGCGCTCATGTATCAGGGCATGCTGGCCTCGCAGATAGGCCAAGCTGCCGACGCCGTCAAGAAGATGCAGAAAGAGCTTGAGGGCACCAAGTTTCAGATCAAGGGATCCTCGGTGAAGGGTGACAACGCCACGCTCAAGGTGCAGCGCACGAAGGGCGACAACTCCGAGACCGGCGACATCGTCTTCGTGAAGGAAAACGGCGAGTGGAAGATGCTGCCGCCCCAGTGATAGGGAATCGCGCATTCGCCCGATGATTCGCGTCTTGGTCGCGTTGGCCCTCGCCGCGCTGGTGATAGCAGCGGGCCCCGCGGCGCGTGCGGCGCCCAACCTCGACCCGTTCCGCGCGCCGGCCGCCGCGCCCGCGCTGTCGCCGTTCCGCGCCACCGCGCAAGCCGCGCCCGCAACATCGACGGCCCCAACCCAAACCCCGGCTGCAGCGACGCCGCCCGCAGCCGCCGTCCCCTGCACCCGCGACAACCAGTGCCCGGCCGCCACCATCTGCGAAGAAAACCTTTGCAAGCCGTTCGAGCGCCCGTTCAACGTGCTTCTGTTTCGCAAGGAGGGCGGCTTCACCGCCTTCCTGCCGTTCTACTGGTCCCGGCGTGGCAACCCCGGCTACCGGGTGCTGGCGCCGTTCTACTGGCACTTCTGGAGCCCCGAGGCCGGAAGCCGCGTGGTGGCTCCGTTCTACTGGCGCTTCGAGGATCACCTGGCGCAGCGGGTGGTGACGGTGGTGCCGCCGTTCTCGTTCACGTCGCAACCTGATGCCAGCTCGTGGGCGCTCTGGCCTATCGTTTACAAGTCGAGCACCTTCGGCTGGGCGGCGCCACTGCTGGGCTCGTTCAAGATAGCCGACCCGGCTTTGGCCAAGTCCTACGGCCTGTTCGGGTTTCTCTACTTCTGGAAGCGCAACCAGGCCGCCGGGACCGCCTTCGATCTCGGCTTCCCATTGTTCGTGTCGATCCGATCGCGCGGCTCGGCATTCACCTTCGCCCTGCCCCTCAATTTCTACTGGCGCAGCGGCGACGAGACCAACACCCTTGCGCTGCCGTTTTTCTACCGCTTCAAGAGCCCGTCCGACGGCGTGTTCGTTTCGCCCTTCGGCTACTCATCGACCGCCACGAACAGCACCAAGGGTGCGTTCGCGTGGCTCTACTGGTACGGGCGCAGCCGCAGCTCGTCGTATGACGTCGGCTTCCCCCTCGTGTGGAGCTTCCGGTCGCCCGAGTCCAGCACCACGGTCGCGCTGCTGTTCGCAAACTTGCGGCGCGGGCCGTGGCGCTTCACCACGTTGTTCCCGGTGTATTTCGCCGGCGCCGACGACGCCAAGCGGTCGAGCTGGGGCCTGGTGCCGCCGGTTTTCTTCTGGCGCCGCGCGGCCGAGGACAAGGGCCTGTTCTGGCTCTCGCCCCTCGGCGGCTACCGCCGCGACGATCTGGCGGGCACCCGCAGCCTGACGTTGCTGTTCCCGCCCGTGTTCTGGCGCCGGGACCGCGAGCACGAGACCGACATGGCCCTGTTCTTGTGGTGGCGCCGCAAGGATCTGGCCTCCGGTGCCACCACCCGTCTGGTGGGTCCGTACTACAGCAGCACCGATCCCGAGGGCAGCACGAACGTGCTGTTCCCCCTGTGGTGGAGCTTCCGCGACGACGCGCACGCCGGCAGCGCAAGCACCCTGTTCCCATTCTGGTTCCACCGCCAATCGCCGGCCGAGACCGCAACCGCCGCCGGCGTGTTCCCGCTCCTGGGCTACCACCGTCGTTTCACCGATGGCGGGCGCAGCTTCGGACTATTCCCGCTGGCTTTCTTTGGCAGCCGCGGCGAGCGCCGCCATGCTGTGATCTTGCCCGTGTTCTTCCACCTCAAGGACGAACACAGCAGCGCCACCGTCGCCGCGCCCCTGTTCTTTCACCTGTCGTCGCCCCAGGCGCAGACATCGTCAACCGGCGTGCTGCCGCTGCTGTACTTCCAGGGCCACGACCGCGAGCGCGGCTACAAGATCCAGTTCCCGTTTTTCTGGCGCCTGACCGACGACGGCAAGCACACCTCGACCACGGTGGCAGGTCCGGTGTTCTGGCTGCGCCGCCCGGAGGGCGTGGCGGGCGGGATCTTCCCCCTCCTGTTCGCGGGTGCTGGCGCGCAACAGCGCCACCTGGTGCTGTTCCCCTTGCTGTGGCACTTCTCCGACGACCAGCGCGACCGCCACACCACGGTGGTGCTCAATTATCTGCACCGCCGGCAGGGCGGCGAGGTCACCGACGCTCTGTTTCCCCTGTTGCATTTTCGCCGCGGCAGCCGTGACGGCGGCCCGCCCGAGACCAGCTTCACCCTGTTCCCGCTGGTGCATTACCGCCACGACGCGCACGCCACCGTGTTCGCCACACCGGTTGCCGCCTGGTCGCGCACGGCCGAGCGTCAGGCCGGTTTCGTCGTGCCCTACTTCTGGTACCGCAGCCGCGAGGTCGCCGCACAGGGCGTACCGCCGCTGTTCTTCGACATAACCCGCCTCGCCACCGGCGAGCGCACCCGGCTTTTCGGCCCGGTGTTCCGCGTCGATGGCCCCGGCTCGCACGCGTTCGGCGTGTTCCCGCTGTTCGCCCGCTACCAGGACCCGCAAGACAGCGGCACCTGGGTCTTTCCCGGTTTCTTCCACCGCCGTTCTAGCGACGGCTACGCGCTCGACACCCTGTTGCCACTGTTCTGGCGATCGAGCTGGCCCGGCCATAACACACTGGTCGTGGGCCCGTGGTTCCACCGCACCGGGCCCGATCGCAGCGTCACCGGACTGGTCCCGCTCTACCTGACCTGGCGGAACCCACACAGCAGCCTGTTCGCCACGCCCCTGTTCTTCCACTACCAGAACCGAGAGGCCCAGACCTCGCGCACGCTGGTGTTGCCAGTCTACTTCCGCTCGACCTGGCGCGACGGCGATCGCACCGTCCTGTTCCCGCTGTGGTGGGCCGGCCACGAGGCCGGGGTTGCTCACCACGTGCTGTTTCCGGTGTTCTGGCACTTCGCCGACCCCAAGCAGGATTCAGAAAAGACCCTGGTCGGACCGTTGTATTTTTCCCACTACGGCCGGCAGTACACCCGTGGGCTGATGCCGATAGCCTGGTACTCGCGCGATAGAGACAAGGACACCGCCTCGAGCGCGATCCTGCCGCTTTACTACCAGCACAGCGGCCCCGCGCAGCGAACGGTGCTGACGCTGCCGTTCGGATTTCGTACCACGCCCGATCGAAGCTGGTGGTACGTCGGCCCGGTGCTCCACAGCGACACCGTGCAAAGCACGTCCACGATGGTGTTGCCGGTCTTGTTCTCGCACTTCAACAAGAGTTCCGAGGCTCGCACCACAGTCATCCCGCCCTTGCTGTTCTACCGCCGGGCCAGCCCCGACCGTGCCCTGACCGGCTTGCTCGGGCTGTTCTGGCGCCACCGCGACGTCACGTCGACCACCACCCTGGCGCTGCCGTTTTTCTACGACATCGATTCGCTACACGAGAGCCGCACCACCATTCTGTTGCCGCTGCTCCTGCGCCACCACCGCCAGGCCGACGACACCACCTACTGGGTGGCGCCACTTTTCTACCGACGCAGCGCCGCCAGCGACCGCAGCACAGTTCTGTTCCCACTGCTGTGGGACTTCCGTGGCAAGGATCGCAGCACGACCCTGGTGTTGCCGTTCTACGTAGGGGTCAACCGGCCGACCTGGAGCGCCAAATTCATCTTCCCCAACATCTACTATCGCAGCGGCACTGGCCCCGACGCGGGCACCTCGCGCCTGTGGGTGTTCCCGTTGTGGGAGTCAGCGGTCAAACGCCACGGCGACTACATGTGGGAAGTGCTGCTCGGATTGGCAGGCTGGGAACGCATCGGCCGCAACCGCTTCCTGAAGCTGCTGTTCATCCCGTTCGAGCTGGCTCCCGCGCCCGCGGCACAGACCGCCTGGTACGGCAAACCGCAGCCCGCCTCGCGCCACAAGCGCGCCCAGTCCCTGTCGACGCAGGTCTGGTAGCGGAAGCTCTCAGGGTCCGAGAACCTTGTTCTCGTTCAGCGGGAAGGCTCGCCACTGCTTGCATGCGTACGACTTGCCGGCCTCGGTACCGGTCTTCACAACCGGCGGCGGTCCCTTCGACGTGACGGTACCGGTGCAGTCCGGCAGCTCGGAGGTCTTGACCGCAAAGCCTCCGTACTCGTAGGGGATCCCGAGCGACAGCTGGCCCTGGTACTCGGTGATGAGCTGGAATTTCTTGCTGGTGATGGTTTCGTCAGGATTCGCCGGGAAGTCGTACGGCGTGCCGTCGTCCTTGAGCGGGTAGATCTTGGTCCAGCGCCCATTCGCGGTCACCTGCTCGATGGCGCCGGTGACAATGGCGTTGCTCTTGTTGACGATCGTGAAGTCCCTGAGCACGACCGGATCCAGGAATTTGAATTTGAACGCGAACGGCTGATCCATCTCGACCACGACCGGCGTCGTGCTACTCAGGCTGACGATCTTGTTGGTGCAGTCCCGCGTCGACGAGGCTGACACGACCCCGTCGTCGAAGCACAGGCCAGGCGCCAGCGCCTTCGAGCCCACCAGCTCGACACGGAGGTCGTCGACGCGCTTGACCCGCCAGCGCCCGTTGGCCAGCGTCTGCTTGTTGACGTTGTTGACCAGAATCTCGTCGCCATCGACGAAGCCGTGCTTCTCTTGCGTCTCGATGATGGTCGGAGTCGTCCACGACGCGCTCTTGATGCGTTTGTGGGGACAGTCGGGCAGGTTGGTCTTGGGATCGGGCTTGCCGTCGCGGTCGATGCACAGACGCAGTGGCCGTGACACCTGGGTGTTGCCGAGCTTGTCAGTCGCCAGGATCGCCATGCAGGCCCAACCGTCGCTGAGGTTGTTGGCCAAGGCGTCGAACTGGCGCCCGGCGCACTGGACCCGGTCTTCGACCACCGGCCCGATGGTCCACACCGACGGCAGCTTGTTGCCGGTGCCGTGGCCGATCACCAGCGACATGTAGTCAGAATGGATGACCGGGCGGTACCCGATCTGGAACTCGTGATTCCAATGCCCCTTGGCCGGGTTCACTGTGGTCGCACAGCTCGCCTCCGGCTTGCGGATGCCAAGGCCCGTGAGGCAGGTGGCGGCGAGTTCCGGCGTCACGTCGGCGGCCCCGCCCGGATTCAGGGGCACCAGGTTGATGAGTAAGGCGTCGGTGTTGGCCTTCGCCAGAGTGGTCGGGGTCAAGACCGGATTCAACGAGTCGCATATGCCATCTTCACCGTCGGCGTCCACCACCAGGGGCAAGCTGGTGTCATCCAGGATCAACAACTGCGCTCGGGTTTCTTCGACGCCCGCAATGGGCGTGAAGTCGAGCAGCCCGGTCAGCGGAGCGTTGCCCTGATCCTCTATGCGAGCCCTGATGTCGAACACCTGGGGCACGAGATCGCCATCGTCCACGGCGTCCTCGCCCACCGGATCGAAGGGCCACGTGCAACGCAGGGCGCCCATGTCGTTGATCTGGCCACGCACGTTGTGGGGCGGATCCAGATCCGACAACGGCGGGTTGTAGTCGAGGCTGAGCGTGAAGCCGAGGGTCGATCCGTTGCCAAGTGTGTCCTCGGCGCGGAACGAGATGCTGGGGAATATGGCGTTGGCTGGCAGCTTGGTGGTGTCGAACAGCGCGGTGAATTTTCCGCCCGTCATGGAGCCCGCGGGCGGCGGGTTCAGCTTGACCACGAATTCGCTGCCGCCGTGGGCGACGACCGCCACCGCGGATGACTCGACCACGCCCGCTCCGTCGGCGATCTCGGCCTCGATCATCAGGACCTTGCCGACCAAATCGCCATTCTTGGGTTTGGTGTTGGTGATGGCAGGGCCCTTGTTGTCGCTGACGAACTTGCGCAGCACCACCGACTCGGTGCCGTTCTGGTTCTTGGCCCGCACGGTCAGCAGCAACTCGCCGTCGAGTGGTGGGTTGAAGGCAAGGAAATTGAGGTTGCCGGTGTAGCGGTTGCTCATCGCGTCCGCCGGCGGCGAGAACGGAATCACGTTCTGCCCGACTTTGATGCTGACGTCTGATACCGGGCCGAACAGGGCATCCGCGATCTCGATATTGAGCGGCACGCCATTGCGATAGAACTTGCCGTTCCCCGGAGACTCGATGCGAATCGTGGGGCCCGCGTCGATCCGGAACGGCACCGTGACCTTGCCCTCGACGCCGTTGATGGTCAGAACCGTGATCTCGAGATTGTAGGCGGCGCTCTCCAGGGTCGCGATATCGACCGGGGTTTCGCCGAACTTGTAAATGAGCGTGTTGCTGCCCGGGACTGTGTTGAGTGCGGAGCGGTTGATCTTGGCAGTGGCCGCCTTCTGTTTTGTCAGCGCGTGAATCACGACGGCGGTCACGTCGGTCACCGTCTCGGCCGGGGCACCCATCGGTGCCTCCACAGTCACCGTCAAATCCGGTCGCAGCAACATGGCGGCAACGACGACGGAGTCCTTGACCGGCTTTTCGACCTCGATGGTGATCTTCACGCCAAACGCGTTGCCACCCCCATCGCGGGCGGCATCGGTCGGCCTGGGCATTCCCGGCGCATCGGCGGCCGTGTCAGCAGGGCGGTTGGGTACGTCGGCGACGGGCCGCACAATGCCTCCATCGTCCGGTCTGCCAATGGGCACCTGCGCCGCATCGTCCCCTTCCCCGCACCCGGCCACCACCAAAGCGGCCAACGGCGCCGCCAGCCAAAACCACAAGCGTCCCGATCGCGAGAAGTGAGTCATGTGTGGGCTATTCCTCAGTGGGCGACAAAGGCGCGACCACGCAAGTGTCGGCCTTGGATCCTATACCTTCGGAGAGTTCCCGGGAATATCGAGGTAATGCTCGATACTCTCGCAAGAACATCAACGAGCTTCCTACCGCCGTCCTGACCGAGGCGCCCTGGGCGCACCCGGTGTCCCAGGGAGGTTCGCGTCATCGCTGGCGCCCTGGCCACCGGGTCCGGCCTGAACCGGGGCTGCGGCAGGATCGTCGGCGGGCGGCTGGCTAGCCTTCCCGGGCGGAAAGTCCAATACCACAAACTGCGTCCCGTCAGGCCCCGCCTCTATGCGAGGCGCCGGGCTCGAGGGCTCCTTGAGCGAGATCACGAGCTCGACGTCCTTGCTCTTCTGGCGGGCCGCGACGCTGCGAACCGGGGTGGCGAAGTAGCGCGTATCGAGGTTCCGCCGGTTGTTCTTCAGGTGTATGCGACAGTTGCGCAGCAACACCGACAGAGTGCCAGGCTGCTTGCCAGCGCCGGCCCGGTTTGAAACCTCGTAGGTGACGGCACCGGAGGTCTGCAGGAAGACCCGCGATCCCGCGGCGCTCATTTGAAAGCCGGTCCAGATAAGTGACGGCCGGTCCGCCTTCGGTGACGGTAGCGGGTTCTTGCCGACGGGTCCCGGGGCGACCCCAACGTAGCGCTCGCCCCCCGATCCGAGCGCCGGATCCACGAAGACCTTATCGAGGGGCTTGTCGCCCGAAGCCGGCGGCGCTGCCTGCGCGGCCCACAACGCCATGGCCGCAGCACCAAGCAGTGCCCCCAATCCCGACGGAAAAATCAGCGACAAACTCACGACGGTGGCATCGGATCATAAGGCCGCTTAGTTGAGAACGCCAAATTCCGGGCCATTTCACCCTGACCAGGGACTGGGCTACGGCAGCGGATCGCCGGTGGCGATAGGGTCCAGTGACTCGCAGAGTACGTGGGCCCGCAGCTCGCCGACCAGGAACAGCGAGCCCGCGATCACCACCAAGCCTGGCGGGGGCCCCGCCACCAGCGCCCGGGCGGTTGCGAGGGCTGCGATCGAGTCCGGGATCGCCCGCGCGCTCACGCCAAGCGCCGCGGCTTGGGCGGCAATCTCCTCGGCGGGTAACGCCCGACTGTTGCGCGAACAGGTGGCGACGACGTGGTCGAACATGGGCAGTAAGACATCGAGCATCGCGACCAGATCCTTGCCCCGTACCGTCGACAGCAACAGCGCGCGCGGACGTGTCGCCGGCAGCGCGGCGCACAGCGCGCGGACCCCGTCCAGATTGTGCGCACCATCGGCCAGCAGGTCCGACGCCAGGCGTTCGAGCCGCCCCGGCCATCGCACCTGGGCAAGACCGTCGGCCACCGCGGCGGCTGGTAGCGGCCGATGGAGAGCACGGGCGGCCGCACCAGCGACGGCAACCGCCACCGCCGCATTGTCGCGCTGGTGGGCGCCAGACAGTGCGAGAGCCGTGGCAGGCGCAGGAAAGTCGTGGCCGAGGCGCAACACCGGCGCGCCGACGGCGGCCGCGACGGCCACGATCTCGCGCTCGGCCAGGGGCGGAAGCGAGCCCAGATAGAGCGGCACTCCGGTCCGGGCGATGGCAGCCTTCTCGCGCGCGATCTCGACCAGAGTGGCACCCAGGATCTCGGTGTGATCGAGTCCGATGCTGGTGATCGCAGTTGCGACTGGGTCGCAAGCGGTAACCGCGTCGAGCCGACCACCTAGCCCGGTCTCCAGCACCGCGACCTCGACCCCCGCGTCCGCGAACGTCAAGAACGCCAGCACGGTGGCGATCTCGAAGTAGGTCAGCGGCACGCCCGTGGCGGCCACGCGCTGGTCAAAAGCAGCCAGCCGATCGCCGTCGATCTCGACGCCTCCGATGCGGATGCGCTCGGTGAAACGAGCGAGGTGCGGTGACGTGTAAAGGCCGGTGCGCAAGCCGGCCGCGCGCAGCACCGACTCGGCGATCGCCGCGGTCGAACCCTTGCCGTTGGTGCCGGCGATCTGCACCGCCGTGCACGCGCGTTCGGGCGAACCCAGCCGCAGCAGCGCCTCGCGCACGCGATCGAGGCCGAACGACACACCCAACGATCGCGCCGCATCGATGCGATCCAGGAACCGCCGGTACGGGCCACCGCCCATCACGTCTTCATGAAGCGCAGGAGCTTCGCCAGGGTGGCCTTCAGATCGCGACGGTGGGCGATGCAGTCGACGAAGCCGTGCTTCTGCAAGAACTCAGCGCGCTGAAAGCCGGGCGGTAAACTCTCGCGAATGGTGTTCTGGATGACCCGCGCACCGGCGAAGCCGATCTGCGCCTTGGGCTCGGCAACGATGGCGTCGCCCAGCATGGCGAAGCTGGCCGCCACGCCCCCCGTGGTCGGGTGCAGAAGGATCGAGATCATCGGTATGTGATCCTCGCGCAGTCGTGCCACCGCGGCTGAGGTTTTCGCCATCTGCATCAGCGACAACACGCCCTCCTGCATACGCGCGCCACCCGAGGCACAGAAGATCAGCGCCGGCACGCGGCGCTCGTGGGCGCGCTCGAACACCCGCGTCACTTTCTCGCCGACCACCGATCCCATTGAGCCCGCCATGAACTCGAACGCGAAAAAACCGGCCTCGACGTCGATGGCATCGAGACGCCCGGCGCCTGAAATCAGCGCGTCCGCGAGTCCGGTCTGGCGGCGAGCGGCGCGCAACCGATCCGGGTAGCGCTTCGAATCGCGGAAACCCAGCGGATCGATGCTCTCGATCCTGACGTCGGCCTCGACGAACGTGCCCGGGTCGATGATCTGCGCGACGCGGTCGCGCGTGGCCACTCCGAAATGGTGATCACACTTCGGACACACGCTGAGATTGGCGGTCACATCAGCGGTCAGCAGCGCCTCTCGACACGAGGGACACTTGGTGAAAACACCGGCGGGAACGCTGCGCTTCTCGCCCGCGATCTCGTCTTCTGGGGTTCGTTTGTACCAGGCCAAGGGGCTGGATCTTCCCTGCGGCGCCCGCTGTGTCAACCGCGCCGGGCGACACGGCACGCCCTGTTATAGTCGCGCGCCTTGGATACGAATTTCTACGACGTCGTCGTGTGCGGCGGCGATCTTCCCGGTTTGATCGCCGCCGCGTTGATCAGCAAACGGGGCACGCGGGTACTGCTGTGTGGGCACGATCAGGTGCCGTCGACGTTCATGGCGGCCGGGTATCAGCTGTCGCGCGGGCCGGGGCTGTTGCCGTCGACCGACTACGAACCCGTGGCGCGCGTGCTCAAGGAGCTGAACCAAGCGCAGATCGCCCGCCGCCGCGCGCCCGCCCTGGTGCCTGCGTTTCAGTTGGTCCTGCCTGATCGCCGGCTCGACGTGGGGCCGGGAACGGAGCTCACCCTGCGCGAAGTGACGCGCGAATTCCCCGACGACGCTGACACCATCCGCGGCGTCCTGGAGCGCGCCGCCGGCGTGCATGCGGCGCTCGACCCGATCCTGGCATCGGATCTGACCCTGCCACCCGACGGATTCTGGGAGCGGCGCGAGGTCGCCCGGGTCGAGCCACATTTGCCCGAGCCCGGTACGGATCCCTGGGCGCCGCTACCACAGCAGCATCCCATGCGCGTGGCGCTGGCCACGTGCGCAACCCTGTTGTCGCACCTCGGGCCGGGCGAGACCGGCGCGGTCGCTGACGCCGCGGCCGTGGGCATGGCGCGGCGTGGACTGCATCGCATGGATGGCGGACTCGCCGAGGTGGCCGGGCTCTTCCTGGACAGGATCCGCGCCGGCACCGGCGACGTACGCGAGAAGGTCACTCCCGCTGAACTCGTGATCAAGCGCGGCAAGGTCGTGGGACTCAAGGTCAAGCCGCGCGGCGAGCCCATCGGGCTGGACCGGCTGATCTGGGCTGACTCCGCGGCGGCCCTGGTGACGTTGGCCGGCGACAAGTCGAGCCGGCGGCTGCGCGAGATCGCGTCCGCCATCCGGCCGGCGTGCTACCGATACACGCTATGCCTGCTGCTGCGCCGCGAGGCCCTGCCCGAAGGCATGGCTGGGCTGGTGTTCTCGGTCGCGGACCCGGAGTTGCCGGCGCTGGAAGACAACGCCATCATGTTGACGACAGGTGGCGCGCGGCCCAAAGACGACAGCGTCGCGATGTGGGTCGAGTGCCTGGTCCCGGCGGCGACCGTGGCGGCGGGACTTGGTTACCTGGCAGTTTTACGCGGGCGCCTGCGTGAACACATCGCGCGCGTGGTGCCGTTTTTCGACGACCATCTGGTGGTCCTGGCATCGCCGCACGACGGGCTGGCCCCCGAGATCGGTAGGGCTGGCACCGAGCCGCGCAAGCGCGACCAC
Source organism: Myxococcales bacterium (assembly GCA_031431215.1). Classification (GTDB taxonomy): domain Bacteria; phylum Myxococcota_A; class Polyangia; order Fen-1088; family Fen-1088; genus JANPCZ01. The sequence continues at coordinate 38,286 of JANPCZ010000198.1, forward strand.
ATAGCCCCGACGCCCATGACACCGGCATTGAGCTGCGATCTGCCGCGCACGCTGGGCGTGGGCGCCGCGCCCCACGATGTCGGCATGAAGAACGTGTTCCTCACCAGCGACGAAAACCTGCCTGGGCTGGGCGGCGAAGGCGCCTTCATCTCGGCCTGGGGCGCGGTGCGGCTGCTGCTCGGCCCGCTGCCCAGGCGGGTGTCGAGTCGGAAGGAGATCCTGATCGAAGATGGCTAGCGGCGCCGTGTCCGTTTAGCCGGCCCGGCGGCAGTAACTGGCGATGAGACGCTGGTGTTCGGGACGCAGGCCGATGAAGCGGACCCCGGTGCGGCGGAAGGTGCCGGCTCGCACGTCGTTGACCACCACCCCATCGGCCGCGATGGGCTCGGCAGTGCCCGGCAGCTCGAAGGTCAGCGACACGGGCGTGTTGGCCGGCAGGGCCCCGTCCTTGGGGCGGCGCACGGTCATGCCGGTTGGGCCGATGTCCTCGGCCTGGCCAAGTTGCACCCTGGTACCGACGGTCTTCCTGACGGCGAACACGGCCTTGATGCGACCACTGGCCCGGCGCTCGCGGGAAACCTGACGACGGTCTACCACCATGAAATCACCGTAACGGGCCCCGGTCGAACTGGCAAAAAAACACTGAAACAATCGATCGCGCGACCGGTCACTTCGCGTCGAGCGGCAGAGCTTCTTCGACGATGAAGTTCGGGATCTCGTCGGCCACCGGGTAGACCAACCGGCAGGTCGCGCACGAAAATGCCGCCTCGTCGGCGCGCAGGTCGAGTTTGCCCTTGCATTTGGGGCAAGCGAGGATCGCGACCAACTCGGGGGACAGCGCCATGGCGCCGATATATCAAGCGGCGCGCTGAAAGTCGAAGCCGCCGAGAGGGCGTGATTAACTGGCGCCATGATCAGGCAAGCGGTGTTCGGGGCGATGCTGCTGACGTCGTTCGGGGGCTTCGCGTGGACCCTGCGCCGCTTCACCCGCCTCATCCTGGCTGGCAAGGCCGAGGCGCGACTCGACCGACTGGACGAGCGGGTGCGCTCGGTTTTCGAGTTCTTCTTCGGCCAGCGCACGGTGATGGCCGAATCGAATGTCCCGGCGGCGCGCGGCGGCGACTTCTCCCGGCGGCTGGGCTCGAAGTACCACGTGTTCATCTTCTGGGGCTTCCTGGTGATAAACGTTGGCGCCCTGGAGATCCTCACGCAGGGCTTGTGGCCGCGGTTCTCCTGGGCGCTGCTGTTTGGCCGCGCCGCCGCCGACGCCATCCATGCCACCGTCGACGTGACCAACCTGGTCGTGCTGGCGCTGATGGCCTTTGCGGTGTTCCGGCGCACCGTGCTCAGGCCAAGCCTCATCCCGATGAGCCGCGACGCAGGCGCCATCCTGGGTGGCATCACCTTCCTGCTGGTCACCCACTTCGGCATGCACGCGTTCGAGGTGTCAGCGGATGAAGGTCCGGTGGCGGGCTTCCCGGTGTCGCAGGCCATAGCAGGCTGGTTCCGGGGCATCCCGGACAGCGGCGCACACGCGGTATCACAGGCCAGCTTCTGGCTTCACGTTGCGACACTGCTGGGGTTCCTGAACTACCTCGCGTACTCGAAGCACAGCCACATCATCGCGGCGCTGCCTAACATCTTCTTTCGCAAGCTGGGACCCAAGGGCGTGTTGCCCAAGTTGAACCTGGAGGCCGACGACATCTCGCAGACCGGCGTGGTGTCGGAGTTCAAGGACTTCACCTGGAAGTCACTGCTCGACAGCTTTGCCTGCACCGAGTGCGCGCGTTGCACCAACGAGTGCCCCGCGTATGTCACTGGCAAGCCGCTGTCGCCGATGCAGGTGGTGCATGACCTGCGTGACGACATGAAGTCGCGGCTGCCGGATCGCGGGCTGCTCGACGATCTCATGGAGCGCTTCCAGCACGGCGCCGCGGGCGCGGCGGCGGCGCGCGAACAGAAGCCGCTGGTCGGCGGCCGCACCAGCGAGGATGTGCTGTGGTCGTGCACGACGTGCGGCGCGTGCCAGGAAGTGTGCCCGGTGTTCATCGATCAGCCCGAGAAGATCCTGCAGATGCGACAGAACCTGGTGCTGGTGCAAGAGAAGATACCGAGCGATCTGGCGCGCACGTTCAAGAATCTGGAACAGAACGGCAACCCGTGGGGCATCGGCGCCGACAAGCGCTTCGACTGGGCGGCGGGCCACGACGTGCCGACGCTGGACGACCGTCCCGATGCAGAGTGGCTGCTGTGGGTCGGGTGCGCCGGTGCCTACGACGATCGCATCAAGAAGCAGACGCTGGCACTGGTCGAGATCCTCAAAGCCGGCGGCGTCGACTTCGCCGTGCTCGGGCTGGAGGAAGGCTGCTCCGGAGATCCGGCGCGACGGGCCGGCAACGAGATGCTGTACCAGATGCAGGCGCAGCAGAACGTCGAGACCATGAACACCAAGAAGGTCAAGAAGGTGATCACGGCGTGCCCGCACTGCCTGCACACGATCAAGAACGAGTACCCGCAACTGGGCGGCAATTTCGAGGTGCGCCACCATACCCAGGTCATCCGTGAGCTGGTCGAGTCGGGCAAGATCGAAGTCGAGCGCGACGCCGAGGGTGTGCGGCGCACGGTCTTCCACGATCCCTGCTACCTGGGTCGCTGGAACGGCGAGTACGAAGCGCCCAGAGCGGCGCTGGACAGCCTGGTCGCCGACCGCGTCGAGCCCGGGCGCAACAAGGAACACGGCTTCTGCTGTGGTGCCGGTGGCGGCCGCATGTGGATGGAGGAAAAGACCGGCACGCGCGTGAACCACAACCGCGTCGATGAGTTACTGGCGACCGGCGCAACCACGGTGGCGACCGCGTGTCCGTTCTGTACCATCATGCTCCGCGACGGCGTCGCTGACCGCAACGCCGCCGACCGCGTGCAAGTGGTCAACGTCTCCGAGATGATTGCCAAGTCCCTGCGGCGGCGAGCGGTTCGGACTGATACGTAGCTGCGCGGCCGCTACCGAGCTCACGCGATGTCGACCCCGCTCAGGTTGCCGCACGCTGGCTCCTCGCCGAAGCCAGCGGTGCGTACGCCCATCAGGTTCAGCAGGGTCGCACCCAGCCGGTGGTACGGCTGGGCGCCATCCGCGACCAATCGGCCGATGGTCTTGAGACGACCGGCGGCGCCCCCGATGGTCACGATGGGGATGTTCTCCATGGCGTGCGTCCCGGTCGCCACCTCATTGCCCCACACCAGCAAACTGCCGTCCAGCACCGAGCCGTCGCCCTCGGGAAAGGCGTCGAGCGCGCGTGCCAGGTAGGCGACCTGTTCGGCGTGCCAGCGCCCGATCTTGACCACCTTGGCGGTGATGGCCTGGTTGTCGCCAAAATCCCGGTGGGCGATGTCCTCGTGCGCGTTCTCGTTCAGCCCCAGCCACCGGTACCACCAGCGCTCGCCGCCATTGCCCATGGCGTACGTCACCATCCGGGTCTGCCCGCACGCCAGCGCCAGCGCCACGAAGTCCGACATCAGGCGCGCCAATTGCGGGATGTTGTCCTCGACCGCGAGGTCGAGCCCGGACGCGGGCACCCGAGCCGAGCGGCACTGTGCGGGCGCGCCTTCGGCGACGGTGGCGCCGAGGCGCTTCTCGAACTCACGCAGGGCGCCTTCGTGCACGTCCAGTTTGGCCCGATCGAGTGCGCCGACGCGGGCACGCAGCCCGCGCAGATCGCCTGCCACGAAGTCGAGCACCGTGCGCTTCTGCAAGAGCCTGCGCTTCGCCGCCATGACCGAGTCGCCGGAACTGCCGCCGCTGGTCGAGGTTGGAAAGAACATCGCGTACAGCTTGTAGACGTTGGCCTCGGTGGGCACCGGCTGGCGCGCCGCCACGTAGCTGAAGGAAGCGCGGTGCTGCTTCCACACCGGCGCGCTGGTGGCCAGTACCCCGCAATTCAAGGTCGGGAATACTTCGGTGAGCGGCAATTGGCGTTTGAGCTGCTGGTCAAGCGAGGGTCCACCGCCCCACGGCTCGTTGAACGACCCGATGCTACGGTAACCAGAAAACAGCCCGGGGAACCCGACATCGTGGCCGTTGCCGGCGCCACCCTGCCGGTTGTGCAAACCGTGGATGACTGTGGTCCTCGTTCGCAAAGCTTGGTCAGAAAGCAGCGGATCGAGAATCGCAGACGACTTGAACGTGGCATCGGGAAAGAACTGCTTGGTGCTGGTGCCGTTGGTCTGCATGAAGAGCACCAGGCGCGGCTCGCGCGCGGGTGCCTCGGCCGCGCGCGCCCGCCGCAGGAACGGAAACAGCAACGGCACGGCGCCCGCCGATTCCAGCAGGCGCCGCCGCGATGGGGGCCGCACCTGAGTCACGGCGCTACCTCAGCGGGTGCGTCGGCGGCCAGACGCCGCACGAAGTTCGGGCGCTGCACATAAGCGACCACCGCGTCTTCCAGCCGGCGTGTGCCCGGCTCCAGCGCCGCGCCGACTGCGCCGATCTCGCCGGCATCGGTGCCGCCTGGGGCGCGGCCCTCGCCGAACCTGAACAGCTGCGAGGCCACGCAATCCCAGAACATCCGGCTTTGCACCAGACGCAGGGCCAGCTCGGCCGGCCCGCGGAAGGCGCCGTCGACATCGGTCAGCTTCAGTTCGCCGCTGCCATCGACCACCGTGCCGTACTCGTGCAAGCGACGGCGGCCGATGGCGTCGAACTCCTCGAAGCCAAAGCCGATAGGGTCCATCAATTGGTGGCACGCGCGACACACCGGATCGTCGGCGTGGCGTCGGTATTTCTCCCGGGTGGTGATCAACATGTCGCTGGCGCGCGGCGGGTCCGTGACGGTACCGGGTGGTGGCGGGCTGACCTCCTGGCAGAACATGCGCGAGCGCACCAGCAGGCCGCGCTGCACCGGGCTCGTGGCCTCGAGCGCGGCGTGCGAAGCCAGAAACGCCGGCGACGACAGGATGCCGCGCCGGCGCGTGCTATCGAGTGCCACCTTCACGAAGTCGCCGGACGTCCCGCGCAGATCGTCCCCGTACACGCTTTTGAGCTCCTTGCCGGGGAAGGTGTAGTCGGCCAGGAACAGCTCGCCAAGCACGCCGCTGTCCTGCGCAAGCACGTGGTCGACAAACGTGTCGGTCTCGCGATCCATCGCGGCCAGCAACTCGGGCGTCGCCTCGGGGTAGTAGAGCAGATCCTTGCTGACCTGCTTGATGTGATCGAGACCCAGCCACGCCTTGAGGAAGCCGCGCAAGCGCGCCCGTGCCGCGGGTAGCGTCAGCATGCGCCGCACCTGGCGGCCGCGCTCCTCGGCGTCACGGAGGCGCCCGGCGCGCGCGGCTGCCAGCAGTTCAAGGTCAGGGCGCGAGCCTGCGACCAGGAACGCTACCTGCGAGGCTATCTCGTGAGAGGTCAAGGTCACGCGCAGCGCGCCGGCCACCGGGACCCCCGGGCCAAGCTCTGTCCGGTACAGAAAATGCGGTGACTGCACCAGCGCCTCGACCGTCATGCGGATGCCAGCCGTGTAGCTGTCACCGTCGGCACCGGCGCGAAAGACGGCTTCCAGCCGCGCCAACTCGTCGTCGGCAAGCGGCCGGCCCCACGCGCGGACGCCGAATCCTGTAATGAAGCGGCGCGCGCAGGCGACAAGTGAGTCGGCTGCCGCGCACGGGGCAAGCCGCGGCAATTCTTCGGCCGACGTGACCACCGATGCCACCTGTTCGGCGAGCGCCGCTACCTCGTCGAACCGGCTGCCCGAAAACCCGAGCACCGTCGCGTTGTTGTCGAAGCCGTTGGCGCGCGGATCAGGCAGGAACGCCGACACCAGCACCAAGGGCCGGCCCACCAGATCGTTCACGACGTTCACCAACTCGACGTTGGACAGGCGTCGCAGCCGGCGCGCGGTCGTGGGTGCGGGGCCTGGCGCTTCCGCCGTGGGTGGAACCAGCGGTTCCGCCGCGCCGGGCAGCATCGGGTAGGTGAACTCGTCGGGCCGCGGGTCCAGCGCCAACGGCGGCGCCATCATCGGCGGCACCATCGTCGCGGAGCCGCCCGCGTTTCCGACACAACCCACACCACCCGCGACCGCCAGGGCGAGCACACGCACAAGAACCACTCGACCGTTCGGAAAAACCACGGCGCCGGGCCATGGTAGCTGCTCGCGCCGGGCGCGCCAACGGAACGCCGATCCGTGCGATAACCCGGCACGTGACGCCACCGCCACTCGGGGGAAATCGTGAAGAAGGCGTGACCCGATCCGTCGAACCCACATGAACCAACACCATTCACGGAGGTCCTCGATGCCGCGCCGCCTGCTTGCCGTCCTCGCTCTGGCCATCGTTGTCGGGCCCCTGGCCCCGATCGCTGCCCGCGCGCAGCCGGCGGTCGACAAGACGCGCAAGCTTATCGCGACCTTCAAGTCGATGAAGGCCGCCAAGGACGGCGAGAAGCTGAGCCCCGCCGATATCGCTGCCAACGCCAAGCTGCACCCGACGCTTGACGGGTTCTTCGACTTCCCCACCTTCACCACCGAATGCCTGGGCGCCTCGGCCAGCAAGTTGACCGCGCCGCAGATCAAAGAATTCCGCGCGCTCCTGATCGACATCCTGCGAGCGCGCGGCTACCGCAACGGCGGATCGATCTTCAACGAGGGCAAAGTCACCGAGGGCAAGCCCATCGACCGGGACGGTCGTACCGCGATGCCGATCAAGATCCAGTTTCCCAAGCAGGACCTCGTGATGGACGTGGAGTTCGTGTACCAGGGCGCGAAGATCGTCGATCTGGTATTCGACGGCGATTCGCTGACCAAGGATTACCGGAACCAGGTCAGCCGCATCATAGCCAAGGGCGGCGCCGCGGATTTGCTCAAGCGCATCGCCGACAAGCAGAAGGAAGCTGCCGAGGACGCGAGCAAGTGATGCACACGCGGCCTCGGATCGCTCGCGCTGCCGCCGTTCTGGCTCTGATGACCCCGACCGCGGCATGGCCGGCGCCGCTGACCGCTGACGACTGCGTCGAGATCGCGATCAAGCAAAGCGCGCGGGTCAAGGTGGCACAGGCCGACGTGGCCGGGGCGCGCGCACAGGCCGCCCAGATCGAGGGCATGCTGTCGCCCAAGCTGTCGCTGCTGACCTACGTCGCACCTATGTTCGAGGCCAAGGGCGGCATCGGACTGGGCGCGGCGGATTCTTATACGCGCGATCTGAGCAAGTGGGGCCCCTACGCACACGCCGATGCGCGCCTGGTGAAACCGCTGACCACCTTCGGACGCTACAACGCCGGCGTCACCGCCGCGCGCGAGCGCACCGCCGTCGAGGAGGAACGTGCGCGCGAGGCACGCAACGGCGTGCGGGTCGAGGTGCGACGCCTGTACGGCCTGCGGCTCTACGCGCTGTCGATGCTGCCCAACCTCGACAACGGTAAGAAGATCCTGAGCGAGGCCATCGAAAAGGCCGACAAGATGTACCGCGACGAGACCGGCGAGGTCTCGCTGCCGGAACTGATGAAGCTGCGCTATGGCGCCGGCGAGATTGAGCGGTTTCTGCGCCAGGCCAGGGACGGCATCGAGCTTGCGACCATGGCGCTCAAGCAGGCGATGGGCCTGCGGTCATCCGAGCCGGTGGAGTTCGCCGACGACAAGCTGTCTCTGCCCGACGATCCCGTGCCCACCCTGCCCGCCTTGCAGGCCGCCGCGCAGGACAGCCGGCCCGAGGTCGGCCAGCTCCGCCACGGCAAGGCCGCCACCGCGGCGTGGGAGCTGGCCGAGAAGCGCGCGAACCTGCCGATCTTGTTCGTCGCCGCCATTGCCCAGGGTGACTTCACCCCGATGCGTCCAAGGGGCTTGTCCGCGGTTCTGTACAACTCCTACAACGACTACTACGGCGGCGTCGCACTGGGCCTGAAGCTCGACCTCGATCTGGCCATGGCAAGCGCCCGGGCGGCCGAGGCACGTGCCAAGGCGTCGTGGGTCACCGCCAACGAAGCGCTGGCCGAGACCGGCATCCCGCTGCAGGTGGTGAAGGCGCGGCAAGAACTGCTGCAACACCGTGACCTCGCATCGGTGGCCGAAGAAGAGGTCAAGAACACCCGCAAGTGGATGACCTTCGCGGCCGCGGCCTGGGCCAGCGGCACCGGCGAGGCCAAGGACGTGCTAGAGGGGGTGGCCGCGCACCTCATGGCGAAGAAGGCCTACTACGATCACCTGCTTGGCGCCTTGCAGGCCAGGGCCGATCTTGAGCAAGCCACCGGGGCGCCCTGAGCGCCGATCAGGAGACACCCGTGTTTGATCGACTGTTCCGCCGCCCCGGCCGAGTATTCGCCGCCTACGCCATCGTGCTGCCGATCGCCCTGTGGCTGTGCTTCAAGGTTCCACTCGACAGTGATCTGCTGAACCTGCTGCCGTCCGACGTGCCGGCGGTCAAGTCGGTGCGCAAGCTGCAGCGCTGGTCGGGAAACCTGGCGTTCATGTACCTGGGCATCGAGCGCGACGACAGCACCAGCGTCGACGACATGAAGCGGTTCGCCGAGGAGATCGGGGCCGATTTGCGCAAGAGCAAGTGGGTCCGCCCGGGCATGGAAGTCGGCCTCGACTTCACCGCCATCCGAAAAGCCGCGCCGCTGTTCTTCGACCCCGAGGATCTCGAGACCATCGGGCAGCGGCTCGGCGCCTTCGTGAAGGCCGAGCAGAAGCGCAAGTCGGGTTTCTTCATGGATCTGGAGGAAGACAAGCCGGCCAAGTTCAACCTCGACGATCTGATGCCCAAGTACCGTCGGCGCTTCCAGTGGAGCTCGCCTGCGGGCGCCGCCACGGTAGGTGGCGCTGCCGCCAGCCCGGCGCAGGGGCCGGCGAGCATGCTAGGACGCGCGACCTCGCGCATGTCGGCTGACGGCAGCCGGCTCTACTACCTGTCACCCGACACACGCATGCTGACGTTCCTGTTCGACCCGACTTTCCCGCCCGAGGACCTGACCCACTACCCTGAACTGGTCGCCGACATCGATGCCGCCGTGGCACTGGCGCGCGTGAAGGTGCCTTCCGCCGGCAGCGCCAAGCTCTACAAGGGCGGTGCCTACGCCCTGCAGTGGGATCAGCGCGACACCACCCTGCGCGACTCGCTGCGGTCGTCCGTGGTGTCGGCGATCCTGATCCTGGGACTGGTGTTCTTGACGGTGCGCCGAGCGGGACGCGGCGTGCTGGTTTTCGCGTCGCTTGTCGCCGGTCTCATCGTCACGTTCGGCATCGTCTACCTGACCATTCACAGCGTGAACGTCATCACGGCATTCATGCTGGCGATTCTGTCCGGCCTGGGCATCGACTTCGGCCTGTACTTCGCCACCCGGTACAACCTCTACTCAGGGGTCGGGTTGCGCAAGACCGACGCCATCCGCGAGGCCTGGACACAGACCGCGGTGCCGGCTGCCATGGGCGCACTGACCACGTTGGTGACGCTGGCCCTGCTGGCCTTCGGACGGTTTCGCGGCTTCGTGGATCTGGGAATCATCATCGCGGTCGGCATAGCGGCCATCTACATCGCCATGTACACGTTGCTGCCGGCCTTGTTCATGCGTTTCCTCCCCGAGGTACCCGGTCGCAGCGCCAGTGTGCCCATCGAGGAAGCCCGCCGCCGTGTCGCCGAGTCCGAGGTGGTCGGCGCGAGCGAGACCTGGGATCGCTTCTCACCCGCTGGACGGCGCGCGCCGCTGGTTGCGGTGATGGCCCTGGTCGTCAGCGTGGCCATGGTGGTGTCGGCGACCCGCGTCCGCTTCGCGTACACCGGCGAGGAGCTCACGGTGAAGGACCAGCAATCGCTCGCCATCGACCGCAAGATCCTCGATCACTACGGCGAAAGCGTCGATCAAACGGTCGTCCTGTGCGACACCGAGGAACGCGCGCGGCGGGTTCAGGCCTTCTTCGAAGAAAAATTCGGCACCTTTCAGGGCGTGTCGCGCTACGAGTCTGCGTTTACCTACGTCCCACCGGCCGAGCGTCAGGCGGCCGCCCTGCAGCATCTGGGACCGCTGCGCGCGGCGCTCGAACGCATGCCCAAGAAGGATCCCGACCCCGATGTGCAGTTCCTGCTGTCGCAGCTGCGCCACGCCGCCAACCCCGAGCCGATGACCATCGACCGGCTGCCCGAGCACATCAAGACCCTGTACCTCGGCCGCGATCAGAGCGGCAAGATCGCCGGCTACCTCGGCAACATCGTCGCCAACCACTGGCTGTGGGAAATCGACGAGCTACGTAGCTGGGTCAACGAGATCGAATCCATCCGCGTCGACGGCGAGCCGCTTGAACTCACCAGCCGCGCGCAGATATTCATGAACGTCATCTTGATCGTCCGCCGGGAAACCATGATTTTCACGGCGCTCGGGTCGCTCATCATCCTCTTCATGCTGTGGATACAGATGCGGCGGCTGAAGTTCGCGCTGCTCGCGATGCTGCCCCTGTTCCTTGGCATGCTGTGGACGATGGGGTGCCTGCCCTTCATCGGTGCCAAAGGCCTCGCCCTGTCGTTCATGAATCTGGTGGTGCTGCCCGCACTGGTCGGCATGAGCGTCAGCTACGGCGTCCACCTGGTGTACAACTACCGCCTTTACGGCAGCGCCGATCGATCACTGCGCGTGACCCTGCGGCCCATTCTGGGCTCGTCGACCACCACGCTGGTCGGCTGGGCGTCGCTGCTGCTGGCGTCGATGATCGGCATGCGGGGCATCGGCTGGCTAGCCACGCTCGGCATGCTGTTCACCACCATCTGCTCGCTGGTGGTGCTACCCGCAGTACTGACCCTGCTCGACCGGCGCGGCTGGGTTCAGCCTGATCGCGTCATGGTCGAGCGGCCTTGAACGGTGGGGACCGCCCGGGCAGACCCGGACGGCCCCGACCCTAGGTTGGCCTGCTACCAGCGCCCGCCGCCGCCGCCACCACCGCGACCACCGCCGCCGCCGCCGCCACCGCCGCCACCGCCGCCGCCACGGTAACCGCCACCACCACCGCCGCCGCCACGACCACCACCACCGCCGCCGCCCGAGCGCTCCTGCGCTTCGTTCACGGTCAGCGCGCGTCCCTGGAACTCACGGCCGTTCAGGCCCTGGATGGCCGCGGCTGCCTCGGCATCCGTTGCCATTTCCACGAAGCCGAAGCCGCGCGGACGCCCGGTGTCGCGGTCAGTGACCAGCTTCGAGTCCGCCACCGATCCAAACGGTGCGAAGAGATCGCGCACATCGAGCTCGGTTGCGTTGAATGAAAGGTTTCCTACGTACAGTCGCTTGCCCATCGTCAGTTCCTTCACAGGGATCGCACGCCGCTTGCTACCGTTTCAACTCGTACGCCGGGCGACGCGCAGATCCCGAAGTTTGCACCCGACGAACGTTTCTCATTGTCCTCATCAGGGATGAGGAACTACATCCCACCACGTTCCGGCCCCTAAGTCGCTGATTATTCTTCGGGGGGGTGCAGATTCGACCTGGGCCAGCCCCAGGGCCCAGCCAGGCGGCCGGGCCGGTTTCAGCCCGCACGGGTGCCCCACAGGGCCGAAAAAGCCAGCAGGCAGTTCAATTCAGCGAGTGCGGCAGGCCCAGATGGAACGTAGCAATCTCGGCGTCGAAGCTCTCCTGCGAGCGCCTCACCATCTGATACGAGCCGCGCATCGAGCCCGTCGGCGTCGGTATCACGCACCAGCTCGTGTACTCGAACGACTGTCCCGGCCCCAGTGTGGGCTGTTCACCGATGACGCCATCGCCACGCACTTCCTGCTCGCCGCCAGCGCTGTCCGTGATGATCCAGTGGCGACTTTTGAGCTGCGCCGGCTCGACCCCGTGGTTGCTGATCGTGACGGTGTAAGCGAAAGCAAAACGACTAGCGCCCGGCGCTGACCTATCGGCGAGATAGGCGGTGCGAACCTTCACCTCGATGCCGTTTCGGCTGCGCGCCACCGCAGCACTCTGGCAACTCCACGGCCGGAGAGCAAATGCCGCCGGGGCGACCCGCTACGAATCGGTGTCTGGTAGCATCGCCGGTGGTGACGAAACCGGTCTTGCTCGCTGGGGCGTCGCTGGCCGCGCTGCTGCTTGCAGCGCAGTCCCCGGCGCTCGGCGCGGACGAGCCCGCTGCCCTGCCGCCCACCGAATTTCGTTTCGACGTGGGCCCGATGGCGGGCGGCCACTTCTTCACCGACGATCATGGTCTAGGCCGTGACGCTGAAACGCCCCGCGAACTGGCGCCCGCCAACGCCGTCGTATTCGGTGCGCGGCTGGGTCTGCACTTCAACCGCTACACCTCCCTCGAAATCGAAGGGCTCGGCAGCCCGACCCACACCCGCGATCGATCGACCGATATGTGGATCTTCCAGTACGCCGCTCAGCTGGTCATCCACCCGTGGACGTTTGGCGCGCTCCAGCCCTTTCTGATGCTCGGCTACGGGACCATCGCGTCGGTGACGCGACCAAGCTCGGCGGTGCAGAGCGACCAGGACGGCATGGCGCGCGCGGGCCTCGGAGTGAAAGTGGCTTTCGGCGAACGCTTCGGTCTGCGCGTCGAGGGCCGTGTGGTGAGCCCCCTGGCCTTCGCCGCCAAGCTGGCGCCGGTCGGCGATGAAACCAACTACGGCGGCCCTGACTTCCAGGTGGTGGGCGGCGCGTACATGAACTTCGGCGAGGTCGAGCGCCAGATCATCGTGAGAGAGAAGGTCGTGTTCCGAGAATCCGCGGTCGATCGGGACCCCGATCGCGACGGCATCGTCGGCGACGCCGACCAGTGCCCGAAGGTGGCCGAGGACAAGGACGGCTTCGAGGACGACGACGGCTGCCCCGAGTCCGACAACGACAAGGACGGCATTCCCGATGCGCAGGACAAGTGTCCCCTCAAGGCCGAGACCAAGAACGGCTTCGAGGACGACGACGGGTGCCCCGAGGAGGACCCCGACGGGGACGGCTTCCTGAGCACGCAGGATCAGTGCCCGACCGAGCCCGAAACCAAGAACGGCTACAAAGACGACGACGGCTGCCCCGACGAGATCCCAGCCGAGATCACTCGATTCACCGGTGTCATCGAGGGCATCAACTTCAAGACCCGGTCGACCGTGTTGCTGCGTAACTCGTTCCCGATCCTGGACCGCGCGGTGCAGGTCTTGAAGGGCTACCCCGATGTCAGGCTGGAGATCTCCGGGCACACCGACAGCCGCGGCAAGGCCGACTTCAACCGCGATCTGTCGCAGGGACGCGCCGAAGCGGTGCGGACGTATCTCATCAAGCACGGGATCAACGCCGCCCGGCTGACCGCCATCGGCTACGGCATGGATCAACCCATGGCCACCAACCGGACCGAGGCCGGCCGCTCGAAGAACCGCCGCACCGAGTTCCGCATCATGTGGGACACCAAAGCGCCAGGGAAGTAGCGCGTGCCACCGGAAACCTTGGACTGGACCGGGCGCCGCAATCAAGTCAGGGTTCCGCATGGCTGCCGCCCTGGACTCGCTCTGCTTCGACAACAGCTTCGTCCGTGAGCTGCCCGCGGATCCCCACCAGGACAACCGCACCCGCCAGGTCCAGGGTGCGTGCTACACGCGGGTGCACCCGACGCCCGTGGCAGCGCCCAGACTGGTCGCATTCTCGCGCGAGGTGGCGGCCGCGGTCGGGCTGTCCGAGCAAGACTGCGAGACTGACGAGTTTGCCACCGTGCTCGCCGGCAATGTTCTGGCGCCGGGCATGGCGGCCTACGCAGCCTGCTACGGCGGGCACCAGTTCGGATCCTGGGCCGGGCAACTTGGCGACGGCCGCGCGATCTCCCTGGGCGAGGTGATCGGGCCCGCAGGCGATCGCTTCGAACTGCAGCTCAAGGGCGCGGGCCGAACGCCGTACTCGCGCAACGCCGACGGCCGTGCGGTCATGCGTTCGTCCGTGCGCGAGTTCCTGTGCAGCGAGGCCATGCACCACCTGGGCGTGCCGACCACGCGCGCCCTCAGCCTGGTAGCGACCGGTGAAGAAGTGATGCGCGACATCCTGTACGACGGCAATCCGCGCCCCGAGCCCGGCGCCGTCGTCTGTCGGGTGGCGCCGTCGTTCATCCGCTTCGGCAACTTCGAGATCTTCGCCGCCCGGCGCGACACCGACACCCTGCGCGCGCTGTGCGACTACACCGTGAGGACGCATTTCCCGCAGCTCGGCCCGCCGTCGCAGCAGGTGTACGCCCGGTGGTTCGCCGAGATCTGCCAGCGGACGGCCGCGCTGATGGTGCACTGGATGCGGGTCGGGTTCGTTCACGGCGTCATGAACACCGACAACATGTCGATCCTCGGCCTCACGATCGACTACGGCCCGTACGGCTGGGTCGAAGGCTACGATCTGGCCTGGACGCCGAACATCACGGACGCGGCGGGTCGCAGGTATCGCTACGGCGCGCAGCCGCGGGTCGCACTCTGGAACCTGGTCCAGCTTGCCAACGCCCTGCTACCCCTGGTTGACGACGCGAGCGCGCTCGAGCGACCGCTCGAATCGTACGCCGAGACATTCGCGGCCGGCCGTCATGCCATGCTGGCCGCCAAGTTTGGCCTGCTGGACCCGGGGCCCGACAAACGCGGCGTCGAGCAGCGCGCGGCAGACCAGGCACTGGCCGAAGACGGGCTTGAGCTCCTGACCTTGATCGAGACCGACATGACTCTCTGGTTCCGCGGCCTGGCCGACCTCGGGGCCGAGGACAGCGCCTCGGCGTCCGACGACGCGCTTCTGGCGCCGCTTCGCGAGGCGTATTACGACCCCACGGCCCTGGCACCGGGACCGCGCGCCGCCACGATATCCTGGCTGCGCCGCTACCTCGATCGCGCGCGCGGCCAAGGAATCCCGGATGCCGCGCGACGATCGCGCATGAACGCGGTCAATCCCAAGTACGTGTTGCGAAACTACCTCGCTCAGCTGGCCATCGACGACGCGGACAAGGGCGAGCCGGCCAAGGTGCGCGAGTTGCTGGACGTCCTCCGCCATCCGTACGACGAGCAGCCCGGACGTGAGGAATTCGCACGCAAGCGCCCCGAATGGGCGCGGCATCGCGCGGGCTGTTCGATGCTGTCGTGCAGCTCGTGAGGGGCGAACGAGTCGGAAACGCCGGATCCGGATGCTATGGTAGTGCGTGGTTCTTGGCTCGCTGGACGGCGAGCAGGCTATCGCTCCTGTAGTCAAAATCGACGAGGTGTCCATCATGCCTGATGCTGTTTTTAGGTCTCGCGCGCTCAGAGGCTCGTGGCTTGCCGCCTGCTGCTTGTTAGCGGGTCTTGCGGCGCCGGCATGCGACGAATCGCGCCGGCCCAGGTCGATGGAGCAGCCGGAGCCCGTCGTCGATGCTGCCCTTCAAGGGACCGGCCTGCCCCCACCTCCTGACGCGCCCTTTGTCCCGGCCGATATGGCGCCGAGGCCCGACGTGGCTCCACCTTCCGAGCGCACGACGGTGAGCGATCAAGCCGCCCCCGACGGTGGCGCAAGGGAGGTCGCCCCGATGGATGTCGCGGCCGAGGAGGTCGCCACATTTCTGATTCCGAACCCGGTGCCGCCGCTGCCCCGGGGAGACGGAGGAGCAACTGATGCTCGCACCGACGGCGGACCGACGGCCGGTCCGCGATGCACGATTCCGGGCATCACTGACATTGCGACCTTCGAAAAGGTCTTCTTTCAGGAAACGGGTGTCGCGGCGGCGATGAAAACGCGACGTTGTGCTGACGCCGCCTGCCACGGTGGCAACTACGGGCCGGATTTCAAGGGCGTCATGGTGGGCATGAGGCTCATCACCTCAAAACCGCCGACCTATCACTGTGCGGGAACCGGAATGCGGGTGATCGACGTCGAACGGCCCGAAAGGAGCATGCTCCTGTGGCGCCTGTTCCTTGCTGACAAGACGGCCATGTGTACAAGCAAGGACGACAGCCTGCTCAGGCGGATGCCTATCCTCCGCGGAAAGGAGGACTCCGGCGGCGACCCGAACAGCGTCGCGATGCGCCTGAGCCAGCAGGAGCTGGATTGCGCCTACTGGTACGTCCTTGAGCTCGCCAAGGTGGTCACCAAGAACCCTTGAGTTGTGCCCGCGCGGTCAGCGCGTCGTCGTGACACACGCCGCACGGTGCGTGGAAATTCTCGCGAACGACGGCAACCGAGGCCGCCTACTTCACGTAGGTCCAGTCGATGGCGGCGTCGATCAGTTTGCTGCCGTCACCGGTCGCGTCGGCGATGCACCCCTCCTGCGCGTAGAACCCGACCCGCTTGGCGGGCGCCACGCGTCCGACCATGATTGCGTTGGCCGTGTAGGCGAAGATCGAAACCCGGTTGGCCATGCCCGTGATCGTGGCCACCTTGACGGCGGCGGCCGCCGGGGTGCCCCAGCTCATGGTGTGCGCCACCATGCTCACGGTCGGGCTTGCCGTCAGGCCCGCGGCCAGCGCATGGCCGGCCGTCGCTATCGTGATAGTCGTCTGATTCAAAATGTCGCCGTTCGCCCCCACTGAGGTCATCCCCATCTCATCGAAAACACCCCACTCCATGCACAGAACCGGCGAAGTGGTAGCAGCCAGCTTGGCCGCCAAAGTCCCCGACACGATGCTGGACGAGATAACCACAAGGGACTTGGCGTTCGCCTCCGCCACCGTCACACTGTCGTCGTCGGCCAGCGTGACGGCGAAGCCCTTGTCCATCAGCCGCTTCTGAAGGGCCACGTCGCCCGGGCTCGGTGGGGTCAAAACGCCTACGACCAACAACGCTTGCTTCGCCCCGCCAGCCTCGGGCGGATTGCCGGGCATCAGGTCTCGCGGCAGGTCGGCCATGTCTGGCAGCGGCATCGCCATATCCAGCGGCTGCACAGGGCTCATGTCCATGTTCGTGGGCGCACCCGCGTCCAGCCCAGCGCCGCCGCCGGTACCAGCCCTGGGAGCCACGCTGCCACCCACCCCCCCGGTTCCAGTGCCAGCGCCGCCGCCGGTGCCAGCCCTGGGAGCCACGCTGCCACCGCCAGTGCCGCCTCCCTCGCCACCACCTTCGCCGCCGCCATTGTCCACAGACCGCGTGGCGGGTTGGGGCGCCGGGCAGGCGCCGGACATTACGAGCAGTGACAGACCAACCAGCGGCGAGAACAATCGCCACGACAGATTGCGCATCTGGGGCACTCCTGCCCAGCCCATTTATCGTGAGGAGCCAGGCCAGGTCACTGTATCACCTCGGGCAATGACGTCCTGGTCGTTGCCTCGTCTTCCTTCGGCGGGCTATGGCGAGGACGCACCGGTTTGGCTCCCGGCCGGTCAACGGCGAAGTGCGCACAAGCCCCACGAACACGCATGACACCCCGAAGCGAAACAGTTGTGCGAGGAGGGGGAATCGACCCCCCATGGCTGTTAACCGCTAGCACCTCAAGCGAGGCCGAGCGCCTAAATACCGAGGATTCCAAGGGTGTCGAGCGTCAGGATACGCCAGAAAGCGCCCTGAAACGCCCCATTCCGGTCACATGTGACCGGAATTCTGGCGCGAGTGATCACGTGTCCGATCGGCTCGCCGCCGTGGCCGAGCAGTGGCGTCAGCAGCAGGATCACCGGCAGCTGCGCCGCGCGCTCCTCGGTCTGCTGCAGGATCTCGACGGCGAGTAGGGTTGGGCTCTGTCGATAACGGGCGAGAACGACGTGGTCATGGCCGCCGCCGCTTCGGCTTCGCACCGCCCCTGGGCTTCGGCCGCCCCGATTCGTCACTAGCCTTGTGACGAATCGTCGGATGCTCCTTCAACTCGGCCTCGATCTGCTCGATGCTCGGAAGGTTGGTCTCGAGCTGCGCGGGCAGCGCATGGACGAGTTGATACTCCGCGACACCCATCGGCTTGGTCCCGTCGCGCAGCGCATACTCGGCGACGACCTTGTTCTTGCTCTTGCACAGCAAGAGCCCGATGGTCGGCGCGTCCTCTTGTGCCTTGACCTGCGCGTCGATGGCCGTGAGGTAGAAGCCGAGCTGCCCGAGGTGCTCAGGTTTGAAGGCGGTCGCTTTCAGCTCGATGACGACGTAGGCGCGGAGCTTCAGGTGGTAGAAGAGCAGGTCGAGAAAGAAGTCCTCCCCGCCTACCTCGAGGTGGACCTGCCGCCCGACGAAGGCGAAGCCGGCGCCGAGTTCGAGCAAGAAGCGCGTGATGTGCTTGACGAGCGCTCCTTCGAGCTCGATCTCGGTGGCTTCGTCGCCGATGCCGAGGAAGTCGAAGCGATACGGGTCCTTCAGGCTCTCGCTCGCGAGGTCGGACTGCGCCTTGGGGAGGCGCTCGGCGAAGTTGGTGACCGCCCTGCCCTGGCGCTCCACGGTTCGCGCCTCGAGGTGGTGCACGAGCACGGCGCGCGACCAGCCGTGCTCGATGGCACGCGCGGCGTACGCCAGGCGGGCGTCGCGCTCCTTGAGCTTGGTCAGGAGCACCAGGTTGTGCCCCCACGGCAATTGTCCAACAGGCTGTTGGACAAAGTCGGCCTCGGGCCAGGCCTCCGCGAAGGCGCGCATGTACATGAGGTTCGCGCGCGAGAACCCCTTCATGGCTGGGAACGCGGTTCGGAGGTCGGCCGCGACCTTGTCGACGATGCCCGCGCCCCAACCGTGACGCTGCTGTCGCTCCAAAATATCGCGCCCGAGCTGCCAGTAGAGCGTGAGCAGCTCACGGTTGACCGCGAGCGCGGCGCGCTGCTGAGCCGCGTGGATCCGCGCCTTCAGGTCGGCGAGCCACTCCGGGTAGCCCAACGGCACGTGCGTGGGCGAGGCGGGAGCGCCAGCCATTTGTGACATCGCTGGTGACACTCGCTTCGCCGATGCCTTGGCGGGCTCCTTGCGTGGCGGCTTTGTCATCGCGTGCCCGCGTCGTAGCGGCGGAATCCCGCAGACCCGAGCCACTGGCGCGCGAGCACGCGGCCGATGCGCGCGTCGGCAAGGAGCACCCCGACCTCGATGTTTCTTTCGTGACCGCGGTTGGTGAAGTTGGCCGAGGTGACGAGGACGCGTTCTTCGTCGACCACGATGCACTTGGCGTGCAGGCTGACCAGCGAATCTGGGGCGACGGTGCGGGGATCGTAGTGGACAGCAGGTATCGGAGGACCGAAGGGCCAGTTGGCCATCAGGAAGCGCTCGACCGCACGCCTCGCGTGGTCGGCGAGATCGGCGGTGCGGGCGGGCGCGCGTGGGATGTCGAGGTAGATGCTGGTCTCCACGCCGTGGTCGCGCATGACGGCGTGCAAAGGCGCGAAGATGTCGGCCCCGTGATCGAACGAGAACCCCGCGATGAGCACACTCTTGCGTGCCGAGGCCAGCAGCTCGTGGACGACGACGGCGGTATCGCGCGCGCCGGAGCCGGCGACCTCGGGGCCGGTCCACACGAGATCGACAGGCGAGACACCGGCACCGTGGCGCTCGGCGAGCACGGCGTCGATGATCACCAGCGTCGCCTCCTTGTCGTGACCGAAAAGGACGCCCGCCCGGCTAGCGACACCCTCGAACTCGCTCGCGGCCAGCTCGGCCGGTCCGAGGGGACATCGCACAAGGCCCTTCCGGATCGCTCGGGCGAGAGTTTCAAGCTCCGGGCCTGACAGTGCCGTCAGACCCGTGGCCTTCGCCTTCCTGGTCATGGCATCTTGTCGAGGAAGGCTACCCCTGATCGGCCGATGGTCGGCACGACGAGTGCGCGGTCGAGGAATCGGTTGAAGCGCTCGCAGGAGCACTCGGCGACGAACAGGCAGCCGTGGCACGCGGCCCCTTCCAGGAATCGCTCGGCCAGGTCCTTCTGTGGGTTGTGGCCGGCGCACACGGGATCGTTTGAGCAGAGGCCACCCATCTCGAACGCGCGGCGCAGGTGCTCGCGCAGGTGGCGACCCTGCTCGACAAGACCGCCGAGCGTGCCCTCGGTGCCGGGGCTGCCGGTGCTGATCAGGATCGCCGCCATGGGCGTGTCGTCGTCGGCGGGCGCGCAGTAGATGCGCTCGGACAGTGCGCTCGCGCTGTAGCCGCATTCCAGCGACAACGCCGACATCAGCAGGTGCGAGAGCGAGTGCAACAGGTAGAACCGCATGCCTGGGAATTTCAATTTCGTCGTGCGCGTCGCGTTCCAGGCGTCGAACCCAGCCAGAAGTTGCTTGCCGCGGCCCTGTACCTCCGAGCGGGTCTCCCACTCGCGCACGGCCATCTCGTCGAGCTGCACGAAGATGCCCTCGCCACGCACTTCCGCGGCGGGCAGCCAGTCGGTCTGCAGGCCAAGCGGCGCGGTCGTGACGCCGAGGTCGTATTCGCCTTGCAGATCGGGCGCGGGCGCCTCGATGCGCGTGAACCCGATCTGGACACGCACCTCGCGCAGACGGTGGACCAGCACCACGCGCGCGATCCAGGGTTTCAGCTCGTCGCCCACCGGCACGTGACGGGCAAAGAAGTCGTGGGCGGCGCCCCTGGGTGGCGGGAGGTCCCCGGTCTTTTCGCGCGGCGCCGCCACGAGCTGCTTGAACTCCGCCGTGCGCAGCGCTTCGCGGACCGGCTCGCGCTTGTTCTTGATGTCATCCACGGTCCGCAGAACTTCATCGTCCGCATGGCCAGCAAGCGCGGTGCGGATCTTCGGGATCTGTCGGAACGCCGGCAAGTTCGTCGCATCCGCGACCTGTAGCGCGCCCCAGTTGTCCGTCACGGCATCGCGCAGGGACATTCCCGGCTCTGGGATCGACAGGGCACTCACGACCTGCGCGAAGTAGCTGTTGCTGGCCGTCCTCACCAGCAGCCGGAGATCTTCAACGCATTCCTCGCGCCCTTCCCTGCCCAGCCAGGGCCGTTCGCCACCGCATCTGGGGTTGACCTGCGGCACCATCGCGTTCGAAACGGCACGCTCGGCACCACACGCACACGCAACCCGCACCTCGGCGAAATCGCCTGTCTTGCCTTCCTGGAGGCGGAGATCCGGCGCGGCGCACAGCGGCCGGCCCTGCATGTCGTGCACGAAGCGCAGCCATGGGAAATCTTCCAGGTGGCCACGGCGGCAGGCCATGACGAACCGGACCGGAACACACGCCGAGGTCTTCCGCGACACGCAGCTATGGACGTACTTGCCGCCCTTCCAGACCAGACCGCTGTTCTTGACCAGCGCCCGGCAGTCGGGGTTTCCGCATACGAACCAGCGCGGGAATTCCAGCACCTCGATCCCGCAGTTGCGACTTGGCTCGCGCTCGTTGCCCGCGGGCGCCAGAAAAAATGCGTTCTCGCGCCGCAGCTTCCGCCCACTCTTGTCGAGCTGCGGCGCCAGGATGTCCCGCAGGCGGGGCTCCGAGATGCCGCCACCACCTTCGAACCGCCAGAAATCGAGACCACCGACCACGACGGCGTCGTCGACCAGATCGATCATCGCGCCCGGGCCGTACGTCGTGACCGCCTGACTCTGGCGCACGCGTCCCTGCGGCTCCACCCGCTGTGCGGCCCGGAAGCCACCGCGCCAACCCTTACGCGGCATCGCCGGGTCCCTTGGTCGTGAGGTTCTTGCGCTCGATCCACAGGTGTACGGATGGCTCCACGTCGCGCATCGAGGTCGGCGCCGCGAACGCAGATTCCTCGCTGCCCTGTTGCGGGCGATCATCGTCGAGAACTGTGTGGAGCAACGCCTTCCGGTTCCGGCATTCGTTGTCGAAGCGCGAATACACCCGCTCGGTGGCGGCCTCCGTCGCCGATCGCGCGATGCCCTCCCAGTTGTCGAGCAGGTTGCCCGCGCGGCTGAGCAGCCACTCGGCCAGAGGCTCCATATTGCCAGCAACACCCCCCGGGGTCGGCTGGTGGCGCGCCCGTTCGGCGATCAGGCGCGCGGCCGCCTGGCCGGTTTGCCGACGCGCGGTAAGTCGATTGACCGCGCTCGCCGGGGTCAGGACGACGTCCGACAGCCGCGTGAGGGCCACCAGCGTCGCGGCGAGCCCGCGCTCCAGAGCTGGCCCCGAGAACGGCGTCACGCTGGTGGCCTCGACGAACCGGTAGAAGCCGTCGTGGTACACGACGAAGCGTTCGTAGAACGAGCGATCGCGCGGCTTGTGGACGTTGTACACGGTGACCACCAGGCCCGGCTTTTGGGCGTCGCGGCCGACACGGCTCGACGCCTGGATGTACTCGCTGGTCGCCTTGGGCTGGCCGGCGACGACCATGAGGCCGAGCCGCTCGATGTCCACGCCCACCGAGATCATGTTGCTGGCGAGCGCCACATCGACGTGTTCGGGATCGGCAAACGATCTTCCCAGTTGATCCTTCGCCTTGGCGATCCGATAGGTGCTCTCGCGGCTGGTCAGCTCGACCGGCTCGATGCGCAGTTCGCGGTTTCCAGACCACGGATGCTGACCGGCGAATCCCTCTGGGCGGCGTTCCTCCAGCTTCAGGCAGCGCCACCGCACCTCGTCCTCGACCAGGCGGCGCATGCCGCCCAGCTCTCGCAAGCTGTTGAAGTAGCCAACCAGGGTCATATACGGGTCCGCCGGCTGGTCCGGTGCTCCCTTGCCGTCCCATCGTCGCTGCGCCGCGCCCAGCAGGGTGACGTAGGTGCGAAGCATGATCGCCTTGGCTGATCGGCCGGGCGCCGCAACACCGACGTATTCGCGGCCGGCGCCGGCCGTGTCGATGGTCGCGAAGAAAGACTCCGAATCGTTGATCCCGGCCGGCGGGAACATCTCCACCTCGGATCGGCCGTACAGCGCCTTGATCTGATTGGTCGCGCGCCGCACCGTGGCCGTGGACGCGATGATCTTGGGCCTCACCTCCGTGCCGTCGGTCCGCGTACGCAGGCACAGGCCCTCGACCGCGACCTCGTACAGTCCGACCATCGTGCCGAGCGGTCCCGAGATCAGGTGAAGCTCGTCCTGGATGATCAGTTCCGGCGGGCGGAGACCCTCGGGGAGGCGCTCGGCCTCCGGGTCGGGCACCTCGCCATCGGTCGGTCCGAAAAATCCGCGGCCGATCCGTGAGTGAACCCGGCCGAACAACGCGCCGGTCTCGCCGCGCCAGGGCAGCATCGCGAATTTGTCCACGGTCGCCACGATGAACGACGGCAGCTCGCGATAAAGCTGCTCGTCGACGAAGATCACCGGCAGGCCTTCGGGATTCCTGGCGGGCGCGAAGGCGCAACGAAAGTCCGAACAGCCGACGATCACCTCCGTCGGGCTCCTGCGAGGCGCCAGCTCCAGACTGTCCTTCGTGAACCCCTTGCCGCACCAGGGGCAGGCCGGCAGTGGGAAGGGCGAAGGCGCCGACGGCGATTCGCTGTTTCGGTACTCGGTGACCTTCTCCTTCACTTCCTTGAGCGTGTTCGCCGTAGCCGACTTGCCGACCCACAGCCCGAGCGAGAAGCGCACCGCACCGAGCCGCTGCGGATCTGCCTGCCGGAGCAGATCGAGCGCGCAGATCATCGTCGCCGCTCGGCCGAGCTGGTCCAGAGTCAGGAGGCGCAGCGTGTACCGCAGGATCACCGCCACCCCGAGGCCCGCGTCGGGTCGGCCCACGCCTCGCAGGCGGCGCATAAGCAGGGTGCACGCGATGACGCCGAGATACGCTTCGGTCTTGCCGCCGCCGGTGGGGAAAAAGATCAGCTCGACGGTGTTGCGATCGTCGTGCGTCTCATCGACCACGCCGGGCAGGCTGAGCAGAACGAAGGCGATCTGAAACAGGCGCCACGACGGCTGGCCTCCGTCCGCATATCGCCCCCCGCTCCGCTGGCGCGCGGCATCGGCCATCGCGCGATTGGCCAGCTTGAACGCCACCAGCGCCTCGGGATTGCTGGCGAGCAGCTCGATGCCTTCCTGGATCCGCTGGCGCGCGAGGCCGGCCCGCCGCAGGAGCTGCTGCGCCGTCTGCTGTCGCCTTTCGCTACCGACGTCCAGCTGCGCCTGCTCCGTCAGCCAGTCGCCGTAGTGCTTGACCAGCGGCGCGAGTGCGGCCCGCGCCGCCACCCCGTCGGCCAGTTGCGAAAGGTCATCCATCCCGACCATGACATCGGGCAGATCCGGGCGGGTCACCACGCGCCTGACGGTGGCTCGCGGTAGCCACGTCGTTCGTGCGCCGATCACCCGGCCGTCGCGCCGGATCGGCTCGGCGGACACCCCGTGCCCGGTCGCGTAGTCAGTACGGTCACGGAACTGGAGATCGGCGACGCGATCGTCCCAGTCGCTCGACCCCTCGTGACGGCGATTCGGCTTGCCCACCAGGCCGCCCGCGAACTCGACGACCAGCTCGGCCTGGAAGATGAACTGCTCGTCGAGGCGCTTCTTCTCACCGATCGGACGCTCGTTGACCAGAAAGACCGCGAGCGCCCGGGCGCCATCGCCAACGGTCGACGCGTCCTCGATCTGGCCGCGCACGATGAGCCCGCGCGAACCCGGCACGAGAACGCCCGCCTCCAGCGCCGCGCGGGTGAGCGGGACGTCCACCTTGACTGGCTCGCGGGGCACCCGGCGCCACAAGTGCTGGCGTCGGTCCTGACCCTCGGGTGGATCTTCGAGCACGTAGTCAGCGTATCGAACCGTGACGGTCGCTCGATCCGACGCCGAGCCGGCTGGCAGGAACACCGACAGCCCCATCGACGCCGGCCAGTAGCTCCTTGCCTTGGTTTCGTTTTCCCGCGGATCTGTCTCGTCGCTGTCGTCGTCACCGCCAGCCAGTTCGCCCTCCTGTTCGGGATCGCGTAGCTCCTCGGCCTCGCGCCCTTCCAGCGGCGCCAGGAACCCGCACAGGTACCAGCGCGATGGGGGCAACGGCAGCCGTTCGTCGGCTCCGGTCGCGTCCGCCACGAAGGGACCGACGAAGTCCGCCTTCATGGCGTCGATCAAGTGCTCGCGCACGTCGGCGCTGTGGAATGCCATCTCGCCCAGAGTACCCCGTCCCGGCGACAGTAACGCCAAGCCCGCTATCCGGCGCAAACGATCGCGCACGAAGGGAGCGCGAGCCTGGCTTGCAGGATCTCCGCGTAGATGCCCCGCCACCGCTTGCACGAAGGCATCGATCCCGACGAGGCGCCCGATCTCGTCGCGCAAGTAGTCGCGAACGTCGTCGTCGGCGGCCTGAATCTCTCCGGGCAAGGTGGGACGACCGTCGACGACGGCCAGAATGTCCTCCATGTCGTGGCTGGCGGTGAAATCATCCTTGCCACGATCCCTGAACGCCTCCAGCTTCGTCGCCATGAACAGGGGCGCACGCACGAGCCTGATCCGC
>JANPCZ010000199.1:0-25804 GCA_031431215.1 Myxococcales bacterium
GAGTACGGCGCTGATCTGGACCTGATACTCGATGGTGGCTTGCAGCAAGGCCCGCCCAGCACCGTGGTCAGCCTGGTCGACGACTGGGTCACCGTGCTGCGCGAAGGCCGCGGGCCGGCGGGCAAGATCCTGCTGGGCTAAAGAACTAGCCGATTCCCAGCTTGGCGGCCGCGGCGCGCGCGGCCGTGATGAAGTCCCGGACCTTGGTCTTGTCCTTCACGCCGGGCGCGGACTCGACGCCGCTGGCGACGTCGACGCCATCGGGGCGCGTGGCCGCGATGCCATCGGCAACGTTGTCGGCCGTCAGGCCGCCGGCGAGCAGGAACGGGTGCCGCGCAAACTCGGCGATCAGCGGCCACGGCGCCTGGGTACCGGTACCGCCGTAGCCCGCGGCGGCGCCGTCATAAATGAAGAAGCGCGGCTCCCAGCCCAGGGCGTCCTTCATTGACGCTTCATCGACCACGCGCACGGCGCGCACGATTTGTTCGGGGCGTAACTCTTCCCAGTTGCCAACCTTCTCGTCACCGTGCAGTTGCACAAGGTCGAGGTGCATGTCGACCACAGACTCGGTGACCACCAGCGGGTGTGCGTTGACGAATACGCCGATCTTGAGCACGCCCTTGGGGACCGCGGCCAGGATCTCCTGGGCCAGCGCGTCCTCGACGAAGCGCTTCGAGCCCGGCCACAGGTTGATGCCGATGGCGCCCGCCCCTGCCGCGGCCGCAAAAGCCGCGTCCTCGGGACGGGTCACGCCGCAGATCTTGATCAGGAAGCTCATGTCGTCTCAAGCAAGCTCGCCAGCGCCGCCCCCGGATCGGGCGCGCGCATCAGAGCCTCGCCCACCAGTATCGCGTCGATATCCGCCTCGCGCATCTTGCGCACGTCGTCGGTCGTCCGAATGCCCGACTCTGCCACAACCACCCGGTCCGAGGGAATCTCGGCCCGCATGCGCACCGCCAGCGTGGTATCGACGTGGAAGCTGCGTAGATCACGATGGTTGACCCCGATCACCCGGGCGCCCAGCGCCACCGCCCGCCGGATCTCGTCGGCATCGTGCGCCTCGACCAGCGCGTCCAGCCCCCAGCGTGCCGCCTCGCCGAGCAGGCCACGCAGGTCACCATCGGCCAGCGCCGCCACAATTAGCAAGACCGCGTCGGCGCCAGCCGCGCGCGCCTCGACGATCTGATACGCATCGACGATGAAGTCCTTGCGCAACACCGGCAGGTCGACCGCCGCCCGCGCCCGCCGCAGATCTTCCAGCGCGCCACCGAAGAACGGCGCATCGGTCAACACCGACAGCGCCGCCGCTCCGCCGCGCTGGTAGGCGACCGCTACCTCGGCCACATCCGAGCCCTGCCGGATCCAGCCGGCCGACGGTGATCGGCGCTTGTGCTCGGCGATGCACGCGATGGGCTTTCTGCGCAGAGCGGCCGCGAAGCCGCGCGGCGCCGGAGCAGCTCGCGCCGCCCGCTCCAGGTCGGCCACCGGCACGCGGTCCTTGTCGCGCGCCACGGTCCGGCGCGTCTCGGCCAGAATGTCGTCGAGGATCATCGCGCTCCGGGCGTGATCGCGCGCAGCTTGTCGAGCGTCGCCAGGGCGCGGCCGCTGTCGATGGCGTCGGCCGCCAGCCTGGCGCCGGCCGCGAGATCGCCAGCGGTCCCCGCGACGTACAGCGCCGCACCCGCGGTCATCACGGCGGCGTTGCGGATGACGCCGGCAGCCCCGCGCAGCGTCTCGGTCAGCAGCCGCGCGTTGGTCGCGGGATCGCCGCCACGCAGGCCGGCGGCATCGGCCTCGGGCAGGCCAAAGTCACCCGGGTGCACCTCGCGCACGGTCACGACGCCGTCGCGCAGTTCGGCCATCCGTGTGGCTCCGGCTGGCGCGAACTCATCCAGCCCGCCGGCGCCATGCACCACCAGGGCGCGCTGCGATCCAAGTTGGCCGTACGCGCGCGCCAGGAACTCGCACCGTGGGGCGGCGAACACCCCGGTGACGTGGTAGCGCGCGCCAGCCGGATTGGTCAGCGGACCCAGCAAGTTGAACAGCGTGCGAAAGCCGATCTCGCGGCGTGGCCCGGCGGCGTGCTTGGTGGCGGCGTGGTACGTCGGCGCGAACATGAAGCACAGGCCAACCTCGCGCAGACTGCGCGCCGCCAGCTCGGGCGACGGCGCGGGATCCAGGCCCAGCGCCTCGATCACATCGTGCGAGCCCGACTTCGACGTCAGCGCGCGGTTGCCGTGTTTGGCCACCGGGACGCCGCACGCCGCGACCATGAACGCCGCCAGGGTCGACACGTTGACCGAGCCCGAGCCATCGCCGCCGGTGCCGCAGGTGTCCACCAGCAGAGGCGCGTCGGTCACGACTTTCAACATGCGTGCCCGCATCGCTTGCGCCGCCCCGACCACCTCATCGACGGTCTCGCCCTTCATGCGCAGGGCCGTCAAGAGCGCGCCGACCTGGGCCGGGGTCGCCTCGCCGTCCATGATCCGTCCGGCCAGCCCAGCCATGTCCGCCGCTGACAGGTTCTTGCCGTCGACCACCCGGGCAAGCGCCTCCTTCATGTCGATGCCGTCTGCCCCAGCCGCAGCCCCGGTCATGCCCGGCCCCGTCCATCGACGAAGTTGCGCAGCAGATCCTTGCCGACTGTCGTCAGGAAAGACTCGGGGTGGAACTGCACCCCTTCCACCGGCAAAGTCTTGTGGCGCAGACCCATGATTTCCTCATCCCAGGTCTTGGCCGTGATCTCCAGGCAGTCGGGCAGGCTCGATCGCTCGACCACCAGCGAATGGTAGCGGGTCGCCTCGAACGGATTGGGCAAGCCCGTGAACACGCCCTTCTCGTCGTGGAAGATGCGCGAGGTCTTGCCGTGCACGATCTCCTTGGCCCGCACCACCTTGCCGCCGAACGCCTGCCCTATCGACTGGTGCCCCAGACACACGCCCAGGATCGGCACCTTGCCTGCCAACCCCGCTATCACGGACAGCGACACGCCAGCCTGATCCGGGGTGCACGGCCCAGGTGAAATAACGATGTGCTGCGGGATCATTTTTACTACTTCTTCAACCGTTACTTCATCATTCCTGACGACCTTCACCTGCTGGCCCAGCTCGCTCAGATGCTGGAACAGGTTGTAGGTGAACGAGTCGTAGTTGTCGATCAGCAGAAGCATGGCTACTCACCCTCCAGCCGGCGCGCCCTATCGATCGCCACGATGACGGCGCGGGCCTTGTTAGCGCATTCCTCGTGCTCGGCCGCCGGTACGCTGTCGGCGACCACGCCCGCCCCGGCTTGGACATAGATGGTGTCGCCCTTGGTCACCAGCGTCCGGATGGCGATGGCCAGATCGACGTTGCCGGTATACGACAGGTAACCGACGGCGCCGCCGTAAATGCCACGCCGGGATGGTTCCAGCTCTTCGATGATTTCCATGGCCCGGATCTTGGGTGCGCCCGACAACGTACCCGCCGGGAATGCGGCGGCCACCACGTCGCCAGGTTCCCTGCCCGGGGCCAGGGTGCCGCTGACGCTGGTCACGATGTGCATGACGTGCGAGTAGCGCTCGATGGTCATGACGTCGTGAAGCTTCACACTGGCCGGGCTGGCCACGCGCCCGATGTCGTTGCGGCCGAGATCGATCAGCATGACGTGTTCGGCGCGCTCCTTGGGATCCGCCAGCAGCTCGACCTCCAGCGCCGCGTCCTCTTCGGGGGTCTGACCGCGACGCCGGGTGCCCGCGATGGGGCGCAGCTCGATGCGCAAGCCATGCTTGCGCACCAGGATCTCGGGTGAGGCGCCGGTGACGATGGCCTCGGGGAATTCCAGGTGGAACATGTACGGCGACGGGTTGGTCACACGCAACAGCCGGTACACGTCGAACGGGTCGACGCCCCGTCGCGGCACCTCGAACCGCTGCGACAGCACGACCTGGAAGGCGTCGCCGGCCCGGATGTAGTCCTGGATGCGGCGCACGCCGTCCTCGTAACGCTCGCGCCCGGTGCGCGACACCGCAGGCGACGTCGCCGCGGCCGAGGCGCCCTCCGTCGTGGCGGCCCCGACGTCAAGCGCACGCAGCGGCGGGCCAGGCTGCCCCAGCCGATCGATGACGCCGTTCACGCGCGCACAGGCGTCGTCGTATGCCTCATCGAGATCGCGCCCGGCCACGTCCACCGACGCGACTGCCTTCACAGTGCCGCGCAGGTTGTCGAAAACCACGACGGTATCGGTCAGTGCGAAACACATGTCGGGCAAGCCCAGCTCGTCGGGCGCCGAGGCGGGCAAGCGTTCGAACCAGCGCACGGCGTCGTAGCTCAAGAACCCGACCGCGCCGCCAAAGAAGCGCGGCAGTCCCGCCGGCACCGACGTCCTTATCTCGGCCAGCATCGCGTTCAGGTGCTGCAACGGATTCGCCGTGGTCAAGCGCTCGGCCACCTCGAACGCTCCGTCTTTGCCGTGCGGGCGCAGAATCTCGACCTCTGTGCCCTTGGCCCTCACCACCTCGCGCGGGCGCACGCCGACGAAGCTGTACGCGGCCCACTTCTCACCGCCCACGACGCTCTCCAGCAGGAACGAGTACGGTTCCCGGCCGAGACGCGCGAACGCCGACACCGGCGTCAGTGAATCCGCCAGCCATTCGCGGTACACGAAGCACAGGCGGCCGTGCCGGGCCAGCTCGTGGAAGCCTTCGCGATCGGGGACGAACGTCGACATGTACGAGGGCGGAGAGACTAGCACCAAGAAACCCCAGTTGGCTCCGCGCGAAGACTTTGCCGGGCGCGTGCGTCCCATCAACAGCGTCGGAAAACCCAGTGCGTCCCCAGGTTGACGGGAAGGTACGTGCCTGCTAGGACGCCAACCAAATTCGCCAGGAGGATCCATGCGCCCACGCCATCTCGCCCTGCTGCTCGTTGTCACCCTCGCCCCGCTCGTCGGGTGCACGAAGGATCGTGCCACCGGGCCGGGTTCGACGGTCGCGGGCTTGGTGTCGTCGTTCGATCTGCTGCCGGCCGCACAGGCCGCCGGCGGAGGCTCGGTCAAGGGCACGGTCAAGCTGACCGGCAAGGCGCCCGAAATGACGGAAGTGAACATGAAGAGCGACCCGTTCTGTGCCAAGCAGCCAGGCGCCAAGAACGAAGAGATCGTCGCCGGTGCCGGCGGCGTGCTCAAGAACGCGGTCGTGCGCATCACCAAGGGCTTGACCGGAGCCTTCCCGCCGCCTGCCACGCCCGCGGTCATGGATCAGAACGGCTGCATGTACCGGCCGCGTGTGCAGGTGGCGCAGGCCGGCCAGGACGTCACCATCAAGAATAGCGATCAGACGCTGCACAACGTGCACACGTACAAGGGCCCGGCCACGCTGTTCAACATGGCCCAGGCGCAGGGCTTCCCCGCCATGAAGAAGAAGTTCCCGACCGCCGGCGACGTCATCAAGTTCAAGTGCGACGTGCACCCGTGGATGACCGGCTACGTGGTGGTGACCGACAACCCGTTCTGGGCCATCACCGGCGAAGACGGCAGCTTCACCCTCAAGAACGTGCCGCCCGGTAGCTACACGGTGACCGCGTGGCACGAGCGCCTCGGCACCACGGACATGCAGGTCACGGTCGCGGCCGACAAGACCGCCGAGGCCAAGTTCGAGCTGGCGGCGCCCAAGTAAAATTGGCAAGCAGCCGTTGGCCGCCGCATCTTCCCACCGCTCGTTTGGCGCCGTTCGCGACGTCATCACGCTGACCAAGCCGCGGATCACCGCCTTGGTGATGGCGACGTTTGCCGGCGGGTTGTGGCTGGCACCAGGGCACGTCGGCGCCGCACGGTTTCTGATGGCGCTGTTCGGGTCAGCGTTCATCGTGGCGGCGGCCAACGCGCTCAACATGTACGCCGAGCGCGACGTGGACGGGCTGATGGAACGCACCCGACGGCGGCCGCTGCCCGAGCGGCGCATCCCGGCCGGCTGGGCAGTGGCCGTGGGCAGCTTGCTGGCGTGCGCCGCGACGCCGCTCTTGTACTTCGGTGGCAACGCGTTGACGGCGGGCCTGGGCCTGTTCGCGTTCTTCACCTATGTCTGGGTGTACACGCCGCTCAAGCGCCACTCTGTGGCGGCGCTGTTCGTCGGCGCGGTGCCGGGCGCGTTGCCCCCGCTCATGGGCTGGACCGCGGGCACCGGCCGCTTCGACGCCCCCGGCCTGGTGCTGTTCGCGATCCTGTTCCTGTGGCAGATCCCGCACTTCCTCGCCATCGCGCTTTACCGCAGCGAGGACTATGCGCGTGCCGGATTCCGCGTGATGCCGGTCGACTTCGGCGAGCGCGCCACGCGGATTCAGATCGTGGCCTTCTCGCTTGCGCTGGTGGCGTCGACCATGCTGCTGACGCCGCTGCAGGTGACCGGCAAGCCGTTCGTCGTCATGGCGATCTTGCTTGGCGCCATCTTCGTCGGCTGGGGTTTCGCGGGCTTCCGCACCCCGGCCCCACGCGCATGGGCGCGCTCGCTGTTCCTGGTGTCGATCGTGTATCTCACCCTGCTGTTCGCGGCCCTCGCCGTCGATCACCACGTGGTGTGAACCGCGATCGCAAAGCGGCGTCGCCTGGTCAACCGCGCTCGGGACGAGCTTCGCGTGACAACAGTTCGGTAACCGCCAGAGCCGCCGAACGCTGGCCAGCGAGCACACCCGCCACCGCCGCGGTGATGGGCATCTCGACGCCAAGTTCGCGCGCCAGCTCGTCGGCGATCCGGGCGGTGCCAATACCCTCGGCGACCTGACCCAGCCGCGCCAGGATGGCGGCCGGCGATTCACCGGCGGCGAGGGCAAGTCCGACCTGCCGGTTGCGCGACAGGTCGCCTGTGCAGGTCAACACCAGATCACCAAGCCCCGCCAGGCCCGACAAGGTCAACGGATCGCCGCCCATGCGCACCACCAGGCGGCCCATCTCGGCGAGGCCCCGCGTGATGAGGGCGGCGCGCGCGTTACCGCCGAAGTTGAGACCGTCGGAACAACCCGCCGCGATGGCGATGACGTTCTTGAGTGCACCGCCGATGGCCACGCCGACCACGTCGTCGGTGGTGTAGACCCTGAATCGCTCGCCCGCGATCGCCTTCTGAGCGGTGTTGCAGGCAGCCTGGTCACGCGACGCCACCACGGCCGCTGCGGGCAGCCCGCGCGCGATCTCGCGAGCGAAGTTGGGGCCTGACAGCAACACCACCCGCGCCTGA
This sequence comes from Myxococcales bacterium, assembly GCA_031431215.1. Taxonomy (GTDB): domain Bacteria; phylum Myxococcota_A; class Polyangia; order Fen-1088; family Fen-1088; genus JANPCZ01. The sequence goes on from JANPCZ010000199.1 coordinate 7,205, forward strand.
GGCAGGCTCTCGGCGAGCACGCGATCGAGTGTCAGCCGGGTGGTCTCTTCCAGACCCTTGGCCGCGCATACCACCAGCGCCCGTGCCGGCAACAGCGGCACCAGCATGGCCGCCAGCTTGCGAACACCAGCCGAGGGCAGCGCCAGTGCCACCAGCTCGGTCTGCGCCACCGCCATGGCGAGGTCGGCCGTGACGATGACGTCGTCGGGTAGCACCCGCCCCGGCAGGTACCGGGTGTTCTCGCGCCGCCGCGCAAGCTCGTTCATGGTCGCAGCGTCTCGGCCCCACAGTGCCACCGCGTGACCGCTGTCAGCCAGCAGGCCGCACAGGGCGGTGCCCCAGGTGCCGGCACCAAGGACGGCGATGCGCATCCCCGCCATACTACCGGGTCAGCGAGCCAGCTGGATCCTGATCTCGGCCTGCTCGACCGGATCGATCCGGCGCAGTTGCAACGCCAGCGCCGGGTACTCCGACGGAGCCACGTGCAGGATCGGCAGGCGCCACTGCCGACGCAGCGAAAGCTTGCCGGAGGCATCAAGAGAGCGTCGCTCAACGAAACGGATGCTCGCGTTTCGGCCGGCTACAATCTGAAGGCTGGGCCCAGCGTCGATCACGCGGGCGCCGGGCGGCAGCTCGATGTGCATGTCGAGATCGAGCGGGACATCGAAACCAACCAGCGCGGCCGTGCGACGTACGTCCTCGGTGGCATAGCGACGGCCGGGTTGCGATCGAAAGAACGACGGCGACAGCTTCAACTCGCCGTCCGCCCTGACCGCGAGCTGCGAATGCGTGAACGAGTAGGCGAGCCGGGTACCACCGGAGGCGCCGTCGATAGGCTCGATGGCCAGCGCGGTGAGCTGGGCGCCGGGGAAATGCTGCGCCAGCCAACGCTGTTCGAACTCTTGCCGCAGCTTGGTCTGGTCGCCACCGGTGTGATCGAGCAGATCCGCCCACTCGATCGATGGCCAGCCCGTGACAACCTCGTTCATTGTCACCTGCGCGCCACCCCGATCGTCGAGACGCACAGTGGCGGTCACGGAGCGATGATCGGCCGCGGCGCTGCGGGCGTGAGTGAACGCTCCGCCAGCCGTGAAGCCAGGTGCGCCATCGAGCGCCGGCGGCAGATAGCCGAACGGCGCGTGCCGCAGCCGCGGATCGACGAAGACGCCACCGCCAGGCAGGTCGGGGAAGTGGACCAGGACGTCAGCGTAGTCATCCAGTTCCTGCGGCGACGACACGGCATCGGCAGCGGCAGTCAGCCGCGAGCGCACGAACATCACGTCGGCGCGCAGACCTGCATGGCGCGCCAGCGCGACGATGAGCGCGGTCCGGTTGCCGCGGCCGCGCGCCAGGGCGAACGTCGCGGGCTCCATCACATCGCCCTCGGCCTCGACGTGCTGGCTGACCCAGTCCACCACGGCACGGGCCAGCGCCGCCCGATCACCCCTCACGCCAGCAGCGATGGCGGTGGCGGCCTCGCGCAGTGCTGGTGACGATCGCGCCACCCCGACCAGCTGATCGCCCAGGAAACGCGACCATTGCGCGACGGTCACGCCGACGGACAGGCGCACTGACGGGATCCACTCGATCCCTGGCACCGCCGCGCGCTCAGCGAAAAGTTGCGGCAGCTGCCGGGTCTCGAACTTGTACACGCGCGTGCCATCCGGGCCTGGCTCGGAGGTCGCGACCGGCCCACCGGCTCGCCGGTCGACGTCCAGCTTCAGGTCGGCCGGCGCACACAGCCAGTACTCGCTGCGGTCGAGCGGCACTTCCACCGACTGGAAGTAGAAACGCTCACCCAGGAACCCGGGCGCGAACGCCTCGGGCGCATCCCGGTACTCGAGGGTTTCCCATTCGACGTAGTCGCCCGGCGCAAGCTCAGGTGCCGAGATGGTCGGCTTGCCCGCAATTTCCTCGGGCTCGCGCACGCTGCCGTCAGGCTTGTGGGTGCGCAACGACAGCACCTCGGCGCCCTCCGGAATCTGCACCTCGCCCCAACGCTCGATGCCGTCCTTGCTGACCACCTTGACGATGTTGTGGGTGAGCGTGACATGCGCTCCGTCGCCAAACACCCGCGTGACCGTCCGATCCAGCACCAGGATGGCCGGCGCGTCGTAGCGGCGGCCGGAGGCCTCGAAATCGCGGATCACGTCCTTGCCGTGTAGCCGAAAGGGATCGAGCGGTGAGGGAAGTCCGAAGCTACGGGCCGCCTGACGAGGCTCGATGCGGGTCGGGAACGTGGCGGCGGCCTCGGCCAGCACGACGCCAGCACCGGCCCGGTCACCCGTGGCCGTCAACGCGTCGGCCAGGCGGACCCGGATTCCGGGATCGCGCGGCCACAGCCGGCGCAACGCCTCCAGATCAACAACTGCCTCGCGCGCCCTGCCCCGGGCCAGGCGAACGCCCGCGATCTCCGTCGCCAGATACAAAGGGTCCACCGCCAGGCCCGCCTGGCGAGTCAGAGCCAGCTCGACCCCGGCCAGATCACCCTGCTGGCGCAGTCGCTCGACCGGGATCTCCGAGCGCGCGTCGCAGGCCGCCACCGCGGCGGCCCGGCGCGCCTCCTCGGTCAGTAGATTGCGCTGCTGGGCCCGACGGTAGGCGGCCTCGCGCACCGTGCAGCCGCTTGCGGCATCGCCAGCCTCGACCAGCGCCAGCGCGCGATCGAGAGCCAGATCCGAGTCGCGCTCGAACCCGCGCGCACGCAACGCGTCCGCCAGCGTCAGCAGAGCCGGCCACCAGCGCGGCGCGGCCCGCACCGCCGCCTCGGCCTGATCGAGGGCCTCCTTGGAACGATCGCCAATGAGGTCCAGGATCGCCAGCTCGCGCCGGGCGCGCGCCAGACCAGGGTCCAGATCCACCGCGCGGCGGTGCAGCGCGCGGGCGCTGTCGCGGGCCATGGTCGCGGGCCGGGTGACGTCGCGGGAAAAGATCGCCGCCGCCACCGCCAGCGCACCGGGATCGCGTCGCAAGCGCGCCAGCTCCGTCGCGCGCACGAGCGCCCGATCGACGTCGCCCACCAGATCGGCCGCGAGGGCATCGGCGACGCGCGAGGTGCGATCGTCCGGAACCGGAATCGGGGTGCCATCAAAGCCGTCGGCCGCGCCCGGCACCTCGGCCGACAGAAGCTGCATCTCGACACTTTGCCCGTAGCCACCGAGGCGGATCTCGACGAGGTGCCGCCCGGGCGACAGGCGCACGCGCGCCGCCGACCAGCGCGGTCCGGCCACCACGTCCGAGCCATGGCGGTGCCACGGTCCGCTGTCGACCCGCAGACGGGCCGATCCGGCATGGTCGAGAACCAGCGTGCGGTCGCCACCCGGCGCCGCGATCTCCAGCGTCGCCGCGAGCGCCCGTACACCGGCGCGGCCGTCAAGCGCCGGCACGATCAGGCGGCAGCCCGATGCCGTCAGCGTCCGCGCTTCCCCGGACGGCGGCCGGGACGATTCCAGATCACCGTGGACCAGCCGGCCGACCACTCCCAGGAGCCGCACCGACTCGATGCAACCGGCGGCCCGTGCCCCGCGCGCAAGCAGCGTCGCATCGCCCCGGCGCCGCGCGATGCCATCGCCCGCCTCGGCCAGAGCGGCCTGCACCTGCCACGGCAGACGCGTGCGAGGCAGGGCCAGCACCCGGTCCTCCTGCCGGGTCCGGTCGGGAACCTGCGCCAGCAACAGCTCGACGCGCGCCGCGGATGCGCTGGGAATCGAAACCGCATCACCACCCTGCCCGGCCTCGCCCCGCGCAGCCCGCTCCAGGATTCCCAGATATCCGTCCAGCGCACCGCTGTCGTCGCCGTGATCGTAGGCCACGCAGGCCTGCTCGAACGCGGACGCGAGCGGGCTGGCAACGTGCCGCCGCGCCGGACGAACCGGAATCGCAGTGGCGCAACTAGCGAGCAGCGCCGCGGCCAGAAACGTGGCGGCAAGGCCAGTGCCACGGAAAGGTCGCGCACAAGGTCCCGGCACCTTCAGCTCTCGTCCGGGTGCAGGACAATGCGCTGGCCAAGCGCAGCGTCGATGGCTTGCAGGAAGGCGCGAAAGGCGGCGTAGTCCGCCGCGGCCACGCGATGCTGGCGCACGTCCAGATCGGATCGCACACGCACCTGCCGGCCATCGGGCGATGCGATGACTTGCAGCGAGAAACTGCCGAAGCGCCCCGCCTCGATCCGGGTCGGCCCGGGCGCGCGCACCACGTGCCAGCCTTCAGGAAGGGTGAACACCAGATCCTCGCTGTGCTGCCACGGGTAGGCCAGTTCCAGGTCGAGGGTCCGTTTCGACAGGCGTGCGTACGAGCGCACGAACTCCACGTCGCGCGCCGACAGCGGCAAGCTCACCACGCCGCCGGCACCGGGTTCAGCCAGACGTGGCACCTGCACGTGCGCGCGGACGGTGACGGTCCGGTTGCGATCAAGCGCGCCATCGACCTCGACCCGTTCGACCCGCGCGCCAGGAAACCGTCCGCTCCACACCTTGCCGTAGCGTTCGAGCCGCTCGCCCGGGGTCTGGTAGTGCTGCCGCCACTCGGGCGCGGCCTGGCCTTTCACTGTGACGACCTCGTCGATCGCTGCGGTGCCGTCGGCGCTCAGGCGCGCCGCCCAGCTTCGCTCGGCACGATTCGCCGACGACGGCAGCACCGGCGTCTGGGCCAGGGTCGCGGCCCGCGGGCCGATGCGCAGGACGCTCACGCCCTGGTCTTGGCTTGGCAACTCGGTCATGCCGGAAAACTCTGCGGTGCCGTCAAGGTAGAGATCCAGGCGCGGGACATACACGATGGCGTGGTCGAACACCGCCAGAGACGCCGGCACCGGGTCGATGCGACCGCCGCGCCGGGTGCGCACGAGGACCAGCTCGGATTCGACGCCCACCTCGCGCAGCAGCGCGTGCAGCAGCGACGCCTTGTCCTTGCAGTCACCGAAACGCCGCGCCAGCACCTGGGTGACCTTGTAGGGCTTGTAGCCATGGATGCCGAACTCGAGGCCGACATAGCGGGTGCTTGCGATGACGAAGCTGTGCAGGGCTCGCACCTTGTCTTCGTCGCTGGCCAGGCCCGCAGTTGTCTCGCGCGCCACGCGCCGCAAGTCCGCGTCGGCCGCCAGCTGATCGGCGGCCAGGTTCCACCACCAGCGGCCGACGTCCTGCCAGGTTTTGTAGGTGCTGACGTGGATGTAGGGCGCCACTTCCGCCCAGCCTGGCATCGACGGCTGGGCTTCCACCTTGGCAATGTCGGTGGCCGAGAATGCGTACATGACCTCGTCGCCTTGTGGCGCGACGGTCTTCTTGAGACCCGCCAGGCGCGGCTCGTTGAAGAAGAACCGGCGCGTGCGCGGGCCGATCAGCCGGTAGTCCCAGCGCCGCTTGGGGCTGGCCTCGGCGATGAACTCGAAGTCGCCGAAATAGTCGGCCATCACATTCTCGGATGCCACATCCGCCAGGGTGTACTCGACATCAAGGACGTCGCCCGCGCGCAGGCCGTCGAACAGCACGACCTGCGCCCGAAAATCGTAGTACAGCCCGTACCACGGCTCGGACAGATCGCGATCGTCGCGACCGCCGGCATCCAGAACCTCGACCTCTCCCGACGGTGAGCGCCGAAATATCTGGGCGCGCCGGATCTCGACTTCTTGCGATCCGGGCGTGTAGCGCACAAAGAACTCCTGATTGTCGCGCGCGCCCCGATCGGTGCGCACGTGAACCACCCGCTGCGCGAAGGTCTCCGAAAGGCCGTTGCCGTGCACCCGCACCACGCGCCGATCCAGCAGCACGACAGCCGAGTCGGCTTGCTTGCCCTCGGGCCCAGGCGCCACCGCCAGTGCGGGCGCCGCCAGCGCGTCGGCGTTCTCAGCGTGATCGCGCGCCAGATCATCGGCCGAACCGCCGCTCGCGAGGCCGTCGCCCAGTCCCGCGGCCAGACGATCGGCGTAGCGACGCAAGGCCGGATTCTGTGGTCGCAGGGCCAGGGCCGCGCGCAGGTGCGCAAGTGCGCCGCTGGCGTCACCTTCGCGGGCCAGCAAGCGGCCCAGCTCTTCGTGCAACTGCGGCTCGTCGGGCAACCGCTCGATCGCGCCCGCCAGCAGCGCTCGAGCCTGCGCCGCCTGCAGAGTGCCCTCATACAAGCGCGCCAGATCGATCACCGCGAACACCAGATCCGGGCGCAGCCGCACCACCTGGCCGAGCCACGCGACCGCCTCGGCCGGCTGGTGACGATTGCGCGCCGCCGACGCCAGATCTTGCAGCACCTCGACATCGTTCTTGCGCCGGTCCAGCATCTCGCGCAGCGTAGCTTCGGCGTCGCTCCGACGGCCGAGTGCCTCGAGCGCCCGCACCCGTGCTCGAGCCACGCTCGCCACCCTGCGGCTGGCGGTGGGCAGCGCGTCGAGCCGCGCCAGCGCAAAAGCCGGCAGCCCCGCGACCAGCTCGTCTCCCGCCAGCGCCAGAATCGCCGGCAAGCAACCCGGATCTCTCGCCAGAGCCTCGCGCCAGCTCGCCACCGCCGGGCCGTCCTGCCGATGTGCGCGCGCCAGCTCGCCCAGACTCGCCAGCGCCAGCGCCGCCAGGCCTGGATCCTTCGCCGCCCCTGCCAGCTCTTCCCACGCCCGCTGGCGTTCGTGCTCGTCGCGCGCCAGTTCGCCCAGGATCGCCTGCGCCTCCGCTGCGGGATTGCCACGTTGCGCCTCGCGTGCGGCGATCTCGATGGCCTGGCCCTCGCCGTCCTCGGGGCGCACCGCAGCCAGATACCGCGCCAGATCCAGGTAAGCAGATGCGCGAACCTGGGGCGCCGCAGTCTCGGCGCGCTCGCGCAGGAGCGCGCCAAGTTCGCGGATCTTGAGGCCGCTCTGTTGTGCGGCAGATGTGGTCATCACGGCGGCGGCCGGCTCGGCGGCAGATCGCAGGGCTGCCAGGGCGCGGCCGGATGGTTCGGTGAAACGGGCGTAGATTCGCCAGGCGCCCGACGTGATCATTGTCTTGATGACCACGACGTTCTCGCCCCGACGCACCAACACTGGCGCCGCGTTCTGGTCAGGCGCCGGCGGGCGCACGGCGTTCGCGCTCAGCACCTCGGCGCCGTTGAGCCAGACCTTCACTGGCCCAGGTGATCCGATGCGCAGGGCCGCGAGTCGGTCACGATCGCTCGTGACAAAGCTGACCACGTACGCCACCGCATCGTTGTCCGGTCGCAGGAGTCCATCGAGCACCAGGCCGCCCTCTCGTATGACCTCGGCGGGCGCGCGGCGCCAGGCGACCTCGCGCTCCTTGCCGGCGAAACGCTTGCCGCCACGCGGGTCCATGGCCGCGGTCTCGGGTGGGTACACGCGATCGATGCCGCCGCGTCCCTGCGCATCGAATGGGCCCAGCACCGAGAAGGCGCTGATGAAACCCAGTCGGTCGCGCCGCGCCCGCGCCGCCACCACGTCGCCCGCGCGATCCTCCTCCAGCGACAGGTAGTACGCAGCGTGCGCCGCCACCAGGGGATCGCCACGCCGGCTGTCCGCCACCTTTCGCAGTATCGGCAGCAACGCCCCCGACGGCAGATCGTCTTCGAGGCGCAAGAGCGCGGCCAGCGGCCCCATCGCCTCGGGTCGCCCATCGCGCCGGGCGAGTTCGTCCCGCAGCACGACTAGCTGCCGATCGGGCCACGTCGGCGTCGCCCCGGCCACGTCCCGTCCCCAGGCCAGTAGGGCCAGGCACGCCGCGCAGGTGACGAAGCGCGCGACCCAGGTGCCGGGAGGCCACACGCGGCGAGTATACCGTCCCGAAGCTGCGGTCACGTGCGGGCGAAATATCCCGCGATCGCCTCGCGCAGCGACAGCCGAGCCCGGTGCAGCCGGGTCTTCACATTGGGTACCGACAGGCCCATGACCTCCGCGGTCTCCTCGGTCGACAGGCCCTCCACGTCACGCACCAAGAACACCGCGCGCAGCGACGCCGGCAACGCATCGACCGCGGCCTCGATGTGCTGGCGCAGCTCCTGCGACTGGAACTGCTCGTCCGGACGGCGTGTCCAGTCGGCGTCCGCACCCAGGCTGCCGGCCGCGGCCGCGGCACGCCCCAGAACGTCCGGGTCCAGATCGTCAGCCGGCACCTCGGGACGGCGGCGCCGCGAGCGCAGCAACATCAACGCCGCGTTGACCGCGACCCGGTACAGCCAGCTGCCGAACTGCGCCTTGCCCTCGAACCCGGGCAGTTTGCGCCACACCGACAGGAAGGTCTCTTGTAGCACTTCGCGCGTATCGGTCTCGTCGCGCAGCAGCCGGATCACCACGCGGTAGACACGGCTCTCGTAGCGGCCAAGCAGTTCCTCGAACGCCGCTACGTCACGCGCCTGCGCGCGCGCCACCAGTTCTTCGTCCGCCAGCCCCGCCAGATGGCCGGCGCCCGCCGCACCAGCGGTGCGGGCAAGAGCGGACTGTGGCGTTCCGGCAGCGGACATCGGCCGGCCAGCCTAGCGGAAACCGCAAATGCGGTACACTCCCGCGCGCTTTACCACCCCCGCCTGCCGTTCGCCCGAGCCTGAGCCCGGGCGCTTTGCTCGCCCAGCTTAGATCCGCTCATGCTGCTTGCCCTCGTCAAGACCTGCCGCCCGCATCAGTGGGTGAAGAACCTGTTCGTCGCCGCACCGCTGGTGTTCGCGCGTCGGGTCGGTGATCCGGTGGCCGACACGCGCGCGGTGGTGGCGCTGGGCTGCTTCTGCTTGCTGTCGAGCGCGGTCTACCTGGTCAACGATGTCGTCGATGTCGACAAGGATCGCGCCCACCCGGTCAAGCGCAACCGGCCGGTGGCTTCGGGCGCGTTGCCGGCCGCCGTGGCGCAGACCGCGGCCATCGTGCTGGTCGGCGTTTCGCTCGGCGTCGGATTCCTGACCCTCGGGGTCGGGTTCTTCGCGGTGACCGCGGCGTACTTCCTGCTCAACCTCGGCTACTCCTTCGGACTCAAGCGCGTGCCCTTCGTCGATGTCGCGTGCATCGCGCTGGGGTTCATCTTGCGCGTGCTGGGCGGTGCCGCGGCGATATCAGTGCCGCCGTCGAAGTGGCTGCTGGTGTGCACGCTCTTGCTCGCCAGCTTCCTGGGTTTCGGCAAGCGCGCCCACGAGCTGCGCATCGCCGGCATCCGCGGTGGCGTGCAGCGCGACGTTCTCGAACGCTACCACCCGGCGATCCTGCGCTGGCTGCTCATCATCCTGGGCGCCTTGACCATCACCGCATACGGCGCCTACACGCAGTCGACGCACGCGCAGCAGTTTCTCGGCACGCGGCAGCTAGCCTTGACGCTGCCGTTCGCGGGGTTCGGCATCTTTCGTTTCCTCTGGTTGACGTACCGGGCGGCCGGTGCCGAAAGCCCGACCGACTCGATGCTGCGTGACAAGCTGTTCATGGCCAACCTGGCGCTGTACGCCGCGGCCATCGTCACCATCATCTACCTGCGTTGACCGCCTGCGCTGACCGCGGTCAGATCCGGCAGTAGCCGAACATCCTCGAGGTCGTGTTCCTGATCGTGAACGGCGTGCACTTCTGGCCGACGGGGCATGGACCCATGGTGTCGAGCCGGCACAGTTGCCGGCACTTGTTGATGTTGTCGACCTTCACGCACTCCAAGCCGGGGACACAATCGTGCTCGACTTCGCAAACCACGCCCTCGGTCTTCTTGCCCGCGCAATCGCACACCGCCTCATCCGGGAACAATGTCGACAGGATGTAGCAACCGAAGGTTGGGTAGGGCCGCGTGGACGCGGGCCCACCACCACCCGCACACGCCACCCGCCCAAGCGGCAGCGCCCCAAGGATCGGGCTGCACATCTCGCGCGGTGGGCTGCAGATGGAAAACATCGTGACCTTGTCGTCGCTCAACACCTGGCCGGTGCACTTGCCCGCCATGCCACCTATCAGGCAATCGGTGTCGGACCGGCAGTAGCGGTAGCAGTGCGCGCCGCATTCCCTGAACGGCTCTTCAAGGCAGATGGAACCGCCGCGACATTGGTCCACCTTCGGATCGCAGCTTTCCACCAGGCCCTTCATCACGGTGCCCGCCGGCACACAGCTAGCCGATGGCCCCGACACGTTGCACTTCTCGCCGGTGCGGCAGCCGGCCTGGCACACCGGATCGCACTTTCCGGGCGCCGGCGCCGTCGGGGGAGGCTGGCACGCAGGAATCGCGTCCATAGTCATCCCGGTGCCGCCATCGGGCGGCTTCGGCATTGCCATCGGCACCGCGCCCTTTTTGTAGCACTTGCCGGTGCCGCTCTTGTCGCACTCCATGCCGTCCGGACACGAGAAGTCGGAGGCGCAGCGCAGGGTCCCGTCGGCGATCTGCGGGTTGTAACAACCCTGCACCGCCAGCGCGCCGATGGCTGCCATCGCAGCCACGAATGCCACCCAGCAAGAACCAGGTGCAGGTCGATTGGGCATCATCATTAGAATGTCATCCGGGCGGCGGCGCCGGTGAAATCCGGCCCGGCCGCCGGGAAAAACGCCAGGTTCGAACTGCCGTGCGACGGTAAGGCTGCCGACGAAGAGCTGCCGCTCGTGGCAAGCATGATGATGCCAGTAACCCCTGCCGCCAGACCGACCAGACCGACGCCGATGGCGATCCCACTCAACGCCTTTCCGTCCTTCTCGAGCTTGGGATTGAAGGCCATGCCACCCTTCGCGAGATCCTCCACCGCCTTGGCCTTTGAAGCCGCGGCCAGACCCAGACCAAAAGATGTCGCCACCAGGACGCTGCCACCCACCAGCATGGTCATCGGAAGTACCCGGCTTGGGCGCGGGGCGCTGTCAGACGACGGAGCGGTGGCGGCGATGCCGATAACCGGCGCAGGCGGTGGCGCATCCACGACGGCCGGCGGCGGCGCCGTCGGCTGAGCGACGGGCTGCGGTGCGGGCGCAGGCAGCGGTGCCGGCACAGGCGGCGGTGGAGCAACCGTGGGCGGCGGCGGCGCCACACCCTTTTTCGAATCGTCGATCTGCTTCTCGAGCTCGGCGATGCGCTTCTCGACCTCGCCGCGTTGGCTGCTACCTGGGTCCTTGGCCAGGAAGCGCTTGTATGATCGCAGGGCTTCCTGGGCGTTGTTCAGCAGTCGGTGGCACTGCGCGATGTTGTACAGGAACTCGGCGTTCTCACCGATGAGATAGCCCTTCTGGTACTCATCGATCGCGTCGGCGTACTTGCCCACTTCCTGCAACCGCCGCCCTTTCTGATAGTGGTCCTTGACCTGCTCCTTCTGCGCATCGTTGAGCTGCCCCGGAGTCTGGGCCCACGCGATGCCTGCGTCCCCCACCAGCGGCCCGGACACCGCGACACAAAGCACCCCCATCAGGCCTAGCTTAAGGAAAAGTCTCACTGGGTTCATAGGGAAGTCCGACGTTCCAGGGCTCCGTTAAGGTTGGACGCAGCTCGGCAGTGCGGCCCTACAGTACCTGAGCGGGAAACAGCGGTCAAAACACATTACGGGCAACCGGGTCGGCGTTTGCATCGGGCCGGCGAGCATGGCAAGGGACACTCCCCTTGCTGCCCTTGCCCGAGCCGTCAGCCAAGCGCGCGACGCCCACGCCGCCGTCCCTCATCAGGCGGATGCGCGTCGAACTGCCACAGCTAAGCCTGGGCGCGTTGTGCTTGGTCGGGTCGAACGCGCTTGGATTGGCGATCCCACGCAACCTGCAACACGCGGTCGACGCCCTGGCGGCCACGAAACCGGGTGTGCTTGACCTGGTCGCCCGCGCCGCGCTGCTGATCGTCGCACTGGCGGCGATGCAGGCTGCCTTCCGCACCGCCTCACGGGTGCTCATCTTCAATGCCGGGCGCAACATCGAGTACCGCCTGCGCCGCGATCTGTTCGGGTTCCTGGCCGCCCAGCCGCCGGCCTTCTACGCCCGCCATCCGGTCGGCGATCTGATGTCACGCCTGACCAACGATCTGGGCGCGGTGCGCATGCTGTTCGGGCCCGGCGTGCTCAACCTGGTCAACACCGCCATCGTCTATGTCAGCGGCATCTGGCTGTTGCTGGACCTGTCGCCGCGCCTGACCGCAGTGGCGCTGTTACCGTTCCCGCTCGTGTTCCTGTTCGGGCGGCTGTCGAGTCGACGTCTGTTCCAGCAGAGCCGCGCCCTGCAAGAACAGCTCGGCACGCTGTCGACCTCGTTGCAGGAAGACCTGACCGGCATCGCCACCGTGCGTGCCTACACGCTGGAGAGCCGACGCCGCGCCCAGTTCGACCGGCTGAACCAGGGTTACTTCGATCGTCAGCTGGCACTGGTGCGCGCGCGCGGTGCGCTGACGCCGCTGTTCGCGCTCATCGGCGGACTGGGCACCTGGATCGTGTTGTGGCTGGGCGGCCACGAGGTGACGTCGGGTCGGCTCACCGTCGGACAACTGGTGGCCTTCAATGCCTACCTGGTGTTCCTGTCGTGGCCGACGGTGGCGCTGGGCTGGGTGCTGTCGCTGTGGCAGCGGGGCACAGCCGCATGGGCGCGCGTGCGCGAACTACTGGACCACGGCACCGCCCACGCGTTGCAGGCCCCGCCGGCGCTTCCGGTTCCCGAGGCCCGCGCCGCGTACCCGAACGGCGTCACGCTGCGGGTTACCAATCTGACCGTCGAGCACGGCAGCGCGCGGCGGCTGGATGGCGTGTCGTTCACGCTCGCGCCTGGCCGGACCCTCGCCGTGGTCGGACGCACCGGCTGCGGCAAGTCGACCCTGGCTGACGCGCTGGCCGGCTTCGTCGAGGTGCCGCGCGGCACCATCTTCTTCGACGAGCGCGACGCGCGCGATCTGCCCGCGGCCGAGATCCGCGGTGCCATCGCGTACGCGCCGCAAGACGCCTTCTTGTTCTCGGCAACACTGGCCGAGAACATTGCCTTTGGCCGCCCCACCGCCAGCGACGCGGCCCCCGATGCGTCGGCGATGGCTGAGATCCGCGCCGCCGCCCTGGCCGCCGGCCTGGCCCGCGACGTCGCCGCGTTCCCCGATGGCCACGAAACGCTGGTGGGCGAGCGTGGCATCACGCTGTCGGGCGGTCAGCGCCAGCGGGTGGCGCTGGCACGCGCGCTTCATGCCCGGCGCCCCATCCTGCTGCTCGACGATTCGCTGTCGGCGGTGGACGCCGAGACCGAACAGGACATTCTGGGCCACCTGCGGCCGCTGCTGGGCGCACAGCCCGACGCCGGCGAAACCGCGCGGCCGGCAGTCATCATCGTGTCGCATCGAGTGGCCGCCGTCCGCCACGCCGACGAGATCCTGGTGCTTGACGGCGGCCGGGCTGCCGAGCGCGGGACCCACGCCGAGCTGGTGGCCAAGAACGGCCTCTACGCCGAGATCTACCGCGAGCAGTTCGCATCCGATCCGGTAGCTTCGGTGGCCACCGCCCCGTACCAGGAGGTGCAACCCTGAGTGCGCGCGGTGGTCGGCCGGCGCCTGGCGGTACCGCGGCAGGCGAGGAGCTGCTCGGCAGGGCGCTCGATCGCACGCTGCTCCGGCGCGTCTTCGCCTACGTGTGGCCGCAACGGGCGCTCATGCTCGGCGCTGTCGTCACGCTGCCGCTGGCGACCGGGTTCGAGCTGCTGCAGCCCTACCTGCTCAAGACGGCGATCGACGAACACATCGCGGTCGGCCGTCCCGACGGGCTTGGGCGTCTGGGGCTGTATTACCTGCTGGCGCTGCTGGGACAATACAGCGCCGGATCCATCCAGCTTTACTTCACCCAGGTCGCCGGCCAGCGCGCCATGAACGATCTGCGCGCGCAGCTTTACCGGCACGTCATGAGCCTGGCGCAGGCGTTCTTCGATCGCACGCCGGTCGGGCGCCTGATGACCCGCATGACCAACGACATCGAATCGCTGACCGAGATGTTTGCGTCGGGCCTGGTCAGTCTGGTCGGCGACATCGTCAAGCTGACGTTCATCCTGGTGACCATCTTCGCGCTCGACTGGCGGCTGGCGTTGTTCTCGATGGCGTCGGCGCCGGTGCTGTTCGGCATCGCGGCGGTGTTCCGGCGCCTGGTGCGGGACGCGTTCCGCGAGGTGCGCACCAAGCTTGCGCGCATGAACGGGTTTCTGCAGGAACACCTGTCGGGAATGAAGGTGGTGCAGGCGTTCGCGCAGGAACAACTGGTCGAACGTCGCTTCGATGTCGCCAACCGCGAATACCGCACCGCCAACGCCCGCGCCATCACGGCTGACGCCGCGCTTTACGCCATCGTCGAGGCGGTGGGAGCGTTCGCGCTGGCGGGCCTGCTGTGGCACGGCGGTGGGCGAATCTGGGCCGGGACGCTGACTTTCGGCGTGCTGGTGGCGTTCATCGAGTACCTGGCCAAGTTCTTCGGGCCGATCCGCGACCTGTCGACCAAGTACACGGTCATGCAGCAAGCGATGGCCGCGGCCGAGCGGGTGTTCGGCCTGCTCGATACCCGCGAGCTGGACGCGCCCGTTGCCGCGAGCGCAGCGGTCGCGCGCCCGGGCGAGGGCCGAGCCCACCTGCAGCTTGCCGACGTCAGCTTCGGCTACCGCGATCTGGCACCGGTGCTATCGGGCCTGTCACTGGCGGTGCCGCGCGGCCAGACCGTGGCCATCGTCGGGCCCAGCGGCGCCGGCAAGTCGACCCTCATCAAGCTGGTCGCGCGGCTTTACGAGCCCGGCGCTGGCCACATTCTGATCGACGGACGCGACGTGCGTGACCTACCGGTGGAAGAACTGCGCCGCCGCGTGGTCGTGGTGCCGCAGGATCCGTTCCTGTTCGCGGGCACGCTGGCTGAAAACATTGGTCTCGGTGCCGAGGCGGTGACCGAGGAACAAATCGCGGCGGCCTTGCAACGGGTGGGTGGCGCAAATTTGTTAGCGCGTCCGGGTGGCCTCGGCGCGGTGGTGATCGAGCGCGGCGCCAACCTGTCGCTGGGCGAGCGGCAGTTGATCGCGTTCGCCCGCGCGCTGGCTCGCGATCCCGAGATCCTCATCCTCGACGAGGCCACCGCCAGCGTGGATCCCGACACCGAGCGACTCATCGAACGCGGCATCGCCGAGCTTCTGCGTGGCCGAACCTCGTTGGTCATCGCCCACCGCTTCTCGACCATCGGCCGCGCCGATCGCATCGTGGTGGTCGACGGCGGCCGCATCGCCGAGGAGGGACAACACGACGGCCTGCTGGCAGCCGACGGCCTGTACGCCAAGCTGTACAAGCTGCAAGCGGCGAGCTGACGTACTGGCCTAGGGCTTCTTCTTCGGCGCACCCTTCGGCGCCGCAGGAGCCGGCACCTTGGCAGGCGGCGCTGTGACCGTCGGGGACGGCCTGGGATCCTTCCATTCCTCAACCTTGCGCTTGAGGCCACCTTCGGCCGTGAACACAAGGTCAACTCTGCGATCCGCGGCCTCGGCGTCCACCTCGTAGGTGACCTCGCCGGCCTTGGTCACACGCGCGATCTCATTCACTGGCAGCACCCCGAACTCCCGCTTCGAAACCGCCAGGATGTCTTTGGGTGTCGCGTCGGGCGTCAGCACTTCCTTCTTCCGCGTGAGCGCGCCGGTCGACGTCAGCTCGAGGTCGACTTCGCCGGTGGAAGTCTCGCCAGACACCCGGTACTCGAACGTACCCTCCCTGGTGATGCGCTTCTTCAGCCTCGGCTCCTTGGCGAGCTGGTTGCCCAGCTCACGCTTCATCGTGGCGAGGACGGGCGGCGGGAGCTGGTCGGCCGCAAGCTTCTCCCATTCGGCCGCAGAGACCGGCGACGAGGGCAGCAGCGCCCAGGCTGCGACTAGCATCGAAACAACAACGTGGGTTCGCGTTTTCATGGCCGTCCCTACCGGCGGCGGCGCCAAAACGTTGGGTGTCGTTCAGCCGCGCCGAAGATGATAAACGGAGTCGATGCGTCCATCGCCGCCATGGTTCCGCCCCGCGCTTGCCGCCGTCCTGCTGCTCGCCGGCGGCTCGGCTCGCGCCGCCGGCACGGTCGACATCCCATTCGAGAAGTACCTGCTTGGCAACGGCCTGGAGGTCTTGCTGCACGTCGATCGCACGGTGCCGACGGTGCATGTCGAGCTTTGGTACAAGGTCGGCTCCAAGGACGAGGTGCGCGGCCGCACCGGGTTCGCGCACCTGTTCGAGCACATCATGTTCCAGGGCACGCGCCACATCCCCGAGGACACGTTCTTCAAGTACCTGTCCGAGGCCGGGGCGTCGAACCGCAACGGCTCGACCAGCCAGGTCCGCACCTACTACTACGAGACGCTGCCGGCCAATCAGGTCGAGCTTGGACTGTGGCTGGAAAGCTCGCGCATGGGCTTCTTGCTCGATCGCCCGTCGTTCAAGGCCACCCTCGACAACCAGCGCGACGTGGTCAAGAACGAGCGCAGACAGCGAGTCGAGAACCAGCCCATGGGCGGCGTGATGAAGGTGGTGACCGAAACGCTGTTCCCGATCGACCACCCGTACCACCACGAGGTCATCGGCTCGATGGACGATCTGACCGCCGCCAGCGAGGACGACATCAAAGGCTTCTTCCATCGCTACTACGCCCCCAACAACGCCATCCTGATCGTCGCCGGCGACATCGACGTTCCGGTCACCAAGGGTCTCATCGACAAGTACTTCGCCCCCATCCCGGCGGGGCCCGCCATCAAGCGCCGCGCGGTACCGCCGGCCGAGCTTGCCGGCGAGAAGCGCATCGCCATGGAGGCCAAGGTCAACCTCGCGACAGAGTTCATGATGTGGCACACCGTGCCGCTGTTCGCGCCGGGCGACGCCGAGATGGACGTGCTGTCGGGCGTGCTTGCTGGCGGCAAGAGCTCGCGGCTTTTCCAGCGACTGGTCTACGAGTTGAAGATCGCCCAGAGCGTGAACGCGTCGCAGACCAGCATGATGCACGCCGGGTACTTCGAGATCAGCTTCACGCCGCTCGCCGGCCACACCATGGCCGAGATCGAGAAAGTCATCGATCTCGAGATTGAACGCATCGCAGCCGAGCCAGTCACCGATCGGGAGCTGCAGCGGGTGAAGAACCAGATCCGGACCGATTTCTTTCGCGGCCTCGAAACCCTGCAGGGCCGCGCTTCGCGTCTGCTCGACTACGCCTACTACGCCGGTGATCCGGCCTTCATCTCAAAGCACCTGGCCGCGTATCAGTCGGTCGATGCCGAGGCGTTACGCAGCTACGCCAGCAAGCATCTGCGCAAGGACCGTCGCCTCGTGATCACAGTCGAACCCAACCCGCAGGCGCCCATCATGGGGAGGATCAAGCCATGACGATGTGGCTGGCCGTCGCGGTGCTGGCAATGGCAGGGCCCGAAAAGGCGCCGCCGCCCCCGCGCGTGATCGACGCCGATCCAGCGCCGCCCGCGCGCGTGACCCCCGACGCCGAGTTTCGCCAGAAGCGCCCGACCGCCATGCCCGAGCGGCCGTTCAAGGTGCCGGCTGTGAAGCGCTTTCGCCTGGACAACGGTCTGCGCGTGATTCTGGCCGAGTCACACAAGCTGCCCCTGGTCAGCCTCGAGCTGGTCATCAAGACCGGCGGCGCCGCCAACCCCAAGGGCCAGGCCGGGCTTGCCGATCTGACCGCCAACTTGCTTGACGAGGGCACCACGTCCCGCAACGCGCTGGCCATCGCCGACGACATGGCGTTCCTGGGCGCTTCGCTTGCCACCGGCGCCAGCTGGGACGCGACCTCGGTGTCGGTATCGTCGCTGGCCGAGAACATCGGCAAGGCGCTGGAGATCTGGTCCGACGTGGTCGTGCATCCGGCGTTCGACGAGAAGGAACTTGAGCGCGTGCGCGGCAACCTGCTCACCGCGCTCGGCCGCCGCAAGGACAGCCCACCCACGGTGGCGTCGCTGGCGTTCTCACGCATTCTGTTCGGCGACGGCCATCCCTACGGCTGGCCCGCCAGCGGCACCGAGGACAGCCTCAAGGCCCTCACCATCGCGGACGTGCGCAAGTTCTACGCGACCTACTACACGCCCGGGAACGCCGTGCTGATCGCCGCCGGCGACATCACCGAAGCCGCGCTCAAGGCCACGGTGGGCCCGCTCTTGAAATCGTGGAAGGCCAAGGGCGGCGTGGCGCCCGCGCTGCCGAAGCCGGTTGCCGTGGCGAAGACCAAAGTCTTCCTGATCGACAAGGCCGGCGCGCCGCAATCGTCGATCCGGATAGGCCTCATCGGCATCCCGCGCAAGTCACCCGATTACCACAAAGCGCTGGTGATGAACTCGATCCTGGGCGGCAGCTTCAAGCGCCTGTACCTGAACCTGCGTGAGCAGAAGGGCTGGACCTACGGCGTAAGCTCGGTGTTCGAGGCACGCCGCACGCCCGGTCAGTGGCTGTGCGGTGGCGAGTTCGTCGCCGCGCACACCGCCGAATCGGTCGCCGAGATCCTGCGCGAGATTCGCAGGCTGCGCGACGAAAGCGTCACCGACGCCGAGCTCACCGAGGTCAAGAACGAGGTCACCAAGGCGTTCCCCGCTCGCTTCTCGACCGTGAACCAGCTAGCCGCCCAGATGGCCAGCCTCGCCGTTTACGATCTGCCGGACAACGAGTTCGACAGCTTCACCCGCAAGGTCTCCGCCGTCACCAAGGCCGACGTGCGCAAGATGGCGCAGAAATACCTGCAGCCCGAGAAGATGGTGATCGT
>JANPCZ010000200.1:0-7836 GCA_031431215.1 Myxococcales bacterium
AACCCGTCGGGCGTCGAGGTCTGGTACGACGATCTGGTGGTCGCCAGCAAGCGCGTCGGCTGCGGCCCACCGTAGGATTCACGTCTCTACGATTTTGGGATCGACGTCGACCCCCACCGGACAATGGTCGGAGCCCTTCACCTGCGGCCAGATGAAGGCATCTTTGATGAATGGCAAGGCACTCGGCGACGCCAGGACGTAGTCGATCCGCCAGCCCACGTTGCGATCGCGCGCGCCGAGCCGTTGGCTCCACCACGAGTAGTGCCCAGGCCCGGGATAGCGGCTGCGAAAGGTGTCGGTCCAACCCGCCTTGATCCAGCGGCCAAACTCGGCGCGTTCCTGGGGCAGGAACCCACTGGTCTCATGATTGGTCTTCGGACGTGCCAGGTCAATCTCGTCATGGGCGGTGTTGTAATCGCCCATGATCAAGACGCGCTTGCCTTTGCCGTGTAGAGACTGCACGAAGTCAAAGGCTGCTCGGTAGAAATCTAGCTTGTAGGGCACGCGGCTGTTGTCCCGGTCCTTGCCACTGCCCTTGGGGAAGTACGCGTTCACGATCACCAGCCGCCCAAAGCGCATCCATCCAAAGCGTCCTTCGACATCGAAGGCCGGCAGTCCCAGACCGGCCCCAACCTCGTCGGGTTCACGTCGGGAAAGCAGGCCTACTCCGCTGTAGCCAGGGCGCACGGCCGGCGTGAAGTGGGTATGCCAGGCGGGCGGCCGGGGCGCCTCGCGTGGCAGTTGTTGCTCAAAGGCGCGGACCTCCTGCAAGCCCACCACCTGACATCCGCTGTCCTCCAACCAGGGGACAAACCCTTTGGCCATGCAGGCGCGCAGGCCATTGACGTTCCAGGAGCAGATCTTCAAGGAGCTACGGGCCCGGCGACCCTGGCGGCCACCGGAAGCCCGCCAACAGGCGGCGTGACGCCGGCATCGAGCATGACCTTGCGAAGGGCAGCCTGGGTGTCAAGCGAGGGGCGGAAGTTTCCCAGACGATAGCCCTCGGCGATAAGCATAGGCGTCCAGCCCCATTTGTTCTTGGTGTTCCAGACCGAGATCTTCGCGCCCGCCTTGGCAAGCAGGTGCACCACCTTGGGGAGGTTCTTGTAGGCAGCGCCATGCATGGCGGTCTCACCGTTGTTATCAACCGCATTGATGTCGGCGCCCGCAGACAGCAGAAACTGCGCCGCGTCGATGATCTCTGGTTCGGTTCCGGCTTCCTCTTCCGGAGAAAAATTGCCGACTCCGGTGGCTGCCATCAGTGGGGTGGAATTCTCAGAGTTGGTCAGCGCCTGATTCGCGCCCAGTTCAACCAGAAGCTTCATGTAGGCCAGGTCCGCTCTCCCGGCGGCAAGCAGGAAGGGCGTGGCGCCCTTGCGGGTCAAGATGCCCTTGCCGGATTTTCCGGTCGGCAACCGCGCGTTCACGTTCGCGCCGTGCGTGACCAGCTTCCTTGCGAACTCAAGGCTGGTCAGCGTCCCGGACCCAGTGGGCGCGGGAGCGCCGTCTTCGCCCCGGTCAGGTTTCCGGACCCAGGTCAGGGTGTGTAGCGCGGTGAATCCGCCGCGCTGGTCGTTCGGATCCGCGCCGGCGTCGAGCAGCACCACCGCCAGATCGAAGTGGCCGTTCTCAACCGCGAGAACCAGCGGGCTCATCCCGGTACTCGCGCCTCGGCCGGAAGTCTTGTGTGGCTGCAGCGGCTGGTTGACGTCGGCGCCGGCTTTCAGCAAGGCCCGCACGACCTCGGTCCGCCCTTCGCGCACAGCAAAGGCGAGCGGCGTGAAACCAGAGTCAGCCAGCGGTGTTTTGAACTCCGCGCCCGCCGCGAGCAGCACCTCGACCACGGCGGCGTGGCCATCGGCTGCCGCCCACATCAGTGCGGTCTGCCCGTGCCGTTCCTTTGCGTTCACCTTCGCGCTCTGTGCGAGCAGCGCCTTCACCGGTCCGACCTTGCCGGTGCGGGCTGCGGTCATCAGCGCGGTCTCGCCGCCGCGTAGGGTTGTGTTTGGGTCGGCGCCCGCATCTAGCAGCAACTTGACCAGTGGCAGACTGCCCGTGGCGCACGCGAGGGACAGGGGCGTCACGCCATATCGGTTCTCCCCTTTGGCATTGGCGCCTGCCTTGATCAGACGTCTGGCCTGCTCGAAGTCGCCGAGTTGCGCGGCCCGGTGCAGCGCGGTCGTGCCATCCACCTGGGGCGCGTTGACATCGGCGGCACGCAACGGCGCTGCGGCCGCGAACAGCAAGGCGACGATCGTCCACGAAACCATCGGATCAGACACTCCCCGGCTCAAACAGACCATCCAACTTTCCTGTGCTGTCGGCGAAGGAATCCAGACGGACGCCTACCTTGTTGAGCAAGGTGAGGTGAAGATTCGCCAGCGGCTTCGGCTTGTCGAACTTCATGTGGCGGCCACCCTTCATGCCGAGGCCGGAGCCAGCGACGACCAGGATCGGCAAGTTGATGTGGTCGTGAACATTGGGATTGCCTATGCCACTGCCGTACAGGTAGACGGAGTGATCCAGCAGGGTGCCGTTGCCTTCCTTGGTCGCCTTCAGCTTGGCAATGAACTCAACGAACAACGAGACGTGGAACTGGTTGATCTTGGCCAACCGCGCGATCTTCCCGGGGTCGTTTCCGTGGTGGGACAGCGGATGATGCGGCTCGGACACCCCTACCTCGGGGTATGTGCGATTGCTGGTCTCGCGTGCCAGTTGGAATGTGATGACGCGCGTGACGTCGCCCTGCAAGGCGAGCACCTGCAAGTCGAACATCAACCGTGCGTGGTCGGCGTAGGCGGCCGGCACGCCCATCGGACGGTCAAGGTCGGGCAGCGGATTGCTTGCGGCGTCGGCCTCGGCCTTCTGGATGCGACGTTCCACCTCGCGCACGGTATCCAGGTACTGGCCGATGCGCGTGCGGTCGCCGGGACCAAGCTGGCTCTTGAGTCGGGTGAGGTCATCGGTGAACGAATCGAGCAGGCTGGCCCGCTTGCGCAGCGCCGCGCGGCGATCTGCCACGCCGCCGCCGTCGCCAAACAGACTCTCGAACACGATACGCGGATGCGCCTCGGCCGGCAGCGGCGTCGTGGGTGATGACCATGACAGATTGTTCTGATACACGCAGGCATAGCCGTTGTCGCATTGACCGACCGTCTGCAACAGATCCATCGCGAGCTCCAGCGACGGCAACTGGGTCGCCAGACCGATCTGCTTGGCGGCAACCTGATCGGCCGTGATGCCCAGGTAGTAGTCCGAGCTCTCGGTCAGCTTCGCCTTTGCCGCGCTTAGAAACGATGAGTTCGATGTCGCATGCGAGCCGGGATAGGCGCTGGCAAGCTCCAGGTTGCCAATCGAGGTGACGTGCTCACGTATCGGCGCAAGCGGGCTGAGAATGGGGGAAAGCCGGTCGAGAGTCTTGCCGTCAGGTGGCGTCCAGCGCGACTGGTCGCAACCCATCGGTATGAAGACAAACCCCAGCCGTCGCACGGGCGTCGCCGCGGTTTTGGCCAGCGGCGTCGCCGCGGGAACCATCGCTTCCAACAGGGGCAATGCCGTCATCGCTCCTACGCCGCGCAAGAGCGTCCGCCTCGGAATGAACTTCTTCGTGATGATCATAGGGCTGTTCTCATGGCAAACGGGATGCTGGTGACGATCCCCTGGATGAACGAGGAGAAATGATAGTCGTGCGCTCGCGCGCCCTGGATGATTTTGCGCACAGCCGGCGCATCGTATGACTCCACGCCGCGGCCAAGTGCGAACGTGAGCAACTTCTCGGTCAGCGTGCTGACGAAGAGTTCCGGATGCCGGCGCAGCCCTGCCTCCAGGCCGGCCACACCCGCGAACTTGCTGCCGTCCGGCAAGCCACCGGTCACGTCGAGGACCAGGCCATCTTCCTGGGTCCGCCAGCGACCGATGGCGTCGAAATTTTCTAGCGCGAAACCCACCGGATCCATCAGGTTGTGGCAGCCCGCGCAGGCAGGGTTGGAGCGATGTTCGCCGAGACGCTGTCGCATTGGCAGCGTCGCCGACACTGTGTTCTCCTTCAGCGCGGGCACGTTTTGGGGCGGTGGTGGTGGTGGTGTGCCAAGCAGATTGGCCAGGATCCAGTGGCCACGGATCACCGGCGAGGTGCGCGTGGCGTACGATGTCACGGTGAGAATGCTGCCCTGGCGGAGCAAGCCGCCGCGCTCGCTGTTGCTGTCGAGCGCGACACGTCGGAAGTTGCTGCCATACACATTCGGGATGCCGTAGTGTTTGGCGAGTCGCTCGTTGAGGAAGGTGTAGTTCGCCTTGAGCAGATCGAGCACGCTGCGATCTTCACGCAGTACGGTTTCGAAATGCATCTCGGTCTCGCGGCGGAAAGCCTGGCGAAGGTTGTCATCGAAGTCGGGGTAAAGCCGCAGATCGGGCGTGAATGATTCCAGGTTGCGCAGGTAGAGCCACTGAGCCGCGAAGTTGCTGGTGAGATTGTCGGCCCGGGCATCCGCGAGCATGCGCCGAACTTGCCGGGCCAGTATCAGGGGTTTGTGCAGGTCGCCGCGTTCGGCGGTCGCAAGCAACTCGTCATCGGGCAAGCTGCTCCACAGGAAGAACGAGAGACGCGACGCCAGCTCGAGGTCGCTTATGCGGTAGGCACCGCCTGCCGCGATCCCGGCCGGATCACGCTCGATGCGGAACAGGAACTCCGGGCTGACGAGCACCGCATTGAGCGCGGCTTCGATGCCCGCCTCGAAGCCATCTTGCGCTTTGGCCCGGCGGTAAAACTCCATGGGTTTCTGGACGTCGGCGCTGGTCACGGGCCGTCGGTAAGCCCGGCGCATCAAGGCGGCCAGGATGCGCTCGGCGCATGGGTCCTGTTCGCCCGGCTTGGCCGGGTGGCACGCGAAGATGCGGCGGCGGCTTGGCGTGTCGCCCGGTCCCTTCGCGTCGTAGGGACCGTTGATCGATATCTGGTAGATGGCCGGCGTGAGACGCGGGTGCCGATACAGATTGTAGTGAGCCTGGTAGGGCTGGCGCCGGGTCTCGACAAGCGCCGAAGAATCTTTCACGAACGTCACGCCGACCTGATGCGGACCGGCGGTAACGGGCACGCGCACCATCAAGTGGGCATCCACCTTCTCGGAATTCTTGCGGCCAGCTAGTGGCGCCACGGTGAAGAGTTGCACGCGCTCGCGATCCAGGAGGACCTCGACATCGTGCGCCTCGTCCAGACCTTCCACCTTCTCGTTGCGGTCCCGGGTGAGGCGGATCTGGATCTCGTAAGCGCCATCGCGCGGGAAGGTGTGGGACAGCAGCGCGCCGCCACGGGTGCCGGGCGGCAGTCCTTCGACGTGCTCTTCCTGGGTAAGGTCGGGCCGAAGTCGGAACGTATCACCGCCCGGTGTGCGCTGCGGCGACCCGACGGCGAGCCGGCTAACCTTCTCGGCGGCCGAGACGAAGCGATTCAGCAGCGTCGGCGAAAGATCGCCGACCGTCACATTGTCGAAGCCGTGGCTGGCGTCGTCCTTCGGCAGCATCGCTGCGGCATCGACGTCCAGGGCCAGCAGATCTCGGATGGCGTTCTGATACTCGGTGCGGTTGAGCCGTCGGAACGTGTCGGTGCGACCGGGCTTCGGGCGGTTCGCCGCGTCGCGGTCGAGCGCTGAGGACAGCATCGCCGTCACTTCATCGTAGATCCTATCCGTCGGACGCTGCTTGCCGACCGGGGGCATCTGCCGCGCGCTCATCTTGCGGATGACCTGCTCCCATTGCTCGGAATGCGCTCTGACACCGTCACGGCTCAGGAGTTCGAGATCCAGTCCACCCTTCTGCAGATCGCCATCGTGGCAGCTGACGCAGTACTGGTTGACCACCGCCGTGACGGGCGCGGGCAGTGGCGCAGACGCCGGCTGCGCGGGCGCAGGCCTGGGCACCGTAGCCACCAGCATCGAAGTGGCGAGGATCCGAAATCCCCGGCGAAGGGTGGCGGCCCCAGCGGGGAACAGAGCGAGACGAGCTGGTTGTGTCACTGCGACCAGCAGCATGACTGCGTCGATAATCCTGGACAAGGCCAAACCCTGCGCTCAAGGCGGCCCGCGACGTGAGCCCGAGAGCGCGCGCACAGGGCACTCAAAGGCATGCAGCTCGTCGGCAGCTTCGTCGCACCTGGGCGACTTGTGAGCGTTGGCACAAACCGCGCCGCGGCACCACGGCGTGGCCTGGTAGGATGACGTCCGTGGATTCGCACCAGCTGGCCAGGGAACGTAGCCGCAGCCTCCACGTCGAGGTTGCGGAGCGGCTGCGCCGGGACCCGACCCTGGTCGAGCAGGCACGGGCGCGAGTTCGCGGCTGGGTGGAACAGGGCAGTCCCGCGCTGCACTATGCCCTGGCGTGGCAGGGCTTGCTCGATCGGCCTCTGGAGGAATTGCTGGGGGCTCTGCAGGAGTCTTCCGAATCGATGCATGACTTGCGGCAGGTCAGTCCCTTCGCGGGCGTTGTCGACGCGCGTACGCGCTGGCGGATTCATCGCGAGGTTCGCGAGCGGGTGTCCGGGTGACCCGCCACGATCTGGAACACATCATCCGAGCGTCCGCCGACATCGCCGATGATCAGGAGATAATCGTCGTCGGCAGCCAGTCGATCCTCGGTCAGTTCCCGCACGCGCCGAAGGAACTACTCGTGTCGGTCGAAGCCGACGTGTACCCACGAAACCACCCGGAGCGCTGGGAGCTGATCGACGGCTCGATCGGGGAGCTGTCACCGTTCCACCGGACCTTCGGGTACTACGCCCAGGGGGTCGAGCCCGGCACCGCCGTGCTGCCCGATGAATGGGAGTCGCGTCTCGTTGTGCTTGCGAACCAGAACACGCGCGGGGCCAGGGGCCTGTGTCTGGAGGTGCATGACCTCGCTATCTCCAAGTACGTTGCCCGCAGAGACAAGGATCGCGAGTTCCTTCAGACCGCGGTCCGATATCGGCTGCTAGGAAAAGCGACACTGCACGAGCGGCTGCTGGGCACCCCGGTCAGCGAGGAGCGTCGCGCCCTGATCCGCCAGTGGATCGACGGCGACTTCCTCGCCGTGGCGTAGATCACCGGTTCCCCAGGCTAGGTCTATAGGTCTAGGGTCGGCAGCCGCCGATCGATGAGCACAGCTCGCTCGTCGAACGGACACGCGACCAGATGCGTAGATTGTCGATCAGCCCGTTGAATGGATCCGGTTGGACCACACCCGCCTGGGGGGTGTTTCCGCCGATGGTGAGACCAAGAGTCCCGCCTGTCGGCACAATTTGGCCCGGGCCGCTCGCCGCCAGGATGCCGCCCACGCGTACGGTCACGAAGGTCTCGTCCACCGAGCAGGCCACCGCGATCCACTCACCAACCCGGATCGCCCCAGCAGGAGCAAACAGCTGGTTCGGACCGGCGCCGCAACGAATAGAGCCGCCCGGATATACGAAGAGCCCGTACTGATCCTGGTTGTCCAAGATGCCCATGCGCGTTCCCGCGGCCGGTAAGGACCGCGCGTAGAGCCAAACCTCCATGGTGAAGCGCTTGAAGTCGAGCGTCGGCGTCTCGGCGATGCGTAGGCGCGTCGCTGTGCTGACCGACAGCGCTTGTCCGTTCCGGCCTACGGCATAAGCAATGTCGGTCCCGGTCGCGACCTGCCGCGCGGGGGATTCATCCACCAGGTCGTTCTCGAAGCGGAAGCAGCCGACCAGGTTCGGGTCGTTCGGGCAGAAGCCCGTCGCAGGGGGCGGAGGAACCGCGGCGTCGATGGGAGGGCCGGCAGTGTCTGGCGCCTGAACTGTTGCGTCGACGGGAGGGCTGGCAATGTCTGGCGCCTGAACTGCGGCGTCGA
>JANPCZ010000201.1:0-35367 GCA_031431215.1 Myxococcales bacterium
GTCGTCGTATTGCTCGACCAGCAATTGCTGCGCGTTCTGGGCAACCGCGATGTTGTCGAAGCCCAACGCCGCCGAGTCGGCCACGAACGCGAGCGCCGGATTGTCGGTCACGCCCAGCAGATCGCGGACGGTGTTGTTGTACTCGGCGCGCGACATCCGTCGCAGCGGCGACGGCCCCGGTGAGGTCACCTTGCACAAGGTGCCTATATCGATGACCGGCGCTCCCGGCGCTCCCGGTGTTCCGGGCGGTGTCGTCCCCGGCGCCCCTGGCGTTCCGGGTGTGTTCATGGCGCCAGGCCCGCCCGCTAGCGGCGCGCTGCCGTTACCGTTGCCTGCCGACGTTGCGGCATCGCCGTCAATGGCGCCGGAGCAGCCATAGCACCCAACGGCAGCAGCAAGTGGAACGCCCATCATTACCCAGGAACTGCGTCGCGACATCATGGCCTCCTCGGTATTGCTTACGACTTCTCCGTTGCCCAAAGCACCAATGCATCGAAAAGGGCCCAGCCGGCTTCCGTCATGCTGGGTCCTGAGTCATCCCAAAGATGAAGTGCGGCTCGCCGTGCTGGCGCCGCTGGCAGGCCCGGCATCGGCTTTCCCGCCTCGTACGCGAACGCGACCGCCCTGGTCGGAAGGCCCGGCACCGTCGCGATCCACAGTGCCCCCGGCCCCGGAATCCCGAAGCTCATCGTGCCGGGGCCAGAAAGCACACCGACCGTGCCCGCTAAGCCCGCTGCCAGCCGATGCGTAGGATCGTGGATCACCACCTCGCCGTTCGACTTGAACGAGCCGAAATCCTCGTCCTCACTCTGGCCGGTCATGCCTAAATCGTCGAATAGCCACGACTCCCACGACACGATGGGCACTGGCAACTCGCGGTAGTGCGTGTTGACATCGAGCGACGACACCGTCGAGGAGATCAGCACCACCGAGCTCGATCGCAGATCCTCGACCAGCGGTCCCCCGCCCTGAACGCGCACACCGAAGCCCAGTCGTTCGAGCCGCGCTTTGACCAGCGCGTCGGTCGGCGGCAAACGCAAACTGCCCACCACCAGCACCGCGGTGCCATGCTGGGGACGCGTGATGGCGGCAAAGTCCTGGGCCAGGCCCGATAGGGCGTACTGGCCCGCGCCGACATCGATGCGCGCTCCATCGCGGTGGCGCACGAATCGGACGCGGCCGTGCTCGACGTCGAGCCTGGTCGCCCGATCCGACACGCGCAGCGAGAAGCGCGTGCCCAGCACGGTCACCTCGCCGTGCGGTGTCGAAATCACCATCGGGCGATCGGCCGGTTGCGGCGTCACGTCCGCGGTCAGGATGCCGCTCGCGAGAAATACCGACTTGCCGGCGGCTTCGCTCACCTGCCCGATCACGCTGTCGCCGCCCAGTACCATGCGCGTGCGGTCGGCGAAGACCACCGTGGCTGAGGCGTCGCGGTCGATGGTGGTCAGGCCTTGCTCGGCACCAATACGCATGCCGGTCAGGGCTGGCATCTGGCGTGCGTCGGCCAGCAAGTGGACCGTACCCGTGATCCATTCGATGCGTGCATCAGCGCCGAAGACTCGCATCGGCGCGATCCCCACGCGCTGCGCCTCGCCTGAGACTGTAGGGCCCCGGCCGTCGGGCGCATTTTCCGGCCCTGGCTCGCGGCGGGCGTCCACCACCAGCAAGGCCGCCGCTGCACCCAGTGCGGGCAGGGTCAGCCACACCAGCAGGCGCGGCAGCCAGCGTCCGTGCGGCTCATGCCGCCGCCGCTCCCGCGCGATCGCCTCGACGGCGAGGCGGCCCTCGACGCGGGAGACGAAGCCGGTGCTGTCGCGCTCGGCCGCCACTCGCTCGAAGAAACGGCGGCTGAACGCCTCCGCATCTCTGGTGCCGCGCCCGAGTGCGCGCAGGGCGCCGGCGACACGCTCGTCGTCGAGCAAGTCTTCCCGCAGGCGCGCATCGTCGGCAGCCGCCTCGGCTAAGGCGCGCTCGTCGTCGGGGGGCAAGGCCCCGTCGGTGCTGGCGCGCGCCCACAAGGCGTCGAGCTTCGGGTTGCGGCCGCGCTCGCCCAGCGCGGAGGTCACGTCGCCACCTCGCCATCAAGCCTCTGGCGGACGCAGTCGCGCAGCGCCTGCCGCACCCGCAACAGGGTCATGCGCACTGAGCCTTCGCGCTTGCCCAGCTCTTTCGAGATATCAACGATGCTGCGAGCCTTGAAATAATGATCGAGAACGATGGCGGCGCTGTGCGCGGGCAGTCCTTCCAGGCAGCTCTGCAAGGCTGCTATCTCGAGTTCGCGCTGAGCGAGGTCAGTCTCGTCGGCCTCGGCACGACGGGTGCGCCAGGGCGCCAGGACAGCGTCGAGAAATCCGGTCTCGCGGTTGTGGCGGCGCCCCTCCGTGCGCAGATGCATGAGCAGCTTGTTGCGCGCGATGCCCAGCAACCACACGCCCAGCGGGGCATCGCCCTTGAATGTATCGAGGCTGCGGAAGGCGCTCAGGAAGACTTCCTGAGCCAGATCGTCCACCACGTCGCTGCGCCAGATCGAGCCGCCGATGTACGCGCGCACGCGGCCCTGGTGGACGAAGACCAGCCGGGAGAACGCTGCGGCATCGCCGCGCTGCGACTCGGCGATGAGACGGGCCTCATCGGCCGGTTCGGCGGGGATGGCAGATGCAATAGGATTCATCCCATGGACTACGTTGCCGGCGTGGACGCGGCGTCACGGTTGCGGGGGGCGGATTTCAGCGTTCCAGTTCCGGGGGCCAACGCCAGACCTGCAACGACACTACACATTACGGCACTATTCGACAGAAAATCAGGCTGCCTGAAGCTGGCACAGTGTTTTCGAGATGTGGGCGGGGGCGCCGGCGGGCGCCGGATCGGCGGCCTGTACCACGTTGCAGTCCGTGACACCCACGCAGGGTAGGCGGCGGCGTCGAGGTCGCCCCGTGGCGAGCTGGCTGCGATGAGCGAGGTGATTCGCCCCGGCCTCTGGGCCCGGTGGGTGCCGATGTCGAGCGCCTCTCGCAGCCGCTGGCCGCCGATCGGCCCAAGGCCGCGCAGTTGTGGCCCGGCGACGAGGTCGGCTTCGTTGCCGTCGGTGTCGCGCTATCCGAGGCGCTGATCGCGGGACAGGAGGCCACGATGGAAATGGTAGAAGCGGCGCCACATCATGGCGAGCATCGCGGCCCCGACTGAAGCGTTCATTTTCGACTGCGACGGCACGCTCGCCGACACCATGCCAGCGCATTTCCGTGCCTGGCGAGACGTGCTGCGCCCGCACGGCATCGGGTTTACCGAGGAACAGTTCTATGGCTGGGGCGGCATGCCCACGCCCGAGATTTCTCGGCGCCTGATCAAGGCGTCGGGCCTGGCCATCGACGCCGGCGTTCTGGCCAAGCAGAAGGAACAGGCGTTCCTCGACCAGCTAGACGAGATCGTTGCGATCGAGCGGGTGGTGCGGGTCGCGCGCGAGAACCACGGCCGGGCGCCCATGGCGGTCGCGTCGGGCGGCTTGCGGCGGGTGGTCGAGATGACCCTGCGTCATATCGGCGTGCTCAAACTGTTCCCGGTGATCGTCGCGGCGGAGGACACCACCCGGCACAAACCCGAGCCCGACGTATTCCTGGAGGCCGCCCGCCGTCTGGGCGTGGCGCCCGACATATGTACGGTGTACGAGGATACCGATCTTGGCGTCGAGGCCGCGCGGCGGGCCGGCATGGGTTTCGTCGACGTGCGCCGGATGTGAATTGAACCCGCCGCCGCGTTCGAAGATCCTGCTCGCCCTCGGTACGGTGTACATCGTCTGGGGTTCGACCTACCTGGGCATTCGCTTCATGGTGGCCGAGTTGCCACCGTTGTTGTCGGGCGGCTTTCGTTACCTGATAGCCGGCGGCGTGTTCTACGTGGCGGCGCGGTTGTGGCCCGGCACGGCCCCGCCCGCGACCAGGCGCCAGCTGCGCAACGCTGCCCTTCTGGGAGTGGGCCTGGTCGGGCTGTCGAACGGGCTGGTGAACATGGCCGAGCGGCACGTGCCATCGGGCCTCACGGCGCTGTTGCTGGCGGTGATGCCACTGTGGGTGGCGTTGATCGAGATGGTGCGTCCCCGCGGCCAACGCCCCACCGCGCGCGCCCTGCTCGGCGTCGCGACCGGCTTTGTCGGTACCGCGCTCTTGTTGTGGCATCCGCCCGGTGGGGAACCGCTGCACGTCGCCTCGGCCGTGCTGCTGGGCCTGGCGTCGCTGAACTGGGCGCTGTTCTCGGTCGCTGGCCGCCACGCCGACCGGCCTGCGAACTGGGTGATCTCGTCGGGGGTCGAGATGATGGCCGGCGGCGTCGCGCAGCTCATCGTCGGCAGCGCTCGCGGCGAGATCGGCGCGCTCGCCGCCGCGCATCCGGGCCCCCGCGCGCTATGGGCCTTCGTATATCTGGTGGCGATCGGCTCGTGGCTGGGTTACGGCGCCTTCTCGTGGCTTATTCGCAACGCCCCGCCCACGTTCGTCGCCACTTATGGCTACGTCAATCCGCTGGTCGCCGTGATTCTGGGCGCCTTGATGGGCGGCGAGGCGCTTGGCCTGCGCACGCTCGGCGGTGGCGCGGTCATCGTGCTGTCCGTGGTCGTGGTGACCACGGCGCGCCGCTCGGTCAGATCTGGATCTGGAGCTGGCTGATTACCGCGTACCAGTTGACGTCCAACGCACGGCCGGCGGTGGCCGCTCCCGGGCTGTCGCTGAGTGCGTTGGTGCCGGCCTGCACGTCGTACTTCGAGATATCGATGAGCAGACGGATGTTCTTGTTGAACTCGAGGTTCAGGCCGGCGGTGTAGTAAAGCCGCCGCCCCATGGTTCCGCTCTTCCAGTCCATGTCGAGCCACTCGATGCGCACGGCGGGCATCAGGGCCATTTCGCCGATGGGGATGCGGTACGACGCTAGCATCCAGGTCGAGAAGAACGTGTCGGAGGCCTTCTCGATGGCGTTGCCGAGGCGGACCGGTGCATCGGTGCGCTTGCCCAGCATGGCCTCGGTGCGCAGTTGCAGCCCCGCCACCGCAAGAGTGATGTCAGCGCTGTATGCGGTGCCCTTGTCGATCTCGACGTGTGGCTTGCCAGCGGAGTAGTCAAGCTTGTTGTACTGGCCCAGCGCGCCCGGCCGGTGCGCGACGTCGAAGCCGACCCGCACCATGTTGTTGACCGGCTCGGTCTCGACGCGGAAGGTAACCAGCTTCCACGGCGTGGCATCGAAGCCGTCGGTGGTGTCGCCCGAAAAACTGCCCAGGAAAAGCTTGAGCCAGCGCGCCTTGTCGAGTGGATCGTATTGCACCATGACGCCAACATCGCGTCCGCCCCAGCCCAGATCTTTGATCACTCCGTCGGTGGGACCAACGTCGCCCAGCTCGTAGTCGGCGATGGGCAGAAGTTCGAGCAGCGAGAAGCGGCGCTTGAACAGACCGGCCGTGACCCGTACCTGCTTCAGGGGCCGCATCTCGGCATAGGCGAGCTTCAACGCGCGCTTGGTGTTCTTGCGCATGAACTCGGCAAAATCGATCAGGAACTTGGTCTGCACCTTCTTGGTGGGCCTGGCGACCAGGCGCAAGAAGGCTCGGTTGATGCGGAAGCCGTCGCTGTCCTCGGCCAGGAAGCGCTGATTGGCGGCACGAATCCCGGCACTCATGGCGCCGATCGGATCCGTGATCCCGGGGTCGTGATCGTCGGCCTGGTAGAGGCTCGCCTTGTCGACCAACGTGTGCGCGTACCGGATCTGCGTCAGGGTGCGGATCTCGAAGGTGGCCGTCGGATCGCTTTCGGTGAATGCGTCGTCGCCGGAGGCCTGGAACGTGCGCAGCCCCTCGGGCTCGGTGGGCGGGGGTGGTGGGGGTGGCGCTGGCGCTGGCGCTGGCGCTGGCGCTGGCGCTGGCGCTGGCGGGGTAGCTACCGTCGCGTCAGCTGGCGCCGCTGGAGGTGGCGCTGGGGCCGGCGCGTCCTGCGCGGCGGCGATTCGAGTGACCAACAGGGTTGCTATGGCCAGCGGGATGCAACGCATGATTTGGGGTCATAGCACGACCCCGGCAGCGGCGGTTTGTCGGGGCCCCGTTGACCGACGGTCTGCCCGCTCGGTTCACCGCTGGCCTCAGGCGCGCCTGAGGGAACGATGCTAGATCTTGCCTGGCGTGACGTTGCGGACGCGGCTTTTTCTGGTGTTGTGCGGACTGCTGGGCCTGTCTGTCGGGGCCACCGGTGCCATCCTGATTCACCAGTCGGCAGCCAATACGACGGTCGAGCTTGAAGCCAAGCACCATCTGTTGGCTGAGACGCGCGCCTTCGCTCTGCGCGACAACCTGGAGATCCTGAAGGACGAGCTCAAGCGCATTGCCGCCCTGCCGCAGGTCGAACCCGCCGACGAGAGTTCGGTGGCCGAAGGCCAGGTGCTGGAGGCCGCTCACCGCAACTCGGTGCTGTACGACACCGCGGTCTTGCTGATCGGCGGCGACGGCCGCTGCCTGTGGTCGGTGCCCGATCGCGGCGATTGCCCGACCACCACCTTCGCTGATCGGGCCTGGTTTCGCGCCGCCCGCGACGAGCCCACCGGCCACTACTCGTTCATCGCCACCGACGACTCGGCACCGGGGCAGACTTTCAACGTCGTCGAGTCGGTCATGCGACGGGGTCACTTCGCCGGCGCCCTCGTCGGGGTCATCGCGCTCGGACGCGACAAGCTCATCACACCGGTGCTCAGCAAGGATCTGCCGCCGCTGACTGATCTGGTGCTGGTGCGAGCCGACCAGCGCGTCCTCTATCGACTGGAGAACGGCCGGCCATGGCCAGATGCTCACTGGGGCGCCGCCATCGCCCGCGCCGCTCGCGGCGACAGTGGCACGCTGCGCGCAGATGTTGCCGGCGAGGATTCGTTGTTCGCGTTCGTCCCGGTGGGTGCTGGCACACCATTCTCGCTGGTGTTTCGCTGGCCGTGGTGGTCGCTGACCGGGGGCCTGCGCCGGCAAGCCTGGACGCTGGTCGGCATCCTGGGCCTGGCGATCGTCCTGGCGGCCGGGTCGGGTCTGGCGCTGGCGGCCTATCTCACGCGGCCCTTGCGGGCGCTGAGCGATGCCGCCCATCGCATTGGTGCGGGCCAGTACCCGCCCGAGGTGGAGCTGCCTCGCCCCGGCAACGGCGAGGAGGTCGACAGCCTGGTGCAGGCCTTCGATCGGATGGGTCGCTCGCTGCGGGCGCGCGAGAACGAGGTGCGCCAGGCCGCCGCCGAGCTGGAAGAGCGCGTCGCCGATCGCACCCAAGAGCTGGTGCGGGCGCAGCAGGCGCTGGTCGAGGTCGAGCGTTTCGCCGCCATGGGCAAGACCGCTGCGGCGATCGCCCATGAGCTCAAGAATGCCATGGGTGGTCTCGGCATGGCGGTCGAGTTGATTCTGGAGGACGCACCGCGGACACCGAGGGTCGACCGGCTGCGCCGGCAGGTCCTGGCCGAGGTTCACCGCCTGCGCTACGTGACCGATGCGTTGCTGTCCTTTTCACGCAAGCCGCGCCTAGAGCGCAGCCTGCAGGATCTGGATGTGGTCGTGCATCGGGCCGTCGATCTGCTCGGGGATCTCATCATCGATCGTTCCGCCGACGTGGCCGTCAGCGCAAGCGGCGCGGTGCCGCTGTCGTGCGATGGGTCCAAGGTCCAAAGCGTGGTCATGAACCTGGTGCGCAATGCGGTCGAGGCGGGGCGCAAGGTGCGCGTGCGCGTCGGCGCCGAGGACGGCGAGGCCTGGGTCGAGGTTGCCGACGACGGACCGGGCCTGAGCGAGGAGGTGCGCCAGCATTTGTTCGAGCCCTTCTTCACCACCAAACCCAATGGCACGGGCCTTGGCCTGCCGACCGCTTCGCGTTTCGTCGAAGCGCACGGCGGTCGCATCGAGGCCGAGGCTTCCGCTGATCTCGGCGGCGCGCTGTTCCGGGTGCGGCTGCCGCAGCAGGCGCCGATCTCATGAAACCGTCCGTCCTGGTCATCGACGACGAGAAGACCTTCCGCATGGTTGCCGAGGATGCGCTGACCGCCGAGGGTTTCGAGGTCGACACCGCCGCCAGCGGTGAGGCTGGTCTGCGCGCGTGGCGGCGCGACGGGCACGACATCGTCATCCTGGATCGCAACCTGCCCGACGCCGACGGCATCCAGATCCTGGGCGAGATCGTGCGCGAATCGCGCGACCGTGATCTGGGTTCGCTGGTGGTCATCGCGACCGCGTACGCCGACGTGGCCAGCGCGGTGCAGACCTTGAAGCTGGGCGCCTTCGACTATCTGGCCAAGCCGTTGCAACTGCCTGACTTGGTGATCACCGTCCGCAAGGCCATCGAGGCGCGCCACCTGCGTTCAGAGGTTCGGCGCCTGGCCGGGCAGGCGGACGCGGCGCTAGGCGAATTTGTTTCGGGGCCATCGGGCGCCATGCAACGGGTGGTCGAGATGGTCGACAAGGTGGCGCAATCCAGTGGAACGACTGTGCTCATTCAGGGTGAGTCCGGCACTGGCAAGCAGCTGGTGGCGAACCTGATCCACCGCCGCACGCCCGGCCGCTCCGCCTTCCCGCTGGTCGAGATCAACTGTGCGTCGCTGCCCGAGCATCTGCTCGAAAGCGAGCTGTTTGGCTACGAGCGCGGCGCCTTCACCGATGCCAAGGCGCAGAAGCGGGGCTTGTTCGAGGCGGCCGACGGCGGCACGTTGTTTCTCGACGAGATTGCCGAGGCGCAGCCCGCGACGCAGGCCAAGCTGCTCAAGGTTCTCGAGGAATCCACCTTCCGGCGGCTCGGTGGCACGCGCGATCTGCGGGTCGACGTTCGGGTGGTGACCGCGACCAACAAAGATCTCGGCGCCGAGGTCACGGCTGGAAATTTTCGGCTGGATCTTTACCACCGCCTCGATGTGTTTCACGTTCGCATCCCGCCCCTGCGCGAACGGCCCGACGACATCCTGCCGCTGGCGCGGCATTTCTTGGCTCGGTTCTCGGTGCGACTACACGGCCGCGCGGGCCACTTCGCGCCCGAGACCGAGCGCATGCTCGAACGTTACGACTATCCTGGCAACGTGCGCGAGCTGCGCAACATCATCGAACGCGCGGTCATTCTCGCCACCGGCGACGAGATCGGGACCGATTGCATGGTGATCACGGCGCCCGCGCGCGCCGCCGCAACCGAGGCGCCGTTCTTCGCGATCGCCGTGGACGCCGCCGGTCAGCCGCCCAAGCTTGATGACATCGAGCGTGCGTACATCGCGCGGTTGCTGGAATTCGCCAAGGGCAAGCGGACGCTGGTGGCGCGTCTTCTCGGTGTGTCCTATCCCACCATCGCAAAGAAGATCGCTGACTACGGCCTCGGCGGCGACGACAAGTGACTGGGTCTGCGGCTTGCCCGGGTAGGCGCGCGGCCTTCGGATAGCAAGGTTCTTTCGGTCGGGTGAAAGATCCTTTCAGCGTCGGGCAGGGCGAAAGGTGCT
This sequence comes from Myxococcales bacterium, assembly GCA_031431215.1. Classification (GTDB taxonomy): domain Bacteria; phylum Myxococcota_A; class Polyangia; order Fen-1088; family Fen-1088; genus JANPCZ01. The sequence continues at coordinate 9,469 of JANPCZ010000201.1, forward strand.
GGGAGCAGCGTTTTCGCTGTCACGGCCATGGCATGCCAGTTGCTGCGCGTCTCTCGGCCCATGCCGCCCACTCGTTCTGCTGTCGTCGTCGTCCTGCTACGAGGAACCCTGGCTGCTCTGTCCTTCGCCGGCTGTCGAGCGGCTGCCAAGGAGGCGGTGGTACGCAAGCCGGAGATCGCCGACGTCGAGACCAAGCGCGACGGGCTGGTCCACGTCACGCCGGCGGCGCGCGAGTTCCTGACCGTCGAGGCGGTCGCGGTCAGCAGGGACGGCTCGGTGCTGCGGGCCCCGGCGCGGGTCACGTTCCGGGACGGGGCGGTGTCGCAGGTCGGCGCGCCCATGCCGGGCCGGGTGGTTGACGTGCGGGTGCGCACCGGCGACAAGGTCAAGCCCGGCGACGCCCTGCTGACGCTGCATTGTCCTGAAGCCGCCGGCGCGCGCACGCAGCTGGTCACCGCACAGGCCGGGCTGCGGGCCGCCCGCGCGGCGGTCGAACGCGAGACCCGCATGCTGGCCCAGGGTGTGGGCGTGGCGCGCGACAAGCTTGCCGCCGAGGTCCAGCTTGCCGAGATCGAGGCCGAGCTGGCGCGCGCCCAGGCGACCACTGGTTTCGTCGGCGGCGGTGCTGGCGCGACCGTGGTCCTGCGTGCGCCCATCGCCGGCATCGTGCTGTCACGCCGAGCCACGGCCGGCGCCGCGGTCGAGGCTGGCGGCGACCCGCTGGTGGAGATCGGCAACCCCGCCGCTTTGTGGATCGTGGCCGACGTATTCGAGCGCGATCTGGCGCTTGTGCATGAGGGCGCCCGCGCCACCGTCGAGCTACCCTCGCTGCGCGAGCCCATTGGTGGGCGGGTGGTGTCGGTCGGCACGGTGGTCAACGCCGGCCTGCGCACGGCACCGGTGCGGATCGCGCTCGACGGCGACAGCCTGACCTTGCGTCCCGGCATGTTCGGGCGCGTTCGCATTGTCGCCACGGAAGGTGGCCCATCGTTGCCCACCGAGGCGGTCCTGATCCGCGACGGCAAGGAGACCGTCGCCTACGTTGCCAAGGACGAGCTGTCGTTCGAGCGCCGTTCGGTGATCATCGGTCGGCCCATCGAGGGCCGCGTGCAGGTGCTATCGGGCCTCAAGCCCGGCGAGCGCGTGGTGGTGCGTGGAGCTCTCTTGCTCGACGCCAGCGCCGAACAGTTGCTCTGACCCGGCGACCTTTTCCAACCAGGACCACGACGTGCTTCGCCATCTCATCGATCTCTGTGTCCACCGCCGCCTGGCCGTGCTGGGCGTCAGCCTTGCCGTCGCGGCATGGGGCATCAGCGCCTACCTCAACACGCCCATCGAGGCCTACCCTGACGTCACCAACATCCAGGTCAACGTCATCGCGCAGGCGCCTGGCCTGGCGCCCGAAGAGGTCGAGCGGCAGGTGACAATCCCGCTCGAGCGCGTATTGAACGGCACGCCCGGGATGCTGCTTCTGCGCAGCGAGAGCATGTTCGGCTTGTCGCTTATCTGGCTGGTGTTCGAGGACGACGCCGATGGGTTCAAGGCGCGCACGTTGGTGGCCGAGCGGGTCGCGAGTGCCGAGCTGAGCGGCGGCGTGGTGGCGCGCCTGGCCGCCGACTACACGCCGCTGGGTGAGATCTACCAGTACCGGATGGTCAGTGACCGCCACACCCTGACCGAGATGCGCTCGGAACAGGAGTGGACGGTGACCCGCTTCCTGCGCCAGGTGCCGGGCGTCGCGGACGTGGTCAGCTTCGGCGGCTACCTGAAAGAGTTCCACGTCCAGGTCGATCCCGCCCGACTGGTCGCGCACGAACTGACCCTGGCGGACGTGACGGCCGCGCTCGAGAAATCCAACCAGAACGTCGGTGGTGGTTTCTTGCGCAACGGCGATCAAGAGCTGGTCATCCGCGGCGTCGGTTACCTGACCAATCCGCGCGAGATCCAGGACGTCGTGTTGCGCAGCGAAGGCGGGACGCCGGTCACCGTGGGCGACGTTGCCCGCGTGGTGATCTCGCACACGCCTCGGCGCGGCGACGTCGGCCACAACCTGAAGCCCGAGATCGTCGAGGGCTTCGTGCTGCTCCGGCGCGGCGAGAATCCCAGCACTGTGCTCGACGGCGTGCACCAGAAGGTGGCCGAGCTCAACGCGCGCATCTTGCCGAAGGGCATGCGGATGGAGCCGTTTTACGATCGCAGCGCCCTGGTCGGGCTCACGCTATCGACGGTGCACCACAATTTGCTGTTTGGTGGCTTGCTGGTCGTGGCAGTGGTCTGGATCTTCCTGCGCAGCCTGCGCAGCTCGCTGATCGTTGCCTCGGTCATCCCGCTCGCGATCTTGACGGCGTTCATCGGCCTGCGGTTTCTGCGCCTGCCCGCCAACCTCATCTCGATGGGCGCCATCGACTTCGGCATCCTGGTCGACGGCGCGGTGGTGCTGGCCGAGAACGTGATCCGGGAAGCGTCCATCAAACGCATCGAGCACCGCCGCGACATGTTGGCGTTGGTCGCGCGCGCCGCCTTCGACGTGTCACGGCCGATCTTCTACGCGATGGCCATCATCATCGCAGCGCTCATTCCGGTGTTCACGCTCGAGCGGGTCGAGGGCCGCATCTTTCGCCCGCTGGCCATGACCTACAGCTTCGCGCTGGCCGGCGCGCTGGTGTTCGCGCTGACGACCGTGCCGGCGATGTGCGCGCTGTTTCTGCGTCCGCGCGACGCCCACCACGGCGGTGGCCACGCGGCCGACGCGCCGCCAGGTCGCTACGCGCGCGTGTTGACCGGACTTCTGCGCCGGCGTGCCGTCATCCTGGGTGGGCTCGCGGCTCTGCTTGGCGTGGGCGTCCTGGTGGCCTCGCACCTCGGGAGCGAGTTCTTGCCCGAACTCGACGAGGGCAGCCTGCTGGTGTTCGTCGAGATGCCGACCAGCATCTCACTGGAAAGCGGCCGTGACTTGCTGGTCGAGGTTCGCAAGCGGCTCTTGGCCTTTCCCGAGGTCACCGAGATCCTGTCCGAGCACGGCCGTCCCGAGGATGGCACCGACGAGGACACCCCGAACCTCAGCGAGACCTTTGTTGCGCTGGCGCCGCACGATCGCTGGCGGCCCGGCTGGGACACCGATCGGTTGACCCGCGCCATGCGTGTGTCGCTGTCGGAGATCCCGGGGGTTCGCTACAACTTCTCGCAGCCCATCCGCGACAACGTGGAAGAGTCGGTCAGCGGCGTGCGTGGCAAGTTCGTGCTCAAGGTCTTCGGCCGCGACCTCGAGGTCATGCGCGACGTACTCCAGCGCGCCGTACGCACGCTGGGCAAGGTGAAGGGCATCGTGGATCTGGACATCTACCGGGACGCCAGCGCTCCCCAGCTGCAGATCCGGCTTGACCGAGCCGCGCTGGCACGCGCGGGTATCAGCGTGGCCGACGCCCAGACCGTGATCGAGACGGCCCTGGGCGGCAAGATCACGACCGAGCTGTGGGAGGGCGAGCGTCCGGTGCCGATCCGCGCGTGGCTGCCGCAATCGGAACGCAACGATCCGGCGCGCATCGGGGCGATCTTGGTCCCCGCGCCCGGTGGCTCGCGCATCCCACTCGCCGATCTGGCCCACATCGAGATCGCCAGCGGTCGGCTGTCGATCTACCGTGAAGCCAACAGCCGGTTCGTGGCGCTCAAGTTCAACGTCGAGGGCCGCGACGTCGGCTCGATGATGAAAGAGGCCATGGCGGTGGTCGAGAAGGACGTCAAGCTGCCCGAGGGTTACTACTTCGCCTGGGCCGGCGAGTTCGAGAACCAGCAGCGCGCGATGGCACGCCTGTCCGTGATTGTGCCGCTGTCGGTGCTGGTGGTGTTCGCCCTGCTCTACATGGCATTGCAATCGGCACGCAGCGCGCTCACCGTGCTGGTGTCGGCGCCGTTCGCGATGACGGGTGGGATCTTCGCGCTGCACTTCTGGGACATTCCGCTGTCGGTCAGCGCCGCGGTCGGATTCATCGCCTTGCTGGGCCAGGTCACCTTGCAGTCGTTGCTGGTCATCAGCGCCGTCGATGCCAATCGCTACGCCGGCGGCGAGCTGAGCCAGGCCATCGTCAACGGCGCCACCAGCCGGGCGCGCGCCGTGGTCATGACCGCGCTCCTGGCGATGATCGGCCTCATGCCGATGGCGCTTTCGCACGAAGTTGGCAGCGAGACCCAGCGCCCGTTTGCCGTCGTGATCATCGGTGGCCTGGCAACCGCTCTCATGGTCACGCTGTTCGCGCTGCCCGGCTTGTATTCGTTGATCGCGCGCCGGCAGCTGCCCGACACCGAGGCGGGAGCGACGCCATGAAGGCGCTGCTGGTGGTCGCCGTCATGCTGGCGCAGCGGCAGGTCGCGCTGGCCGCGTTGGCGCCCGGCCCGACCCTGCCCGAGGCGGTCACCGTCGACGATGTGCTGCGCCTGCTGCGCGAGCACAGCCCGCGCGGGTCGGCCGACCGCGCCCGGGCCGACGTCGCGCGCGCCGAGATCGTGGCTGCCGCGGTGTTACCGAATCCGTCGCTCAGCTACAGCGGCCTGCAGATCTTCCAGGGTCAGAGTACCGGCGCCGAGACCCAGCATCAGATCACCGTCGAGCAGCCGCTGCTGATTTTTTCGCAACGGGCGGCGCGCCGGGATGCCGCCGTGCTCGGCGTCGACGTCGCGCGCGTGCGTGCTCAGGTCAGCTATGCCGAGCGCGCGCTGGCCGTCCGGCAGCTATTCGCGACGCTCCTGGCCCGGCAGGAACGTGTGACCCGCCTCGAAGCTGCGCTTGCCGATCTGGAACGCGTGGAGACCGTGGTCAAGGGCCGCGTGGCCGCCGGTGACAAGAGCCGCTACGATGCCCTCCGCATCGAGGTCGAGAGCCGTGGCCTCATGGTCCAGATCGCAAGCGCCCGCGCCGAAGCTGACGACAACTCGGGCCGCATCGCCGCCTTGCTGGGCTTCTCGGGCTGGCGTCCGCGCGCCCTAGGGGATCTGCAGCCGTCGGCCAGTCTGGCGCTCGACCCCGATGCGCTGTGGAAGCGCGCCCAGGAAGTGCGGCCGTCGCTGGCGCTGGCCCGGCGCAACGAGGCGCTGGCCCGTGGCGGCATCGCGCTCGCGCGGCGCGAGCGGTTGCCGGTGCCCGCGGTCGCCCTTGGTGTGCAACGAACGCGCGAGGTCGGTGGTACGTCGGTCTTTGTTGGCGTGTCGGTGCCGGTGCCGCTGTTCGATCGGGGCCAGGGGCCGCTGGCGCGCGCCACCGCCGATGCCCACGCCGCCGAGCTTGAACGCGAAGCCGCGGTCGCCGAGGCCCACGCTGATCTCGATCGCGCCGCCGTCCTGCTGGCGCAGCGTCGCGCCGCCTTCGCCACCGCCGAGCGCGAGGTCATGGTGCGGCTGCCGACCCTGCGTAAGATGGCCGAGGATTCCTACCGCGAAGGGCGCGGCACCATCCTCGATTTGCTGGACGCCTTCCGCGTGCTCAAGGACGCCCGTCTGGCTCACCTCGACGTCATGCTCGACGTGAAACTAGCCGAGGTCGATGCCCAGGTGTCCGCGGGTCTGCTGGACGCCGCAGGCCCCTGAGACGCTGGGGTTACGGTGCCACGGTCCACGCGCGCGATCGCGTGACGGCGGCGTCAGCGCCGAACAGCGGATCATCCTGATACAGGCCCGAGTCGCGCTTACCGGTCACCTCGATGTAATGAGCGCCGGGGCCGAGCCCACTGACCGCGATAGGTTGCGCGATGGGCGTCTCCGCGCTCCAGGCCCCGGTGTCGAGCCGCCACTTGTAGTGGGTGTAGCCCGAGCCACTGGGCCAGCCCGCCGTCGGGATCGCGTTGCCCGTGCGGTTCACCCCCACCACAAGCGTTGCCCCGGTCTGCTCGGTGACACCGACGGGCTCGCCCGAGATGGAGACACCGACGGCAATCACGCCGCCCTGGTCGAGCCCGTTGGGTCCGGTTCCGCGCGCGGGGGAACCCATCTGCAGGCTCAGCCACTCGCGCAGCATCTGTGCCTGCGCGAAGTTCGTGAACGCCGTCTCGGCAACCTGGGGCACGCGCTTGAAAAGCGGATCGCCCATCGAATTGCCCATACCAGGTCCGGGCCAGGGAAACGGCATCAGGTTGGCGGCGAAGGTGACGACGGCGGTCTTCAGATTGCGGGTCAACTTCTCGGCGTCGAAGATGATGTTGCCTTCCAGGTAGACGCCGGCTCCCTCGGTGGTCTTGTCGTCGGCCAGGACCAAGACGGCACCATCCGTGTCGTTACCAGCGCCATGATTCTGATGAACGATGGTGTTGCTGATGAGGGTGTAGAAGTTGCCTTCCTTCAGGTTCACGGCGCCGTCGCAATCGTAGATGAGGTTACCGATCACGGTGATCTCTGACGTGTTGCCGCTGTCACCGCCGCCGCTGACCGCGGTGGAGGAATCAGGTGTGCCGCGGTTCTTGTGCGCGTGCATGAAGATGTTGCCTTCAACCCAGGCATCGGTGCCGTCGAGGTCGAGCAGATCGTCGTCGCTGCCCGCGAAGACGTTGTTGATGAAATGCACGATGGCACCACCGGGCCGGTTGCCGCCGGTGAAGTCGACCGCGTCGTTGTAACCCATCACCGCACCGAAGAAGCAGCTGTTGAAGATGCCGTGGCCGCCGCTCTTGATGCCGCCGGTGCCGTGCACGGGCTCGAACGGCGCCTTGGCGGTGGGGAAGACACAGTCGCTGATGGTGAACGACGCGCCGTCCAAGTGAATGTAGGGCGCGGCGGCGTTGCCGAAGCTCAGGTGGTCGAGGGCGACAGTACCGCCAGCAGCCTGCAGAGCCGGCACCCCGCCGGCGGCATTGACCGCGGATGAGTTGAAGTCGAAATGCGCGTACGAGATCCGGGTTTCCACCGAGCCCGGCGCGCCGTTGACGATGATGTTGCCCCAGTTGCTGGTCGATGTGGCGGGGTGCGTGAAGGTGATCTTGCTGGCGGCGGTGCCCTCGGCCAGCAGGCGGCCGCCATTGGCGATGACGATTTTGACGCCGGCATCGAGTTCGACGGTGGTTCCGGGCTCGATGGTGAGCGTGATGCCCGCAGCGACCGTGACGTCGCCACACACCTTGATGGGACTGTTCTTCGCAAGCCACATCGCATTGACGGCGATGGCCCCCTTCACGCACACGCCGGGCGGGCTGGATACTTCCGGAGCAACATCGGCGGCTCCGGTCGCATCGCCTGCGGCCGCATCGGCGGAGGCTCCGCCCGCGTCCATTCCACCGTCGGGCGTCGCCTGTCCACCGGTGCCGCCCGCTCCGCGGCTGCCCGCTGCGCCCCCGGTGCCACCCTCGGATCCCCGGTTACCAGCGGCACTTTCGCTGCCACCGCAGCCGGACGAAAGCAGCGCAAGACCGACTGTGCACGCGACCAAACACTGCGACCGCAGGGCCGGCACGAAAGACCCGGCGGCAACCGTGACACAAGGCCTCATGGTGCTCGACGCTACCACGCTCAACCGAGGCTCGAAGACGGCCAGTTCGACTGACCGACGCTACCCGCCGGCCATCGCGCCACCGTCGTCGGATGCTTCCTGATCCACCTCGGCGGCCAGTGCCTCGTACAGCCGGTAGAGGTGGTTGCCGACGCTCTCGTAGGCGTTGACGAGATCGGTGCTGTTGAGGCGCAGCGCGATCAGCCGCGACGGCTCACCGCGATCGGCGTCGGACAGCAGGCCCTGGCGTGCCTCCGACTCGATGGCGTTGAGCCGGATCTCGCGCGAGCGAGCGTCGTCGATATCGGGCGCTTGCCCGGCGGTCAGGCGGACGTCGAGCGCATCCAGGCCTTCGATCAAAAGTTGATGCAAGGCCTTGAGCACGTTCTCGTCGCGGGGCGCGAGTTGAAATGCCCCGCGACCGGGCGCGAGCGCGCTGTTGCGCTCGGTGCTGCGCTCGGCGTGCACCAGCAGATCCTCGGCCGCGCGCTGCAGCTGCAACGTCGCCAGCGCCGCCTTGCGCAGCTTGACCAGCTCGGGTTGAGACGCCGGGCTGCGCATGGCGCCCGAGAACAGGCTCTCAAGCTCAGCGCGCGCGTCGGCCAGGATGTGCTCACCCTCGCGGCCGCGCGCTCGCTGGCCCAGCAAACACAGATCCCTCACTGCCTCCAGCGTCTGGCGGTGCAGCTTCAGCACACGCCCAAGTCCCGCACGCAGCGCTGTCACACCTTCCTTGCCGGTTAGCACCTTGCGCACCCGCGCCGCCGTCGGCGCCAGCTTCTGCATCACTTTCATCACACCCGGCAGTACCAGCGCCAACAGCAGCGTCACGGCGATTTGCGACATGGCGAAGCCGGCGACCAGGTGCCGGCCGATGTTGGGCAACAGGATCTTCTTGCCCGGGGCGACCTGCTGGGCGGCGCCCTTGACCAGCGCCTGGGCCAGGTCGACCCACAGCCCCGCCGTGGCCGCCACCAAGATGGTGCCAAGCAGCGCGAGCAGCAGGTGCACGCGTGCGAAACGCCGCGCCTCGGCCCCGAATGGCCACGCCACCACCACCGTTGCGATGGCGCCGCCGAGGCCGGTACCCGCCAGCACCGCGAGAGCGCTGTGCGGATCTAGGCGCCCGGTTGACTGGGCGATACCCAGCACCAGCACGAACACCGGCGCTGGCCCCTGCAGGATGGCTGCCAGCAGCACACCGGCGCCGACGCACGCGAGCAATCCGGGCAGCGTGTTGGTGTGGAAGCGATCGATGTAGGTCAGCACCTCGGGATCCGCCACCAGCGGACCAAGTCCATCGCGCAACATGTAGAGCCCGTAAAACAGCAGGCCGCAACCGAAGATGATTCGCCCGAACGCCTCGCTGCCCCGGTCGACCGCCAGCGAAATCCATAGCACGCCGATGGTCACCACCAGCAGGCCCTCGCGCGACGCCGCCAGGCCGAGCACCGACGGTGCCGCCGCCGCGCCCAGGTGCGCCCCCAGCAGCACCGCGACCGCCGGGCCCACCGCGATCAAGTGCGCGTCGATCAGGCTCACCACCAGGCCCGCGGCGCTGGTGGTGAACTGCGTGACCGCGCCGACCAGCACGCCAAGGCCCACGGCCGCCGACGTGCGCCGCCCGATGCGGCCCAGGACGGCCTGGCTGCGGTGGCCGGTGTAAGCGCGGCTGCCTCGTGACAGGGTCCGCAGGCCGAACACCAGGAACGCGAGCCCGCCCAGCACGCCGCCGACCGCCTTCTGTCGCTTGAGCGGCTTGACGCGGATGTCGTAGGGCTTGGACTCGTCGTCGTCCTTGCCTTCGCCTTGTGACACCCGCAGCTTGCCGCTGCCCGCCCGTGCGCCCTTCGGGATGCGCACCACCAGCGCGTCGCCCTGCCGCGACAGGACCTCGATGGCGCGCTTGCCGTCAGCGAAGGCCTTGCCGCCCAGGCTGGCGGCCACCGGCGGCGCGCCCGGCTTGCTCGACTGGCCGGCGATGCGAATGACCACCGCAGCGCCCGGGCTGGGGTCCGACGGCAGCACTTCGAGGATCTCCAGGCGCCCGTCCGCGGTCGCCGTGCCCGCGGCGTCGTCGATCTTGGGGACAGTCGCCGCCGACGGCTCGTCGTCGTTGCCCAGCAGGAAGTAGCCGCCGATCAAGATCGCCGACAATCCCCAGGCCAGGCCCAGGCGCCAGCGACGGAGGGCGCGGCGCTCAGCCATGAACCGCCTGCGACGCCTCCTCGAACTTCGAGATCCCCGAGCGCTGTGCGCCCACCGTGGTCATCAGGTCGGTCATCCAGGCCGGCAACTCGCCGTGGGTCTTGACCTCTAGCACGGCCGCTGGCTGCCGGCCCTTGGTGGCACCCAGGGTCTCGCGTACGAGCGCGTGGTTGCGCTGCCACAGATCCGGCGGTGGCGCGAAGAATTCCAGCCCCACGTCCAGGGTCACGCGCAGATGGCCGTCGTCGTCCTGCCACGGCAAGCGCCGATAATTGACCAGGCAGTCGGCCTGGAAAGGCTCGCCGTAGCGGCCAACGTAGTCGGCGATCTCGCGCAGCACTCGCTCGCCATTGGCCCCGTATTCCTTCTGCTGGATGGCGATCATCTCGGGTGTGATGCGACCCTTGCCGAAGAACTCAGGCACTTGCTTCTTGGGGATGCCGATGCGGCGTTTGCCGGTCTTGGTGCCGTCCTTGAATTTCAGCTCCAGCCACAAGACTGGCTGGAATTTCACGATCTGCCGGGGATCAGTCGCAAGCTCAGCCAGCGACGGATGCAGATCGTAGTACTCCTTGGCGCGCATCTTGAGGCTGTGCTCGTGATCCTCCCGTGACGCCTTGTACTGGTTGCGTGACGGCGTATCGAAGTAGATCGTCGTCACGAAGTGGCGCGGCTTGGGCAGGGTGTTGGCGCCCTCGCCGGTGAAGCGGTGGTGCGGCAGGTGCCTCGACATCGCGGTGGCAAACGCCTGCACCTGCTCGGAAGCGACGAGGTACTTGACCTCGTCGCGCTCCGCGGTCATCTCGGCGTCAGCGTCGGAGGGCGGACGCTCCGTTGCCACCGCCTTGCCGCCTGTGCTCATGCCCGCCTGGTCGAGGAACCGGTCATGGAACCAGGGTCACCTTCGACAGCAACTCGGTCAGACCGCCTTCTTCCTTGATCTTGCCCACGCAACGCGCGAACCACCAGGTCTTGTTGCCCGCTGAACCCATGGTCTTGGTTACCTTGTTGACCCTGATGGCCTTGTAGGTGCCGGCGGGAACCGTGACCATTTCCTCGGCGACGACCGTCCAGTCATCGGTGCGGGCGGTGGCCGGCGCGACGGCCACGTTCGGCTGGATCTGCCCTTCCTTGTAGCTCTCCATCCACTTGGTTCCCACCACGATCTTGGTCTCGTCGAAGCGCAGCTTGGAGGGATCCCAGTACTCGGTCAGGTTGACCACGGTTGGCACCATGCCCGCCACCGCCGCCGTCGCGTACGACTGTTCGGCGTAGCGGACGACGCGCATGGCATCGACCGCTTGCCAGGATACGGTCAGATCTCCGACGCCCTTTTTGGTCTCCACCCGGAATGCCATCTTGCCCTTCAGGGTGGCCGGCACACCCGCTGGCAGCGTCGCCGGCACCGCCTCGATGCGTATGATCTTCGACGACTTCGTCGACTTGACGCCCAACTCGATCACGTCGTAGGTCCACTCGTTGCCGACCTTGAACGGGAAGTAGACGTTGCCCGCGCAGGTGGCGGCAGTACCGGCCGATCCCGCCATCGCCATCGCGCCACCAGTCCCACCGCGACCGCCTGCACCCGCGGCGGGCATCGTGCCGCCGCCTGTGCCGCCGGAAGGCGTGCTGCCGCCGCTGCCAGAGCCCGAACCACCGCTCGCCGGCACGCCTCCGCTGCCGGCCATCGGGGTGGCTTCAGCTCCATCACCCGTGCCACAGCCCAGATGGGAGGTTGCGCCTACGAAAGCAACCGCCAGAGCAAATCCGCTTAAACGCTTCATGATCGTCCTCACTTCCTATTGGGAGTCTAAGAAAAGATTGGGTGAATCCTGACAGACGGACCCGGACCGGAGATTCGACACCTCAGAACTGTAATGAGGAAGGCAGACCAACGGACCCGCCAAACCAACTAGTCTACACCCAACTCCGGGTCGAGGTGGGCGCCGAGCGCGATGGCGGCGGCGTGCTTCAACAGCGAGATATTGTCGGCATAGCGGCGCAGTTGCCGCTCGATGAGTTTGATCCCGGGCGGCGTCGAAGACAGCGCGCCCAGGCTCTTGACCACGGTTGACGGCCAGACATCCGCGAAGCCCTGCCGCAGCTTCCAGGCCCGCTCGCCGTCGAGCCCGAACATCGAATCGACCGCCTCCTTGCAGCGTCCGACCAGGCGCTCACGCATGTCCCAGGCGCGCGCATCGTCGACCTCGGAGATGGTGTCGAACACCGCCTTGGGGGCGCGCTCGAGGTAACGATCGCGCCACTTCCAGGCCTTGTCGCTCATCATCCCCTTGAGCGATGCAACCACCGAAATGGGCGCTTCGTCGCGCGCTCCCTTGCGGATGTCCCAGGCGCGATCGGTGTCGAGTCCGCTTATTGATTTGCAAATGACCCGCGCGTTCTCGTACACGGTGAAGGCGGCGGCGTCCTTGCTCGCCAGCCACTTTTCGCGTAGCGCCCACGCCCGCGGCGTGTCGATGCGCAGCAGCGAGCCCACCACCACGTCGGAAAACTCACCCCACAGGCGATCGCGCAGCGCCCACGCCTCGTCGCTGTCCCAGCTGTCCATCGACAGCATCACGTCGACCGGCACGCTCTTACCCAGCTCAGCGCGCAGGGCAGGCGCCCTCGGATGGAGCCGGGCGAGCGACCCCAGCGTTCGCGCCACGCGCCCCGGGTGCTTGGCCTTGAGCAAGTCACGCAGCTCCCACGACACCGGATCGGTCAGGCCCGACAGCCCGGAAAGAATCATGTCGCTGGCGGAATCCGCCAGTTGCTTGCGCCGTTGGTCCGCGCCGGCGCCGAACAGGCCGCCGAGCAGGTACGCCGCCACATGGGGCTCGCGCACGGCGCGCTGATCGACGCGGCGGAGGAATTCCGCGAGGGCATCCTGGGCGGTCGAAAGTGGCACCGGCGTCCGGTGCGGTGCGGTGATGGCGTCCTTGCGAAAGCGCTCGATGGCGGCCGGCGCGCCGCCTTTGTAGGCGTCCTCGATCAAGGCGAATACCCGTTCCACGGTCAGGCTGAGATCCTGATCGTTATCGACCACGACCCAGCGCTGCGGCTCGCGCGCGGCTAGCTCGCGGTAGCCGGCCCGGAAGCGCTGCTGCATGCCCACGCCGGACAGGCCCTTGCGCGACGGCGGCCGCTTGTCAGAGGTCATCACCTTGGCCACCCGCCGCCGCGCGCGCGCGATGTGTGGATCGATGTCGACCAGGATGACGAGATCGGGCTCGAGGTCCCGCGCCGCCGCCGCCAGCACCGGCCGAACCCACGCCTCGGGCAGGTCGCGGCCAAAGCGTCCAATGATCTCCGCGCTGTACAGGAACCTGTCCGCGATCACGATGTCGGATTTGCCCAGCGCCGGCCGGGTCATCTCGTCGAGTAGCTGCACGTCGCGGGTGACGTAAAGGAAGAACTCGGCCTGCGGAGTCAGATCGAAGTTGCGCGAGTCGCGCCCGAACTCGCGGATGGCCTGGGTGACCCTTGACGCGAACTTGCCGCCCTCGCGCAGATGTTCGACGTGCAGCCCGGTGTCGCGCAGCTTGCCCGCCACCTTGTTCGATACGGTTGTCTTGCCGCTGCCATCGATGCCTTCAAAAACGACGAACATGAAGAGGTCTGCTCCTTTGCGGGAGGACTCGGGGAGACGGGCCGGCGGAGGCTACACGTACCCACCCGGCCGAGCAACGGCTGAGCGGGACGGTTTTCGCGGCCAGCGACGCTTGGGTGGCGCACTGCCGCACATGGCCAGCCTGCGAGGGTGGCTGCGCTTGTGTTCTTATGGTCGCGTGTTCGGGGAGAGCATCCGTCCCATCATCTTGGCCGCCGGCGCGTCGATGCGCATGGGCCGGCCCAAGGCGTTGCTCGATCTCGCGGGCCGCACCTGCCTCGAACGTGCGCTCGATACATGTCGTGCCGCGGGCGCTGGCCGGCCGATCGTGGTCGTCGCCCCGGCATCAGAGGTTCTAGCGGCCATCGAGTCGGCGCGGCTGCCGGTGGACGTGGCGATCAACCCGCGGCCCGAGCTCGGGCAGACGTCGTCGCTGCTAGCCGGCTTGGGTCGGCTCAGCTCGCGCGTCGGTGCAAGCGCAACGGTGGGACCAGCAATCACTGGCTTCCTCATCTATCCGGTGGACTTTCCTCTGGTGCGGCCCGAGGACGTGCGCGCGCTCATTGCCGGGTTCGCAACTCGCTCGGCGGGCGCGTCCTGGTTCTTCCTGTCGTTCGGTGGTCGCCGTGGCCATCCGGTGCTGGTCGACGTCGCGCTGGTGCCCGAGTTCTTGGCGCTGCCCGAGGGCGCGTCGGCCCGCTCGCTGATGTCCCGGCATGCCGATCGGGCCGCCTACCACGAGGTCGACGACGATCGCGTCCTCATCGACATGGACACGCCCGCGGATCATGTGCGATGTCTCACGCGCCTGCTGGCACACGACGCGCGCCTCCGGTAGTAGTGTTCCGGGCTCGAATGGAGATCTCCCGCAAGGTGATGCGCAAGGCGCTGGAACTCCTCGACGCTGGCGTGCCGTTCGCATTGTGCACGGTCGTCAGCGCCAAGGGCAGCGTGCCCGGCAAGGCGGGCGCGAAAATGATCGTGACCGCCGACGGCGCGCAATTCGGCACCGTGGGCGGCGCCGGGCTGGAAGAGAAGACCAAGGCGTTGGCGCGCCAGTGTTTGGTCGACAAGAAGGGCGGCTTGCGCAGCTTCGATCTCGCGTACTATCGGCCCGGCGCTCTCGACAGCCTGTGCGGGGGGCGACTGGAGGTCCTGGTCGAGTACATGGCTGCGGTTCCGCACATCCTCATTTGCGGCGGAGGCCACGTCGGTCTCGAGGTCGCGCGCCTGTGCGATCAGCTCGAGTACGTCTATTCGGTGCTCGACGACCGCGCCGAGTTCGCCTCGCGTGAGCGCTTTCCCGGCGCACGGCAACTGTTCTTCGCCCGGCCGGAGGACTTCTTTCCGGCCGAACATCCCAGCGGGCCGGACGCACTGAGCGCTTTCTCACACGTGATCATCGTGGGTTATTCCCACCGCATCGATACGGACATTCTGTATAACTGCGTTCGTGGTTTTTCGGGTTACGTCGGACTCATCTGCAGCAAGCTGAAGAAGAAGGAGATGTTCGCGCGGCTACGCCAGCGGGGCGTGAACGATGCGGACCTTGGGCGGGTGGAGGCGCCGCTGGGCATTGCCATCGGTGGTGAGACACCCGCGGAGATAGCGGTTTCGATTCTGGCCGGCATCATCCGACACCATAAAGGGGCCGCGCAGGCCTCGACTTCGGAGGTAAGTGATGGCGAACAAGACAGCCAAGAAGACAACCAGCAAGAAGCAACTCCGCTCCGGCAAAGCAGCTAGCCCACCTCAAGGCGTCAGCCGCCGTGGCTTCATCGGCAGCGTCGGAGCCGCCGGTGGCGTTGCGCTGGCCGGCCGCGCCGCCTCGGCAGCCGCCGAGGGCAAGGCCAAGACGCTGAGCCCGAAGAAGGCGGCGGTGGTCTTGAACGTGAACGGTCAGGACCGCAAGGTCACCATCGAGCCGCGGGTGACGTTGCTGCGGGCGTTGCGCAACCACCTCGATCTCACCGGGGCCAAGGAGATCTGCGATCGCGGCGGCTGTGGCGGCTGCACCGTGCTGCTGGACGGCAAGGCGGTCAACTCGTGCATGATGCTGGCGGTGGACGCGGTCGGGAAGAAGGTGGCGACGGTCGAGGGTCTGGCCAGCGGCGACAAGTTGCACCCGCTGCAGGCGGCGTTCGTCAAACACGACGGGCTTCAGTGCGGCTTCTGCACCCCGGGCATGGTGATGGCGTGCAAGGCCTTGCTCGATCACAACAAGACGCCCAGCCTCACGCAGATCAAGCAGGGTCTCGCCGGCAACATCTGCCGCTGCGGCACGTACACGCGCATCTTCGCGGCGGTGCAAACTGCGGCCAAGGAAATCTAGGAGAACGCCATGCCCAAGCTGAAAACCAAGGTCGGCTTCCGCGGCTTTTCGAAGGAGATCGAGGTCAACATCCCGGACGGCGAGCCAGCGCCATGGGGTCTCGATGCGAAGCTCAGGGTGGTGGGCACCGACGTGCCACGGGTCGACGGTGCTCTCAAGGTCACCGGTCGCGCCAAGTACACCTACGATCAGCACCCGCCCGGCATGCTGTGGGCCAAGATCCTGCACGCGCCATGGGGGTCGGCTAGCCTGAAGTCGCTCGACTACGCAAAGGCGAAGTCCCTCCCGGGAGTGAAGGGCGTCTACGTGTTCAAGGAGGCGGGCCGCGCGCTGCCGTACCACGGTGACGAGATCCTGGCCATCGCGGCCGAGAGCGAGGAGGAGGCCGAGGACGCCATCGCTGCCGTCAAGATCGAGTACGAGCGGCGTCCGGTATCGACCACCATCGCAGCCGCCCTGAAGCCTGGAGCGCCAGCGGTGTTCGAGGGCGAGCAGAATCTGAAGCCGGCCAAGCTCACCGGCGAGCAAGCCAAGGTGGACGCGGCGCTCAAGGGCGCAGCCAAGGTGGTCGAGGGCACGTACACGACGCAGATCCAGACCCACTCGTCGCTCGAGCCGCACGGCACGCTGGCGATGTTCGAGAAGGACGGCTCGCTGCTGGTGTACGCCAGCACGCAGTCCACCTTTGGCGTCAAGGGCGACGCGGTCAAGCTGTCGAAGCTGCCCGACAGCAAGGTCCGCGTGTTGTGCGAGATGGTCGGCGGCGGCTTCGGCTCGAAGATGCATCTCGCGCCGTCGGGCATGGCGGCGATCGAGCTGGCCCGACAAACCAAGCGGCCGGTCAAGTGCATGGTCACGCGGGAGCACGAGCACACCACGGGTGGGCAGCGGCCAGCGTCGGTGCAGAAGATGAAGGCAGGCGTCGCGCGCGACGGCAAGGTGGTCGCCTGGCAGGTCGAGCACCACGGCACCGGCGGCGTGTCGCAAGGAGGCTCCGGCGCGGCCAACCCGACCATCTATTTGCTGGGCGAGAAGGTCAAGTCCGAGACGGCGGTGTTCACGAATTCGGGGCCATCGACCTCGATGCGCGCGCCCGGGCATCCGCAGGGCATCTGGGCCATGGAGTGCCTGCTTGACGATTGCGCCCACGCCATCGGCATGGACCCGCTGGAACTGCGCAAGAAAAACAACGACGACGAGGTCTACGTGGCCCAGTGGGACCTCGGCGCCCAGAAGATCGGCTGGAGTGAACGGCGGCAGAAGGTTCCTGGCAAGCTGGGCGGCATCGTCAAGCGCGGACTTGGCATGGCGTCCTCGATCTGGCGGCAAATGGGCGGACCCGGCGCCGAGGTCGATGTCGTCATCCACAAGGATGGGTCTGTCGAGGTGTTGAACGGCGCGCAGGACATCGGCACCGGCACGCGCACCGTGATGGCGACCGTTGTCGCCGAGGAACTGGGCTTGCGGCCCGAGAAGATCAAGGTCTCGCTCGGCGACACGCGCTGGCCGGTCGGCCCCGGGTCAGGTGGATCGAAGACCGCTCCGTCCATCGGGCCGGCGTCGCGCAATGGCGCCTACCAGGCCAAGCAGCGCCTGATCGCGCTGGCGGCGAAGAAACTGGGCGTCGATGCCAAGGACCTAGGGCTCGAAGGCGGACTCATCTCTGGCAAGGGTCAGCGCATGACCTTCGAGGAAGCCTGCGCTCTCATCGGCAACGAGCCCATCCGCGAGCGCGGGGTGCGCGGCAAGAACTACGAGTTCTACAAGAACCTGGCGCACGGCTGTCAGTTCGCCGAGGTCGAGGTCGACACCGAGACCGGCAACGTGCGGGTCATCAAGGTGGTGTCGGTCCAGGACGCCGGCCGGGTCATCGACAAGCTGCTGTTCGAGAGCCAGATGATAGGCGGGGTGATCCAGGGACTGTCGTACGCCCTGCATGAGAACCACGTGCTCGACAAGAACTACGGCGTGCAGATGAACGCCGACCTGAACACGTACAAGATCGCCGGGCCGGTCGACATGCCCGAGATCGTGGCGGTGGCTTTCGACCTGGCCAACGCCGGCAACAACTGCGGCATGATGGGCATCGGCGAGCCCGCCAACATCCCGACCGCGGCGGCCATCGGCAACGCGGTGTTCAACGCCACCGGGGCACGCGTCCGCTCGCTGCCGATCACGCCCGACCGGGTGCTGGCGGCGCTGGCGGAAGCCAAAGCCGCCGTGAAAGGAAAGGGCTAATCCCATGGCCATGAAGAGCTTCGCGTACGTGTTGCCCGGATCCATCGACGAGGCAGCCAAGGCGGCCAAGGAAAAGGGCGCGGTCATCAAGGCGGGCGGCATTGACCTGCTCGATCTCATGAAGGGCAACATCACCCAGCCCGAGCGTCTGGTGAATCTGTTGTCGATAACTGGACCGGCGCTGCGCGCGATAAGCAGCAAGGACGACGGCGTCCACATCGGGGCGCTCTGCACGCTGGCGGACCTGGCGGTGAGCGAGCAGGTGCCGCCGGCGCTGGCGCAGGCGGCGGGACAGGCGGCGACGCCGCAGATCCGCAATGTGGCCACGGTGGGCGGCAACATCGCGCAGCGGCCGCGCTGCTGGTACTTCCGCAGCAGCACGTTCCCGTGCGCGCGCAAGGGCGGTGACATGTGCTACGCCCAGAAAGGCGAGAACAAGTACCACGCGCTGTTCGACAACGTGGATTGCGCGGTGGTCAGCGCCTCGTCGCTGGCGTCGCCGCTGTACGCGCTGGGTGCGACGGTGGTGACCAACATGCGTCGCATTGCCATCGACGAGTTCTTTGTGCCGACCAGCAAGGACATCACCAAGGAGACCGTGCTGGCGCCCGGCGAGATCATCACGGAGATCGTGGTGCCGGCGGCGGCCAAGGCCATGAAGACGGCGTACCGCGAGGCGGTCGAGAAAGAATCCAACGACTGGGCGCTGGTGTCGGCGTCGGTGGTGCTGGAATTCGACGGTGCGACCGTCAAGTCGGCCAGAGTCGTCCTGGGCTCGGTGGCGGCGGTGCCGTACCGGGTGACCGCGGTCGAGGACGCGCTCAAGGGTCAGCGCGTGACGGCGGCCTTTGCTGCCAAGGCGGCCGAGGCGGCGTTCGCCAAGGCGCGGCCGCTGGACGACAACGGCTACAAGATTGCCCTGGGAAAAACCATCCTCAAGCGGGCCATCCTTGCTGCGGCTGGCCTGCCTGAGATCGCGAGCGCGGGAGGTTGATCATGGCGAAAAGCACGAACCGCAAACAGTCCCGGCACGCCCCACAGGTGTTCAACGATCTGTGCCGCCACGTGCGCACCAAGGGCATGGTGGTCAACATGAATGACCCCGATCCCGACGGCAAGCAGCGCCTGCAGAACCAGGATCCGAACTCGCTGCCCTACGACGTCACCACCTGGTGGTGCACGCAAACGTTCAAGCAGCTCGGCCCCGACGACAGGCCCTGCCACGGCGAGCGCTGTGTGCAAGGCCGGGTCTGCTTCGAGACTGACCGCCCCGACGTCGCGTAAGGCGGGCGTCAGGCGCTGGCGCCAGGGGCCAGCGGGACGGCGCGGCTCTTGCGGCCTTCCCAGTTGCGCTTCATGAAGCGCAGGCCCTCGCGCGCGACCTGGTCCTCGTTGTCGAACATGCGGCGCCAGATGCACGTGGCGGCGGCCAGCGCGGTTAGCCGCGTCCCGAACGCCTCGATGGTCAGCCAGCCGTCGTAGCCGACGTTCTTCAAGGTTGCGAACGTTCGGCGCCAGTCGATCTGGCCCTTGCCCGGCGTGCTGCGATCGTTCTCCGAGATGTGGACGTGGGCCATGACCCGCGCGCAGCTCTCGATGGCGGACTCGATGTCCTTCTCCTCGATGTGGGCGTGGAAGGTGTCGTACATCATGCGGCAGCGCGGGTGGCCGACGTCGGCGACGAAGCGGGTGGCGTCCTTGGCGCTGTTGAGCAGATAGGTCTCGAAGCGGTTGAGCGGTTCGAGCGCCAGGGTCACACCGACCTTGCCGGCGTCCTCGGCCATGAGGCGCACGCTGTCGACGCCGCGTTTCCACTCGTCGGGTGTCGGGCCGCGTCCGCTGAACACGCCCAGCGCCGCGTAGTTGGGCCCGGCCAGCAGGTCAGCGCCCAGGACCTTGCAGCACTCGAGCACGCGTTTCATCTGGTCGACGCCGTGCTTGCGCACCGCCGCGTCGGGGCTGATGGGGTTGTGCTCGGCGCTGCGCACCGTGATGGCCGTGCGGGCGAGGCCGAAGCCGTCGAGCGTCTGCGCCAGGCGCGCGAACGCCCGCGGCTCGGGATTGAAGATCGGAATCTCGACGCCGTCGTAGCCCATCGCCTTGATGCGCTCGAACACCGGCACCATTTCGTCACCACTAACGTCGTTCGACCAGAGAAGCATGTTCATGCCGTACTTCATGGTTCACCTCCGTGCCTGCCTAACTACGCTGCGGAACGCTAGCCCGGCGTCGGGCCGCAAGTCTTGGAGGGAAGCCTCGCAAATTTGTATAGAATCGGCGTCATGGCGGACGACCGGCGGTTGCGACAACGTTTCGTCGAGCGCATGGATCTGGTGCGCGGCATCGAGGGGTTGCTCGATCTCGTACCCGACGTGTACTTCTGGGTGAAGGACGCCCACGGCCGCTTCGTGCTGTGCAACCAGGCGCTGGTCGCCCTGGTGGGCGAGAAGAGTCAGGCCAACGTCATCGGACGGCGCGACAGCGATTTCTTTCCGGCTGAGCTGGCGGCGACCTACATGAGCGACGATCGCACGGTGCTGGCCACCGGTGAGGCGCTGGTCGATCGCATCGAGCTTGTGCGCAACACCGACGGATCGGTCGACTGGTTCGACACCACCAAGACGCCGGTGTTCGACCGGCGCGGCCGGGTCATCGGGGTCGCCGGGGTCACGCGCGATCTCAAGAAGATGCACTCGACCAACCAGCGGTTCTTCGCCATGGCGCCGGTCATCGAGACCATCATGAGCGACTACGCCCTACCCCTGACCGTCGCGTCGCTGGCGGCCAAGGTGGACCTGTCGCTCAGCCAGTTCGAGCGCCAGTTCAAGCGCAAGTTCCGCACCACGCCGCGCAAGTACATCACCCGCATCCGCGTGCAGGCCGCCTGCCAGTTGCTTGCGACCACTGACCTACCGATAAGCGAAGTGGCCCAGCAGACTGGCTTTTACGATCAGAGCCACTTTTCGCACCAGTTTCGCCGCGAACGCGGCATGACGCCGTCGCGCTACCGGGCCGCCACGGCAACAGCGCCAGGCGCTCGCGGTCACTTGGCGGAAGCTTCGATTTCCTTCGCGGCCTTGGCCACGCCGGCGCGGCCAGCCATGTAGTCGCCCACGGCGACCAGGAAGTCGGCCAGATCGTCGGCCTTCGCGCCCTTGCGCGACTTCTTGCCACAGCTTTCCCACGCTTGTAGCTGGCGGGCTTCTTCTTCGTACAGCTTCTTGCGCGACGCCGCCCAGGTCTTGGGAGTCGCGGGCTTGGGGTCAAGCTGCTGCAACAGCGGCCCGCAGTCCTTGCGCACGCGGGTCATGAATGCGACCGGATCCTTCTTGAAGCAGGTGTCGGCCAGGAACTCGAGCACCGCTTGCGCGTCCTTGAACTTGTCGAGGCCGGGGATCGCGCAGTACAGGAACTTCTCGAAGCCGACGCCTTCGGGCGAGGGCGATGGGCTCGCGTGCCAGGCGCCGCCCATCTCCTGGATCAGCTGATCGACGTCCTTGAGGTCCTTGCGGTTCTTGACCCGGTCGGCGTAGGCCTCAAGGCCGGTCTGTAGTTTGGGCAACGTGGCGCTGTATGCGGCCACCGGTGGCCCGAGCTCGGCGGGCGCATCGGACAGCGCACCGATGGCCTGGCGGGCGCGCTCGATCTTGGGCACGCACTCGCTGATGAGGTAATCGGCGAAGGTCTTCTGCTGCGTGAAATACGCGGCCTCGACCTTTTGTTGGACCTGGTTGGCGTTGGCGAACATGTTGATGTCGACCTCGCTCGACATCACGCAGTTCCAGAACGACCCGGTCTCGCGCTTTTCGAGCTCGGCCCAGCGCTCAAAGAACGCCAGCTTCTCGGTGACCCGGTTCTTCTTGGTGCGGTCCTGGTACAGCTTGAAGCCGACCACCCCGATCGCCAGCAGTCCCACGGTCATGTACACCATGCGGTTGCGCCGGGCCGCGACCTGGCGGCTGGTCATCAGGCGCGCGTACTCGTCCTGAGGGGATGCACCGATGGGCGCGCCCGACATGCCGGGACCGGCGCCGCCGCCGGCCAGCGGGCTCGCACAGCGCGAGCAGGTCGGGAAACTGGGCAGGTTCTCGTGGCCACATTTGCTGCACTTGATCATCGAGATCGACATCGCGGGGCCTCCGGAAGGTGAATCGTGGGTCCGATCAGTTCTTTTTACCAGACTGCTTCTGGAACACGGCCCAGCTTTTCAAGGTGTCGAGCGCGGTCTGCAGCTGGTAGTCGGGTAGGCGCTTCCTGACGCGCGGCTTTTCGCCCTGCTCGTTCTTCAGGTGGCGCTCGAAGCTTTGCTCGCGCGGCATCTCGTCGTCGGCGGTGTCCGGCGGGGGCATGGTACCGACCTCGATGTCGGGCGTGATGCCTTGGCTCTGAATCGACCGGCCGTTCGGGGTGTAGTAGCGCGACGTGGTCAGCTTGAGCCCGCACGGCTTGGCCCCGCAGCCGTCGATGGTCATGACCTGCTGGACCGACCCCTTGCCGAACGTGCGGGTTCCCAGCACCAGGGCGCGCTGGTGGTCCTGCAGGGCGCCCGCGACGATCTCGGCGGCCGAGGCGGTGGCGCCGTCGACCAGCACCACCATCGGGAAGCCCGACCAGGAGCCCTTGCTGTGCGCCATCTGCCGGTCGAGCTCTTTGCCGCCCTTGCCGACGGTGCGCACCAGCAGGCCCTCGGACACGAAGCGATCGGCGACGCGTACCCCTTGCTCAAGCAAGCCGCCCGGGTTGCGTCGCATGTCGAGCACCAGCCCCTTGAGGCCACCGGTCCGATCGGTGCGCCGCTTGATGTCCTCCAGGGCTTCCTGCATCTTGCTTTCGGTGTTGGTGGCGAAGATGCGCAGCTTGACGTAGCCGAAGCCGTCCTCGATCACGCGGCCCTCGACAGTCTTGACCTCGAACTTGTCGCGCCGGATGCGCAGCACGATGTCGCGGCCGCGGCGGTCGATGGTCAGGACCACGTCGCTGCCCGGCGGGCCCTTGATGCGGGCGATGGCGTCGTCCCAGTCGAGCGAAGCCGCGTCGGTGCCGTCGATCTTGACGATCAGATCGCCGGGCTCGACGCCAGCGCGCGCGGCCGGCGAGCCCTCGATGGGCGAGACGACGATCAGGCCGCGCTTGCTCTTCTCGACATCGACGCCGATGCCGGTGATCTCGGATTCGCCCTCGGTGTCCTTGCGAAGGCGGTCGTACTCGTCCGGATCCATGAAGCGCGAGTGCGGATCGAGGACGTCGGTGAGCCCGCGCGCGGCGCCGTACATCAAGTCGGTCTCGGTGATGTCCTCGACGTAGTTGTTCTCGATGTACGCCAGCACCTTGGTGAACACACCCAGCTTCTTGTACGGATCGAACCGCCCAGCCGACAGCGGCCGGCTGAACACCACCCCGGCACCGAAGGCCGCGAGCACAGCGAGCGCCGTCAGCGCCGCACGAGAACCTCCCGATCGAAAACGTGCCATGGCGCGCATTCTAATGCGGCGGCCAGAACATGCCCATCAGCGCAGCAGTCGGCGGGGATCAACCGGGCGTCGGCGGTGCCAGATCTCGACGGTGACTACCGGCGCGCCATCGAGGTTGCGCCCGACCAGACCGAGCGTCTGACCACCCTCGACCGGCTCGCCGGGCGACACGTAGAGCTCGCGCAGGCCGCTGACGATGCTGACCCAGCCGTCGGCGTGCGCGAGCGCGACCGCGAAGCCACCCTGGGGTAGGGCCACGGCGGCGCGCACCACGCCCCCGGCTGCGGCGATTGCGGGCTGGTTCATGCGGGCCAGGATCTGGACGCCCTCGGTGTGCAGCGCCACCTTGCTGGCCGGGTCCACCCGCTCGCCGGGCGCCGCCACCATGGTGCCCTTGACCGGCGCGCGCAGGCGGGGCGAACGGATGCGCGTCCCGGGCGGGCCGGCGGGCAAGGGATCGCCGGCATCGGCGGCGAGCTGCGCGGAGCGTGCTTCCATCAGAGCGCGTTCGCCCCGGACCTGTTCGAGCTCGCGCGCGTAGGCGCGGGCCTCGGCCAGGCTGCGGCCGGCGACCCGCAGTGCAAGATCCTGGGCTTGGGCGTCGTCCAGACGTCGCTCGGGCAGGGCGAGAAATCCGATGTCACGCCGGCGGCCCAGTCGGTAGGCGGCCCACAGCTGCTGGCGGGCCTGCGCAAGCGAGCTTCCGCGTCGTTCGGCAAGCGATTCCTCCCGCACGCGCAGGCGATCCAGGAACGTGGGCGCGTCGTCGTCGCCGTGCGCGGCACTCGATGCGGCGCGCGCGGGCGAGCTGCCCTGCGTGGCCAGGATCGCCAGCGTGACGACGGCGTTAACCGCCAGCATGGCCGTCCCTCGGCAGCGGCGTCGCAATGCCGCCCACCACGGCGCCTGCGAGCAGCGCGACGCCGAGGGCAGGCACGACCTCGACCAGGCGGAATGCGGGTGGCGCGGTCGCGGCCACGGCGGCGATGGCTCCCGGCAGCGACGCGGACAGCGTCCGGAACAAGAGCGCGGCAGTGGCTAGCCCGGCGCCCACCCCGAGCAGGGCCGAGGCGGACGCCGCCACCCGCGCCGGCAGGCGGATACCAGGGCCGGTATCGCCCAGGAACGAAAGCACGGCCGCCTCCTCGCGCCGCCGGACCCGGGCGCGGCCAAGCGACCAGCACAGCGCCGAGAATGCGCCGCCTCCGGCCAGCACCAGCGCCGCCACCGAGATCCATGTGACCAGCTCAAGCCACGACGTCAGGCGCGACACGCCGTCCAGCATGGCGTCGGTTTCCACGACGTCGGGCAGCCGGCGCAGATGCTCGTCGATGTCGCGGATTCGCAGCGCCAGACCTGGCGTCGGGGCAAGTCCGATCTCCAGCGAGGCCGGCAAGAACCCGTCCTCCACGCCGGCGAGCAGTGAATCGAGACTTTCTGAGCCACTGAGTGATCCGGTCTGCGATCGCAACCGGCGCATCGCCGTCGCCGAATCGATGGCGCCCACGGTCTCGACCCCGGGCAGCCGACGCAGCAGTTCGGCCAGCGCCTGGGCGCGCGCCGCGCTCACGTCGTCGCGAAGGTAGGCGATGACATGCACATTGCGCTGCACCAGCGGCGCCCACGCGGCGTGGGCCCTGCGACCAAGCCACCCCACACCCGCCAGCGTCGCCAGCGCCGTGAACGACAGCATCAGGGCGAATAGCCCGGCGCGGTGGCGGCTGATGCCGCGCCGGGTGCGCCGCAGGATCCAGGCGACGGTCACGACGACTTCTCCGCGTCGGGAACCGCCGGCGCGTCGCTGCTGTCCGCCGCTTCGTGCTGGTCGCCCGCGCTTCTCGCCGCGCCGACCAGGCTTATCACCGCGGCGCCGCCGCTCAGTCGGCCGGCTTCCAGGGTGGCGCGACGGCCGCCCGCCGCCGACAAGGCGTCGGCCAGCGCGTCGTCCGTGGTGGCGCACAGGACCGCCGCGCCACCGGCGCGCGCGCCGCGGATCGCGGTGGCGACCAGCTTGCGGTCGGCCGCGCCCAGGCCCGCAGTCGGATCGTCGAGTGCCACCAGCACGGGCGCGCCAGCGAGCGCGCGGGCGAGCGCCACCAGGCGGCGCTCGCCGGCTGACAGGCGGCGCACCAGAACCTGGGCGGTGTCACCGACGCCCAGATCAGCGAGCGCGCTGCCGGCCTCGTCCCAGGCCGTCGCGATCGAGGCCCCACGCACCGCCAGGGCGAGCATCACGTTCTCAAGGGCGGTTTCGTCCGAGATCAGGGGTGGCTGCGGCGGCAGGTAGCCGATGTTGCGGCGGACGAACGGTAGCGACGCCCGTTGCAGGCGCCCGACGTCGCGTCCGCCGAGCTCGACCGTGCCGCGCTCGGGCTGCAGCGCCCCCGCCGCGACCGCCAGCAGCGAGGTCTTGCCGCCGCCGCGCGGCCCCACCACCAACAACAGCTCGCCCGCATCGACTGACAGCGACACCTGGTCGAGCACCATGCGCCCCGCCCGCCGCAGGCCCACGTCGGTAAGACGCAACACGCCCGCGATGCTCGCCCCGCCCGGGCCGCGCCGCCAGTTTCTT
>JANPCZ010000202.1:0-2074 GCA_031431215.1 Myxococcales bacterium
GAACCTGCCCGCTTCGACGATGCGCTGGCCGTCTTCGTTGACGATGCTCAGCTGGCGCGGCGTGAGCGTGAAGGTCACCACCTTGTGGGTTCCGGCTGCCACCGGCACCCGACGAAAACCCGCCAGCGATCGCATCGGCACCGGGACCGACGCCTTGTCATCACTGACGTAGAGCTGCACCACCTCGTCGCTATCGACCTTCGACGTGTTGTGCACATCGACCGAGACATAGGCAGTCTGGCCAGGTTGTAACCGGGCCGGGACAAGCTTGAGGCCGCTATATTTCACCGTCGCGTAGCTCATGCCGTGACCGAAAGCCCACAGCGGCTCGCCAGTAAAGTAGCGGTAGGTGCGGTTCTTGAGCGAGTAATCCGAGAAATCCGGCAACTGCTCGGCCGATGCATAGAAGGTCACCGGCAAGCGTCCGGCCGGGCTGGCCTTGCCGAACAGCACCTCGGCCACAGCCGCGCCGCCCTCCTCTCCCGAGTACCAGCTCATCAGGATCGTCGACAAGTTCGCTTTCGCCCATGGGATGCCGAGGTTGCTACCGCCGGTCAGCACCAGCACGACCGGCTTGCCGGCCGCAACCACCGCCCGCATCAACTTGTCCTGGATGGCCGGCAAACCGATGTCCTTGCGATCGCCCGCCGGATTCAGCTTGTTTGCGCCCTGCTCGCCCTCCTCGCGCGGTGTCAGGCCGAGGACCAGCACCACCAGGTCGGCCCATTTCGCCGTGGCCACTGCCTCGGCGATCTTGCTCTCGTCGGCCTCCACCACCGGCGAGCCCTGCGCGTAGCTGAACTCCAGGCCGCGCGCAGCCACCTCGGCCTTGACCCCATCGAGGATGGTCACCTGTCGCGACGGCGTGCCGTTGTAATTGCCCAGCAACACGTCGGCGTTGTCGGCGGTCGGTCCGATCACCGCGACCTTCTTCACCGATGGCTTGATGGGCAGAAGGCCGCCGCGGTTCTCCAGCAAGACCATCGACTCGCGCGCCGCCTGGCGAGCCAGATCGCGGTGTTCGGGCGCATCGTTGCGCGCATACGGGATCTTGCTCCATGGCACCATGTCGGGCGGATCGAACATGCCCAGGCGGAAGCGCGCCAGAAACAACCGGGTCACGGCGCGATCGATCTCCGACTCGGTGATGAGGCCCTGCTTGACCGCCTTGCCAAGATTCTTGAACTCGCTCCCGCACTCGATGTCGGTGCCCGCCTTGACCGCCGCCGCCGCCGCTTGCTCGGCGGTCTCGACCTTCTTGTGGTTGCGCCAGATGTCGCGCACGGCGCCGCAGTCGGTGACGACGTAGCCGCCGAAGCCCCAGCGCTTGCGCAAGATCTCGTCGAGCAGCGTGTCGTTGGCACTGGCCGGCTTGCCGTCGACGGCGTTGTAGGCGCTCATGAACGAGCCTACTTTCGTCTCGCGCACGACCGCCTCGAAATGCGGCAGGTAGGTATCGTAAAGGTCGCGCTTCGACACGCGCGCGTCGAACACGTGGCGATCCTTCTCGGGGCCGCTGTGGACGGCGTAGTGCTTGGCCGTCGCCAGGGTCTTCAGATACTTCGGGTGCTCGCCCTGCATGCCCTTGATGAAGGCGACGCCCAAGCGCGCGGTGAGAAATGGATCCTCACCGTAGGTCTCGTGGCCGCGGCCCCAGCGCGGGTCACGGAAGATGTTGATGTTAGGCGAAAAGAAGGTCAGCCCCTGGTAGCGGCCATGCTTGTCCTCGCGAAGAAACTGGTGGTACTTGGCGCGCGCTTCGTCGCTGGTCGCGGTCGCGACCCGGAGCATGAGGCCGTCGTCCCAGGTCGCCGCCAGGGCGATGGCCTGCGGGAAAACCGTGGCAACGCCAGCGCGCGCGACCCCGTGCAGCGCCTCGTTCCACCAGTTGTACTCGGGCACGCCCAGGCGCGGGATGGCGACGGCCTTGTCCATCATCTGCGAGATCTTCTCGTCCAGGGTCATTCGGCCGATGAGATCGGCGACGCGTACGTCAAACCCCTTGCCGGCATCGAGGAAGGTCGCATCGGCGGGCGGCCGGTCAGGTTGCTTCGGCGGTGGCGGCAACGGCGCG
>JANPCZ010000203.1:0-27209 GCA_031431215.1 Myxococcales bacterium
ACTTGGTAAATGTCGCTGCCGCTCACCAACGCGGTTATCTGCCCGGCGGCGATCTTCAGATCCAGCACGGCGCCGTGGCGGACGTAGCTGCGGCCGCGTGGCAGACGGTTGGCGTAGTCGCTGTAGGCCTCCAGATTCTCGCACCAGGCCTTGCCCCAGAACGTCGACGCGATCTTCGTGCCCTCTATGTGCACCGGCGAGCGGTCGCCGGCGGCCTCACCGCGAGCCAGCTTGCCCCTATGCTGCGCGGCGCGGGCACGACGCTCGCCCACTGTGACCTGCTGGGGGAAGAAATCGAACCTGTCGTAGGGCGACCGGAAGCGCGGCATGGCGCTCAGGCTTCCGCCAGTGCGGTCTTGAGGTCAAGCGAGATCAGCTTCAAGAGTTCGTCGTTCGACATCTCGGTCAGCGCAACTTCGCTGCCGCCGCCCAACACCTCGCGCGCCATGGCTTCCTTCGAAGCGATCATCGCGTCGATGCGCTCCTCGATGGTGCCGCGGCACACGAACTTGTGCACCACCACGTTGCGCTTCTGGCCAATGCGGAACGCGCGATCGGTCGCCTGGTTCTCGACCGCCGGGTTCCACCAGCGGTCGAAGTGGATCACGTGGCTGGCTGCCGTCAGGTTGAGGCCGGTGCCGCCGGCCTTGAGCGACAGTACGAAGAACGGCGGTCCGTCCTCGCGCTGGAAGTCGTCGACCAGTGCTTTGCGCTTACCGACGGCGGTCTCGCCCGACAGCACGAGGCCGGGGCGGCCGAAGATCCCGGCCAGGTAACGCGAAAGCGGCAGGGTCATCTCACGGAACTGCGAGAACACCAGCGCCTTCTCCTGGCGCAAAGCGATCTCATCGGCGATGTCGCCCAGGCGCGCGAACTTGCCGCTGTCGCCGGCGGCGTAACCACCGTCGCCCAGCCACTGCGACGGGTGGTTGCAGATCTGCTTGAAGCGCATCAGGTACGCCAGGATGATTCCGCGCCGCTCGATGCCTGTGGCCTGCGCCAGATCCGCGCGCAGCCCATCGACCGCCTGCTGGTACAGGACCGCCTGCTTCTTGCTCAGGCTGCACAGCGCCCGCATCTCGGTCTTGTCGGGTAAATCGGAAATGATCCGCTTGTCGGTCTTGAGCCGCCGCAGGATGTAGGGCCGCACCAGCGCGCGCAGCGGCGCGTATCCATCGGGCGCGCCCTGCTCCATGCGCTTGACCAGCGCACCAAAATCCCGCGGAGCGCCGAGCAAGCCCGGGCACAGGAAATCGAACAGCGACCACAGATCGCCCAGGCGGTTCTCGACCGGCGTGCCGGTCAGCGCGAAGCGGGCACGCCCGCGTACGGTCTTGAGCGCGCGGGTCTGCTTGGCGTCGGGATTCTTTATCGCCTGCGCCTCGTCGATGATCAGCAGATCCCACGCCCGCTCGCGCATCCAGGCTATTCGCGGCAACGTCCCGTAAGTCGTGATGATCAGATCTTGGTCGCGGATGCGCTCGGGCGGGCGCGCCAGGGTTTCGGCGGCCATTTCAGATCCGTGCGCCACCAGCACGCGCAGATCCGGCGCGAAACGCGCGATTTCAGATCGCCAGTTGCCAATAAGCGACGCTGGCACGACCAGCAGGCTGGTAGCCTTCTTCGATCGACGCATGAGCAACAAGAGCGCAATGATCTGCACCGTCTTGCCCAGGCCCATGTCATCGGCCAGACAGCCGCCCAGGCCCAGCGACTGCAGGAAATGCAGCCAGCGCACGCCGATCTTCTGGTAGGGCCGCAAGTCGGCGCGCAGCGCGGGACCGGGATCCGCCTCGGCCAGCGCCTCGGGCCCGCGCAATCCGTCGAGCACACGGGAAAGCCACGCGCCCGCGGTCACGTGGGCCCAGCCGTCGTCGTCGCTCTCACCTACCGCGACGCCCTCGCCGCGCTCGGCCCCGGCCAGCAGCCGCAATCCCTCGAAGAACGACACACCACCCTCGGCATGGTCCTTTTCAAGAGCCCGCCAGTGCTTGAGCACCTGCGCGATCTTGCCAGCGTTGGCTTCGATCCACTTGCCCCGGATGAAAGCCAGCCCCGAGGTGGCCGCCAGCAGCTGCTTGGTCTCGGCCGCCGTGAGCGGCTCGCCATCGAGCGTGAGAGCGACCGAAAAATCCAGCAACGCCTCGGTGCCAAGCTGCGACGGCGCCGCGCCGCCCACGGTCACGCGAACCTCGGGCCGGGGTGGTCGGCGGCCCTTCCACCAGTCGGGCACGCGTACGACCAAACCTGCCGACTCGAACAACGGAATCTCACGCAGGAAGCCGTGCGCCTGCTCAGGCGTCCAGGCCAGCGGGTGATAGACCTCGCCCCTGTCCACCAGTCCCTTTACGAACGGACTCTGGGCCGCCGCGCGCTCGACCGGCGCCAGCAGGGAGAGTAGCGCCTGTCGATTTTGGGCGCCGGCGTACTCGCGCAGCGCTTGACCCAGCGGTACGTGCTGCGCGCGCGCCGCTGCCGACACGCGCGCCGTGTACGTGGCGACGAACGCGAACGGCAGCTCGGGGTCGCGCTTGTTCTCGCCCAGGTGGAAGTGCACCCGACCCACCACGTTCCACAAGACGTTGGCTCGATGCAGGTACGCCTCGACCGTGCCATCGAATGCGGCTAGCTCCACGCGCAGGGCGACCTGCGCCTGCCCCCACAGGGCCGCCAGAGTTTCGGCCGACAGGTACTCGGCGCCGCGCATCGGCGGTGCCGCCGCCAGCACTTCGTCCCAGCCCTCCGGAGGCGGCGGGACCTCCACGTCCGGCCGTTGTGCCTCGACGCCCGGCAGGTGGCACAGCTCGGTCACGAATCGCTTGCCGAGGTCGCGGCAGAACGCGAATGCCGGCGGCAGCTCGGTGTCGACTTCGACCGCGCCCAGATGCAGGATCCCGGCCCCGGCCCCGTCGGCGAACGCGGTCGCTATGCGGCGGGCCGCGGCGGCGCTGGCGAACGACACCGCGATCGACGCATCGTCATCGAGGTGGAGGGTGCCCCTGGGCGACAGCGCAAGACCGAGCGCGGCGGTCGACATGGTGGCGCGGAGGGTGCCCCGCGCCGCGCGAATCCGTCAAGCGATGCTTTCCTGATGCTTTCCTGATACCGAGATGGCACAGCGATTCGCGGGCGACCATGGGATGGGGACGCCTGTGTCGGGGTAGGAGCGCGGGTGCTCTCCTCGCAGTGGAAACAAATCGAGGTCCCTGGCAGCCGCGTCGCCGTGTTGTAGAGTTGGCCGGCGTGTTGCCCGGCACATCGTGGCCGCTCTTGCTCGCGTGCGTCGCCACCGGGTGCGCGCGCTCGCAAGCTGCGCCGCCCGTCCCGCCTGCCCCGCCCGTCCCGCCCTCGCTGCCTGCCGCTGCCTCCCGCGCCAGCACCACGCGGCTGCATGCGCTGGTGATCAACGGCGGCGGCTCGGCGGAGGACAACTTCGCATCGCACGTGGCACACGTGCGGCGGCTCCTCGATCACCTGGCGCGCGTCGGGGTGGCCAGGGACCGCATCAGCATCTTCGCCAGCGACGGTGACGATGCCGCGCCTGATCTGGCGGTGGGCAACCCGCGGCCCGACGATTTCTGGCTGCTCGAAGGCACGCCCTACGAGCGCGCGCTGGCGCCGGCCGCCAAGCTGGTCAGCACCGCGCTGCCGGGGCACGCGCTTTTGCCGGCGACTCGCCCGGCGCTGGAGCGCTGGTTCGCGGCGGCGCGCGGGCGCCTCACCGCCGGCGATACGCTGCTGGTCTATGTCACCGATCACGGCACCGACAACCCGCGCGATCCGCTCGACAACCGCATCACGCTGTGGGGAAGAAGCTCGCTCTCGGTGCGGCAGCTGCGCGCGCTGGTCGAGCGGCTGGATCCGGGGGTACGCGTGGTGATGCTGATGTCCCAGTGCTTCTCGGGCGGCTTCGCCCGCCTGTACGAGGTTGGCGCGCGCAACGGGCTGCCGACCGGAAACGTGTGCGGTTTCTTCTCGACCACGCACGATCGTCCTGCGTACGGCTGCTACCCCGAGGTCGCGGGCCAGGACGAGATCGGCCACTCGTTCGCGTTTTTCGAGGCTCTGGCCGCGTCGGGGAATTTCGCCGACGCGCACCTCGGGGTGCAGGTCAGCGACGACACGCCCGACGTGCCGCTACGCACGTCCGACGTGTATTTGCGCGACGTGACGGTGCAAGCAGCCCGTACGCGCGGCCTGACCGAAGACGCCCTGGTCGATCAGCTGCTCGTGCAGGCGTTCAAGAACCGCGCACCGTGGGAGCCGGACCTACGGCTGCTCGATCGCATCGGGCGTGGCTTCGGTCTGCCGAGCCCACGCTCACGCAAGGAGGTAGCCGAGCAGGCGCGCGCCATCGATCGGGTGCGCAAGGAAATCGGAGCGCGCGGCCAGGACTGGGGCGAACGTCTGGGCCACACCAACAGTATCATCTGCGACGCCGCACTGGCCGCCCACCCCGAGTGGGCGCCGCGCTTCTTGCCGCGCGCCCTGTCGCGGCTGGATGAGACCGCCCGCGCGAAGTTGACCAGCGAGTGGCTGGCGCTGCTCGCTCCACTCGCTGAATCGGTGCCCGCGCGGCGCGAGCGTCAGCTCGCTTTCTCACAGAAGGCTGATCTCGCCGACGAGCTGGGCTACCGGATGGACGTGCGCCTGGCCGTACTGGCGCGCATGGGCGTGATCCTCACCGGCATCGCCGGCCGCGTGTTGCTGGACGAACCCGTGCGCGCCCGTGAGAAGACCGCGTGGTCGGCGCTGCGCGCCTGCGAGGGACTCACGCTGCCGCCCCTGCCCGAACACAAGCCAGCCGCCGCGCGCGACCCGTTCCCCGCCTTCGAGGACGATCGTCGGCTGGTCGAGTCGGTTATCCCGGCTTGGATGGGCATCGGGTTCGACGAAGCGCCGCCTCGGCTGCGGGCGGCGCTGGGACTGGCGGCAGGCGCGGCCATCGTCGTCAACGTGATGCCCGGCTCGCCCGCTCAGGCAGCGGGGCTCGCGGCCGGCGATCTGGTTCTGGGCCCGGCGGAGACGACATTCACCGAGCCACGCGAGATTCGATCGTGGACCATGCTGGCGCCCATCGGCCAGGCGCAGAAACTGAAAGTCGTGCGCGGCGGCGCGCGCCTGGATATCACGCTGACGCCGGGCCGCCGCCCGGCCGAGTTGCCGATCATTGGCCCGCCGCGGCCGGGCACGCTGGCGCCCCCGGTGCTTGGCGACGCTGTGCGCGGCTCGGCTCCGCGCACGCTGCTCGGGGCGGGACCGCACCTGATCTTCTTCTGGGCCACGTGGTGCGGGCCGTGCAAGGAATCGCTGCCCGATCTGCTCGCCTACTCGGACCGGCACAAGGTTCCCATCATCGCCGTCAGCGATCAGGCCAAGGACGAGCTGGCGGCCTTCTTTGCGACCTGGAAAGCGCCGTTCCCGAAGGTGGTGGTCAGCGACGACACCCGCGTGACCTCGAACGCCTACGCAGTCAGCGGCACGCCCGCCTTCGTGCTGGTCGATGGTGCCGGCAAGGTCAAGAGCTACACCGTCGGCTACAACCGCAATCAGGGTCTGGCGATTCCACCGCCGTAGGCCGGTGGCTTTTCTCGCTTACCGAGTCCGAGCGACAGCACGACGACCACCGAGATCGTCATGGTGCCGGCGAGAAAGAGCAGGCCGCCCATGAACGAGCCGGTGCGCTTTTCGATCACCCCCAGCACGGTGGGGCCAAGGAAGCCGCCCAGATTGCCGATGCTATTGATGAAGCCGACGCAACCGGCGGCAGCCGTCTCGGTCAAGAACAGCCCAGGCAGCGTCCAGAACGCGGGCTGATAGGCCTTGATGCCCGTGCGCGCGAGGATGAACAGGAACATGGTCAGCGGCAGCACACCGAGCGTGATCGGCAACAGCGCCAGCATCACCGCACCCAGCGCGATCGGCAAAGCAGTGTGTAGCCGCCTTTCTTTGGTGCGATCCGAGTTCCAGCCGACGAACAACTGACCCGCCAGGGCACCGATCGGCGGGATCACGATGAGCCACGCAAGGGTGTCGAATTTCAGGTTGTACCAGCGCTCGAGCATGCTGGGCAGGAAGAACTCGGTACCGTAATTCGCGGTCACCGCGCAGAAGAACGCGAACGCCAGCAGCAGCACCTTGGGCTGGCGCAGCGCCTGCAGCAGGGTCATGTGCGGCCCGCGCTGACGCCGCGCCGCCTTCTCGCGCCCAAGCTCGTCCTCCAGCGCCTCGCGCTCGTCACTGGTGAGCCAGCGCGCCTCGCGCGGCCAGTCGGCCAACATGAACAACACCAGCACACCCAGCACCACGGCGGGGATACCCCAGCCGATGTAGACCCACTGCCAACCCTTGAGGCCAAGCAACAGCGGGTGCGTGACGCTGACGCCGTTGACGATTTCGGTCATCCCAATCTTCAGGATGCGGCTCGAGATGGTCGGGCTCACCATCTGGGCGATGGGCGTGGCCATCAGGAACAACGCGAAGGCGCGCGCGCGGTCACGCTGCGGAAACCAGTGCGTGAGGAAGATCAGCACGCCGGGGAAGAAACCTGCCTCCGCGAGGCCGAGGCAAAAGCGCACCACGTAGAACTGTGTCGGTGTCGTTACCCACGCGGTCAGGCTGGCCACGATGCCCCACGAGATCATGATGCGGCTTACCCACTTGCGGGCGCTCCACCTCTCGACGATGAGCGTGCCCGGGATCTCGAGCAGGAAGTAGCCCAGGAAGAACACGCCGGCACCGAACCCGATGACCGCATTGTCGAAGGCAGGCATGTCCTTCGCCATCGTCAACTTGGCGAACGCAACGTTGGCGCGGTCGACATACGCAACGACGTAGCTGAGAAAAAGCAGCGGAATCAGTCGCAGGTACGCCTTGCGCCGGGCCCGGTCGAGCGGCGACACAACGGTGGGCGCGGCGATCACCGAGGGCGGCGTCAAGGTGGCGCACGTTACCGCAAGCGTTAACACGCGGGTATGATTTCCCCGATGAGTGGCCCACAAGCGAAAGACATCACCAGCACCGAGTTCGAAGCCGCGGTCATTGAACGATCGAAGCAGGTGCCGGTGGTGGTCGATTTCTGGGCACCGTGGTGCGGGCCGTGCCGGGTGCTGGGGCCGGTGATCGAGAACGAGGTCGCGGCACTGGGCGGACAGGTCGACCTGGTCAAGATCAACACTGACCAGGACGCCGAGCTGGCATCGGCGTTCTCGATCCAGGGCATACCGGCGGTGAAAGCGTTTCGCGACGGCAAGGTGGTGGCCGAGTTCGTCGGCGCGCACCCGGCGCCGTTCGTGAAGACCTGGCTCGCAGGCCTGCTGCCGTCAGAATCGGCCCGGGCCCTGGCCAAGGCGCGCGAGCTGTTGGCGGCCGGCCGACCCGACGAGGTCAGAGCCGAGCTCGCACGCATCGACCCCAAGAGCCCTGAAACCGATGCCATCGCCGCGATCGAGCGGCAGCTCGCGTTCGCGACCGACGCGCAAGCCTACGGTGGCGCCGACAAGGCGCGCGCGGCGCTCGCTGAAAACCCCAAAGATCTGAACGCCCACTTCGCGCTCGGCAGTGCGCTTGCCGCTGCCGGCGATCCGGCTGGCGCGCTCGATCATTTCCTGGAGGTCGTATCGCGCAACCGCAAATTCAAGGACGATGGCGCCCGGCTGGCCATGCTGGCGATCTTCGACAGCCTGGGCGGCGCCCACGACCTCACGCAGGACTACCGGCGCAAGCTGCAGATCGTCCTGTAACGAGCGCGATCAGAATCGCACGAAGAACGACCACCACGGTCCCGCGATTTGCTGGTACCCGTCGCGGCCGGTCGCGACCGGCTCGCTGTCCGGGCTGTACGCCACCCCGCAATCTTCCATCAGGCCGCACGATCCGGTCAGGAAGCGGGTCGCGCCGCCCGCCGTGTCGATGCGCTTGACGTGTAGCAGGCCCACCCAGCGCGGCAAGTCCGAGCGCGAACCGCGCGGCGTGTGCTGCGCGACTTCGATCAACGCTCGTCGGCTCCCGGCAAGGCGTGCCTTCCACGGCAAGCCGTACCGGCACAGTGACGGCACCACGGCGATCACCACGACCGCGTATACCGCCCACGGCCAACGCCGGCCGCGGGCGGGCGGAACCCCGTCCCGGCGTATTGATCCCGCAAGCGTGAAGGCCAGCGTCGCCATGCCCGCCAGCGCGCCGCCGACGTAGAGCACCAGCATGTCCGGCAACACCGAAACTGCGCCGTCGCTCACCATGTACAGCGACGCCAGCCCCCAGGCCGTCACCAGCGCCGCCAGCCACCCCATGCGAGGCGGGGTCCAGACTGGGACGACACGGGGACGGCCCATCGGGCGGCCAAGCTAGCCGGTGCGGCAGCGCTCGACAAACCTACCGCCACAAAGCCGCGTGCTTACGTGATTTGTGCTTATACTGCCGCCCTTCGGAAGGAGACACGACATCTATGTGCTCGCCATCCAGGCCCGTGGCCGCGGCCTTCCTGCTCACCATGCTTGTCTCGGGCGCTGCCGCGGCCGAGGACACTGCGACCCTCAACAAGATGGTCGAGATCAACCGCAAGGCGATCGCCGACCTGCAGGCCGGCGATCCCGATGCGGCCAAGGATGCATTGCTCAGTGCGGTCGTGATGGGCAAACAAGCCGGCCTTGCGACCCACATGTTCATGGCCCGCACCTACATGCACCTGGCTGCCGTGCAGTTCGCGCTCAAGGACAAGGAGAAGGCCCAGCGCAACCTGGTGCTGGCGCTGAAGATCCGGCCCGATATGCAGCTCACGCCGCAGATCGCCTCCGCCGGACTGACAGAGGTCTTCGCCGCGGCCCACGCCGAACTTGGCATGAGCCCCGCGCCCAAAGCCGCCGCCAAGCCGGCCAATCCCTCGCCACCTCCGCCCGAGCCCACGAAGCCCGTGCCCGCGAAGGTCGAGGCGGCCAAGCCCGAGCCGCCCAAGGTAAAACCCGTCGCGAAGCCGGCGCCCAAGGAGAGCAACGAGCCCGATCTCCCCGCCACCATTCCCAGCCCCCTGCACTGCCCGATGCCGGACGAGGCGCCGCCCGAGCAGGAGATCGCGTTCCGCTGCGTGCCCAAGCCGGGCACCAATTTCACCAAGATCGTCATGTTCTACCGGCCCGCCAGCTCCGAGGTGTTCGTGACCGCGCCGCTGTCCAAGACGCCCAAAGGTTGGTACGTCGCCAGCATTCCTGGCAAGGTCGTGACCGGCAAGGCGCTGCACTACTACGTCGAGGCGCTGGGGCCGGCCAACAAAGTGATGCTGGCTTTCGGCAACCGCGACAGTCCCAACTTGGTGTCAATCACGGCCGGGGCGGCAACGGTGGGCAAGGGCACGCTGGCAGCACTGAAGTTGCACGGCAGCGTCGACGCCACGGATGAGGCCCCGCGGGCACCGAAGGACGACGATCCGCTGAGGGTGCTGGCCGACAAGAGGGAACGCGAGAACCGGGCCGGCCTGCTCCACCGGCGCAACACCGATAGGGGCATCTACGTAGGGCTGGGAGTGGGCACGGGTTACGGCTGGCACATGAGGCGCGACTTCGAGCGGCACGTCGGCAGCGTGAACGCCGGATTATCACCCGGGTCCCTGGTCAACTTCACGCCCGAGGTCGGCATCCAGTGGGACGAAAGCCTGGCATTCTCGATCCAGACTCGGCACCAGTATCTCCCGTTGGCGTCTCAGGGCGACCCGACCGGCAAGCCGCCGGGCTCCTTCAGGACCCACGCGGTGCTGGCACGCGCGACCTACTTCTGGGCCACCTACGACAACCTGCAACTGTTCGGTACCGGCAACATCGGCGCTGGCTCGGCGTTTCGCCTGTTGGTCGCCAAGCGGCCCGGGCTGCCCGGTGACGACACCATCAACGGTGGCCCATTCGTGTTTGGCCCCGGCGTGGGCGCCCTGTACCACCAGTCGAAACACCTGGCCATCGTGGCCGAGGCGCGCTCGCTCGTCGGAGTGGGGAACGTGGCGGTGCTGGTGGACCTGAACGTCGGCGCGGCCTTCGCGTTCTGACCTCGTTCAGGCGCGCGCCGCCGCAGCGGCCGCCACGAAGCCCTCGTCGACCACCGGCTCGGTCGGGTCGATGGTGAAGAACAGAATCGCCGACACCACGGTCATGCCGGCAAGCAAGAACAGCGGCTGGTCGTAGCTGCCGGTGGCCTCGACGATGTAGCCGAACAGCACCGACGACATGAACGAGCCCAGTTGCCCGGCCATGTTCATGGCGCCCGAGATCCCGCCAGCGTTCGCGCGCCCGATGTCCATCGCCACCGCCCACGACAC
The DNA here is from genome assembly GCA_031431215.1 of Myxococcales bacterium. GTDB lineage: Bacteria > Myxococcota_A > Polyangia > Fen-1088 > Fen-1088 > JANPCZ01. The sequence goes on from JANPCZ010000203.1 coordinate 10,301, forward strand.
TGGCAGGAAAAAGTCCATCGACATGTAGCCGACCGCGAGGAACACGGCCGCGAGCTCGCTGTGCCCCTTCGGGGTCAGCGCCGTGCACGTCAGGAAGAACGCGCCCAGCGCCAGGCCGACAACGCCGATCAAGCGCCGGCCGAACTTGAGACCGCGCTTCCTCACCAACTTGTCGGACAGAGTTCCACCGACGAAGTTCGCGCACGCACCCAGCGCGAACGGCAGCACCGACCAGATCTTCATCTGGTCCTCGGAAAAACCGCGGCCCTTCTGCAAGTAGGTGTGCAGCCACGACAGGTAGAAGAACGAGCCCCAGCAGTACGTGTGGTACATGACCAGCAGCTTCCAGAAGTTGGCCTTCTTCATCACGTGCCGCCATGGCAGGGCGTGGTGGCTACTGCCAGCGCCGCCACCCATCGAGTCGAGTTCGGCCTTGGTGATGCCAGCCTTCTCGGATGGCCGGTCACGGTACCATCGGTACCACACGACCGCCCAGACCGCCCCCAGCACGCCGAACGCCCAGAAGGCCGCGCGCCAGCCGAACGCCTTCTGGATCGGCACCACGAGGATCGGTGACAGGATGCCGCCCACCCTGCTCGCCATCCACACCACCCCGGTGGCACGGCTGCGCTCGCCGGTCGGGAACCAGCGGGAGATCGCCGACGCCGCGCTGGGGTACGCGCCCGCCTCGCCAGCGCCGAAGCAAAAGCGCACCACCAGCAGCATGCCGAAGCCCGACACCGCGCCGGTGAGGCTGGTGAACACTGACCACCACAGGACGATGCGGGTCAGCACGCTCCGCGCGCCGATGCGGTCGGCGAGCACGCCGCTGGGAATCTCGAACAGCGCGTAGCCGATGGTGAACACGCCCACCACCCAGCCCCAGCCACTGGGCGAGATGCCAAGCTCGGCCTGCATGCGCGGCCCCGCGACCGAGATGCACACGCGATCGAGGTATGTGATGACCGACAGAAGAAAAAGCAGCCCGAGGACGCGCGTGCGTTGGAACATGAAGGCGCGCATCTTAGGCGGCGCCGCACGTCCGAAGCGAGTGATATTCCACCCCGCTGCGCGTCGCGAAGGCGATCTGGAGAGCCCCGCCACACGCCGTCGCGCCCTTGAGAATCCGCGCGGCCTGCTTTCGGACCTGCCCCAGGGCGGCATCATCGACGAGGTTCAGGGGCGACGCGCGCATGAGGGGTGGGGCGCCCACAAATTATTTTGGCGATCGGGATTTCTTTTTCGTAACCCTGGTTCTGGCTAGCGCGTACCCGGCTGCCATGGGTGGGGCAGTTCTCATCCGGCAACAACCGAGGAGTTCACGATGACGATCAAGACCGGCGCCATGATTGCGGCCACCGTGGCCACCATGTTCACGGGCTTCGTAGGCTGCGGCAGCGACACCGAGGAACAGAAGCAAGGGCTGCGTTGCGAGGGTAGCAACCTGTGCAAGGGCATGGGTGAATGCAAAGTTGCGGGCAAGAACGAGTGCACCGGCATGAACACGTGCGCGGGCACGGGGTACACGACGACCAAGACCCAGGCCGAGTGCGATCAGAAACAGACCGCCGCCAAGGCCGAGGCCGCGAAGGTAGCCGCCGCCAAGAAGTAGGACCGGCGCTAATGCTCACAAGAGCCGGCGGCGGTGGCCACGGCTTCGGCCTGCGGGTGCCCCACTACGCCACCTTTCTTGAGGCCGGCGTGGTGGGCGCTGATCTGGTCGAGGTCATCACCGAGAATTTCCTCGATCGCGGTGGCCGCCCGGCTGCCGTGCTTGAGCGCGTGCGCCGAGACGTTCCGGTCGCGCTGCACGGGGTTTCGCTTTCGATCGGAGCCACCGGGCCCCTGAACCGCGACTACCTGCACCGGCTGCGCGCCCTGTGCGACCGCATCGAGCCCGCCATCGTGTCCGATCACCTGTGCTGGGGCAGCTTCGGCGGCCAGCACGGGCACGACCTGTGGCCGCTGCCGTTCTGTGAGGAAGCGGTGGCTCACGTCGCCGAGAGGGTCAGCGCCGCACAGGATGTCCTCGGGCGGCAGATCCTCCTGGAAAATGTCTCAAGCTACGTCGCCTACGCCGACAGCGTGCTGCCCGAGTGGGAGTTCCTGGGCGAAGTTGCGCGGCGGGCGGATTGCGGGCTGCTGCTCGACGTGAACAACGTGTTCGTCACCGCCCGCAACCACGATCTGTCGGCCGAACGCTACATCGACAACGTACCAGCTGACCGCGTCGGCCAGTTCCACCTGGCCGGCCACCTCGATCGAGGCACCTTTCTGCTCGATCATCACGGCTCGGCGGTGGCGCCGCCGGTGTGGCGGCTGTACGAGCGCGCGGTTGCCCGCTTCGGCAACTTACCCGCCATTGTCGAGTGGGACGACAACGTGCCAGCACTGGAGGAACTGGTTGGCGAAGCGGCGCAGGCTCGCACGCGCGCCGCCCGCGTGATGGCCACAGGTGCCGACTCCACCCGTGGTGCGGCGTGACGCTACCGGATCTGCAGCGGGTGTTCTGGCAGGCCATGCGGGCCGATATCCCCCCCGGGGCGGCGGCCCCGGAGTTCGCAGGCGACAAGAGCCTGCCCGCGGTCGAGCGGCTGTGGATCTACCGGCGCATGTACTGGGCTCGTCAGATCGAAGCGCTGCGCGACTGCTTCCCGCTGCTGCTGTCGCGCCTGGAGGGCGAGCGCTTCGAGGCGCTCGCGCGCGCGTACGTGGTGGCCCATCCTTCGGAAGACCCGTGCATCGAACGCCTGGGCCGTCGCTTGCCAGAGTTCATGCGCGATCACCCGGACGCAGCGGTGGCACAGCTTGCGGACATGGCGGCCATCGAGTGGGCGCTGGTGGAGGTGCTGCTGATGGAAGATCCGCAGCAAGTCGCGCGTGGCCTGGACGTGCCACAGGAGGTCTTCCCGACCTGCCGGATCGAATGGGTCGCTGGCCTGCGCCTGCTGTCGCTTGCAGACGATCCATTCGAAGCTACTGGCGCGCAAGTGGGCTGGGCCGTGTGGCGACGGAAGTTCTCGGGCCATCACCGGCGGCTCGCGCCCGACGAGCGCCGCGCCATCGATCTCGTGAACGCCGGCACCGATGTGGCCGGAGTGTGCACCGCCTTCGCGGACGCTCCCGATCCCGCGGCGCGCGCATTCGCGGTGCTGGGGCAGTGGCTGAACAACGAATGGGTAGCGCGCATCACAGTGCCCGATTCGGCAGTGGCGGCATGAGGCGAGGCCCGCTCGCTCTTGCGGCGTTGGCGTGGGCGCTCTCCGGGTGCGATCCGGGTGAGAGCGACGCTGAGCGTCTGGCAAGCGAGACCCCCGGGCCGCTGATGCGACCAGGCTGGAACTGTCTGGCCTCGGGCTGCCACTTCCCCGACAAGCAACCGAAGCCACCAGATTGGAGCGCCGGCGGCACCGTCTACCGCAACAAGAATTCACGGGCCAGCGACGGGTTGGCCGGCGCGACCATCGTCCTGCGCGACGAGGACGGCAAGGAAGTGCGGCTGCAGAGCAACGCCGCCGGCAACTTCAACAGCGCCGAGCCGCTATCGGGCTCGCTCGACGTCACAGTGGAATTCCAAGGCCGGAGCATCAAGATGCCCAAGCGCGCCCCGGCCGGGTCATGCAATTTTTGCCATGCGCCCCCCCCTTCAGAGGCCGGCGGCCGCATCTACGCGCCCTGACCGGGCCATATGCTGACCCACTAGACTGGGCCAAAAATTTGGTAAGGTGGGCCGCTATGGAACAGACGACCGAGCCGGCCCTGAAGTGCAAGATTTTCTCGACCACGATGGTCCGGCAGCGCGAAGCGCTCGGCGACGTCGTGACCGCCTGGCTGCGCGAAACCGCGGTCAAGATCGAGAGCTACTACGTCCGGCAATCATCTGACGCCGAATACCACTGCTTCAGCATCGTGCTGTTCTATCAGGACGCCTGAAACGCAAGACGCCTGAGGCCCCACACGCCTGACGCGCGCTGGGGTCACAGCGTCTCGCTAGGTTTCCCGCCCGCACTCGCCGAGCGACCTTGGCCATTCTTCTTTCCGCACAGGACCTCGGCCACGCGTTCGGGCCGCGCGCGCTGTTTGAGGGCGTGGGGTTCACGCTGGTCGACGGCGATCGCGTCGGCCTCATCGGGCCCAACGGCGCCGGCAAGTCGACGCTGCTGCGGATCCTGGCCGGTACGCTGGCGCCCGATCAGGGGGCGATAGCGCGCAGAGGTGGCCTGCGGGTCGCGCACCTGGCGCAGACACCCGTGTTCGAACCCGACGCCACCGTGCGCGACGCGGTGACCGCAGGCCTGCCGCCGGGCCCGCGCGACTGGCAGACCGAGGCGCGCGTCGACGAGGTGCTGGCGCGGCTGACCCTCACCGGGGCCGAGGCCGGCGCGGAGGCGAAGGTGGCGCTCCTGTCGGGGGGCTGGCAGAAACGCGTGGCTCTGGCGCGCGCGCTGGTCAGCGATCCCGAGTTGTTGCTGCTCGACGAGCCGACCAACCACCTCGACGTGGACAGCATTCTGTGGCTGGAACGCTTTCTCGCGAGCGCTCGCTTCGCCACGCTCACGGTCACACACGATCGGCTGTTCCTGCAGCGGATCGCGAACCGAATTCTCGAACTTGACCGGCGCAACGTGGGTGGCCTGCTCGATGTGCGCGGCGACTACGCCACGTATCTTGACCGCAAGGCCGAGGCCATGGCCGCGCAGGAAAAACGCGAAGATGTTCTGCGCAACACCTTGCGCCGCGAGACCGAGTGGCTACGCCGCGGCCCGCCCGCACGCTCGACCAAGCAGGAAGCCCGCATCCAGCGCGCCGGGGCGCTGTCCGACGAGGTCGCCGAGCTGGGCGCGCGCAACGAAGTCCGCCAGGTCAGCCTTGATTTCCAGGACGTCGGCCGCAAGCCCAAGCGCCTGATCGAGGCCAAGGCGATCGCCAAGGACTACGACGGCCGCGCGGTGTTCGCGGGCATCGATCTATTCATCGGCCCCGGTAGCCGCATCGGCTTGCTCGGTCCCAACGGCTGCGGGAAATCCACGCTGTTGCGCGTGCTCATCGGCGATGAGGCGCCGACCGAAGGCACGGTGCTGCGGGCGGATGCCCTGCAGATCGCCAGCTTCGAGCAGGATCGCGGCTCGCTGGATCCGGCAGTCTCGGTCGCCGACACCGTGTGCCCCAGCGGCGACTTCGTGAGCTTCCGCGGCGCGCGCCAGCACCGCCACGGCTACCTGGAACGATTCTTGTTCCGCGCCGAGCAGATGAGCATGTCAGTGGGCAAGCTGTCGGGCGGCGAGCAAGCGCGCCTGCTGGTGGCGCGTCTGATGTTGCAGCCGGCGAACCTGCTGGTGCTCGACGAGCCCACCAACGATCTCGATTTGGCAACACTCGCGGTGCTGGAGGACGCGCTGGTGACTTTTCCGGGCGCGGTCTTGCTGGTCACGCACGACCGTTACTTTCTCGACCAGGTGGTCACGCAGATCCTGGCTTTTCACACCCGGCCCGGCGAGGAGGGGCGCATCTCGTCGTTCGCTGGCCTTGCGCAATGGGAAGCCTGGCACCCGACACAGGCCCCGCCACGCTTGTCGCGGGCATCGCAGGCCACCGCAGCGGCAGCGACGCAACCGCGCCGCCGCAAGCTCAGCTTCAAGGACCAGCGCGAGTGGGACAACATCGAGGCCCGCATCACCGGTGCCGAGGCGGTCCATGGCGAACTCGAGGCACAACTCCTGCTGCCCGAGATCGCCAGCGACGGCACCCGCATCCTCGCGCTGCAAGCCGAGATGGCGGCCGCGCGCGAACAGATCGACAGCCTGTACGCGCGCTGGGGCGAACTGGGAGCGCTACAGGACGGCTGACGGATGGGTTGCTCGGGAATCGTTAACCGGTAACGTGCTCATCGATGCGACGAGCCCTGGCGCGCCTCTCGGAATTGCTCGGTCAGAAGGGCCGGGCCCTGCCCAGCCTGGTTGGGGGCCTGGCACCGCTGGACCTGCGCATCCTTGGCCGAACCCTGGTGCAAGCAGCCCTGGTTGGCGTGGCATGCGGCCTGGTCGGCACAGCGTTCTTCGCCGGCCTCAAGTACCTGCAGCACCTGACCCTGGAACGGGCCGCAGGCTACGTGCCCCTGCGCGCGGCAGGCGAAGCCTTCGTGCCCGAGGCGGCCCACACGGTGTTTCACCCCTGGTTGCTGGTGCTGCTGCCTGCGCTCGGGGGCCTGGGCTGCGGTCTCTTGATGCGGTTCGCGCCGGAGATCCGCGGCGGCGGGGGCAACACCATGATCCGCGCTTTCCACGAGGGTGCGGGCGTGGTGCGGGCGCGCGTGATCCCGCTCAAGGCGCTGGCCTCGCTGTTCACGCTGGGCACCGGCGGCGCCGGCGGCCGCGAGGGCCCCACCATGCTGATCGGCGCCGCCATCGGCTCGAACGTGGCACGCATGCTGGGGCTGTCTGCGCGCGAGCAACGCATCCTCCTCGTCGCCGGGGTCGCCGGCGGTATCTCGGCCGTGTTCCGCACGCCGCTCGGCGCCGCCCTGCTCGCGGTCGAGATCCTGTACCGGGACGGCTTTGAATCGGACGCGCTGATCCCGGCCGTGCTCGCCAGCGTGGTGTCGTACTCGGTCGTGATCATGATCTTCGGCGAGAGCATCTTGCTGAGCCACGCGCCGCGCTTTCCCTTCGTCCCGGCGCACTTGCCGCTCTATGTACTACTGGCGCTGCTGGTGGCGGTGCTGGCGCTGGGATTCTCGCGCACGCTGCGCGCCGTGCGCACCTTCAGCCTGCGCCTGCGCATGCCCGATGCGCTGAGGCCTGCACTTGGTGGCCTGGTCCTGGGAGTCTTCGCCACGCTCATTGTGACCGCCCTGGCGAGTGTCACCGGCCGCGTGGGTCAGGGTCTGGGCGTCCTCGGTGGTGGTTACGGCGCGGCCCAGATGGCGGTGACCGGCAGCGCGTTCTTGCCGTCGGGCTGGCAGGGCGTGCAAGTGCTCGCGCTCCTGTGCCTGGCCAAGCTGCTGGCCGCATCGTTGACCATCGGGTCAGGCGGCAGCGCCGGGGACTTCGCGCCTTCGCTGGCCATGGGCGCCTTGCTGGGCGGCGCGTTCGGCCGTGCGGCACAACTGCTGCTGGGCGATCCGCGCATTGATCCCGGATCGTTCGCTCTGGTCGGCATGGGCACCTTTTACGGTGGCATCGCGCACGTGCCGCTGTCCGCGCTGGTGCTGGTGTGCGAACTGGCCGGCAACTACGACCTGCTGGTGCCGTTGATGCTGTCGCTCGGGATCGCCTTCGTCGGCCTGCGGCGGCACGGTCTCTACGATGCACAGGTGGCGACGCAGCGACACTCACCTGTGTACCGCGACAGTGTGCTCAAGGACGTGCTGCGCGGCATGCGCGTGTCTGAGGTGATGCGTCCGCCGGAAAGCGGGCCGCCGCAGGCCGCGGACAGCGGTGGGCCCGCACCGACGGTGCAACTTGATCAGGATCTACTCAGCGCCTCCGATCTGCTGGTTGACCGCGGCGGCCGCGCGGTCGTGGTCCTCGACCAGAACGGGCAGGTGGTCGGCTGCCTCGATGAGACGGACGTGGCGCGGGCTTATCTGCAGAAGGCCACGCGCGGCCCAGTCACTGGATGAGCAAGACCCGCGGACGGGCCGTCGCTACGCCGCCGGACCGGTCACTTCTCCTGCAAGGGGTTGCGTACCTCGAGCGTGGCGAAGCGGCTGAAATCTCGGTCGGCGGTCAGAAGCTCGACGGCACCGTGGAACAACGCAAGCGCCGCAATGCGTGCGTCGTGGATCTTGGGTCCCACGATCCGGGCGGTGCGCACCAAGCCCTCGAACACCTCGAAGTAGCCGGCTTCCTCGGCCAGAAATCGCAGCGTGCTTGACTCGCGCCAAGCATGAATTTGCGCCAGTGCGGCCGGTAACGGCGTCGGCACCTTGAACACCTTGGGGCTGGTGACGACGGCGAGAAACTCGTGTACGCAGGGCCACGGGATCGCCCAGGTGCTGGCACCCTCGGCCGCCTGGCGCACACATTCGGCGGCTGGCTGGTGAAAAGCCGAGTCACGCCGATGCGCATACACGAGGATATTGGTGTCGATGGCGATCACCCGCCGCGCCCTTCATAGGTGAGTTCGCGGATCTTGTCCCAGTCGGTCTCGTCGACACCGGGGGCGAGACCACCGCTGCCGAACGAGGCGTCGCGCAACCGAAAGCGTGCCCGTCCTGGACGCTTGTCGAGCACCATGTGAAGGCCCTGCTCGACGATGTCACGCATCGTCGTACCGCGTTCATGCGCGAGCCGCTTCACCTTCGCAAAGAGCGCGTCAGACATATCTATGGTTGTCCTCATATGCGTAAGCATATTGGTGGGCGCACACCGACGCAACTCTACCCCGACAGCGCCTTCAGCAGCGGCCCCAGCGACGACAGCAGCCAGCGACCGACCGACGGGAACTTGATGGCAAGGAAGGTCAGCAGTGGCAGTGCACCGTGGACCAAGATGCCACCGACCGTGGACCAGCCGACGTTGTCGGTGCCCTCGGCGGGTCGGTCGAGCGCGCGCAGGATCGGTTCGCGCTTCATCTGGATGAAGATGGTCACGGTGGTCGCTATCACGGCCGCCATCAGCGCCAGGATCAGCGCCAGGAACACCCGGTTGCCTTGAAACGGATAGCCACCCGCAAGCCAGATCAACGGCAGCATCGCCAGCGTCAACACGCCGAGACAGTTGTAAAGCTGCGATCGAATGTAGTGGACGGTCGCGCACAGGCCAATCGTCGCCCAGTCCTCGGCGGCGATGCGGCGCGCGGAGTCGTCGCTTACCAGTGCGGTCATGGGCACGGAAGCTGGATCTCCGGTCCTGAACGGCCCGTGCTCGCCGTCCGGAGCGCCACCCGCGGCGGTCCAGGCTTGCGCCCCGGCTGATTGGACCGCGTCCTGCCACCGGTTGCTCAGCGCCTCGATGCGCGCCCTTGGGATACGCTCGAAAGCACCGGCGATGGGCCGGATGGTCATCTCAAGCAGCGCTTCGCGAAACTGCCGCCAGGTGCGCACGAAGCGCGTGTATCCAAACACGATGAAGGCGAACAACGGCGCGCACCCGAGCACGATGAACCCGCGCAGTGGCGCCTCGAACACCGGCGTGTCACCGAGCGCGTACGCGGTGGCGGTGAACACCACGACCATCGCCGCCCACACCGCCCGCGACGCCGGCCACACATTCTCGACCGAGGCCACGACATCGACCAGTGTCCGCCCGTGGAGCCCCAGGGCGTTCGAAAGCGCATCGGGCGCGTGCTGTTCCGGCTCGGACCGGAGGCCCATTCGTCGTGACCGCGCCGGCGGCATTGTCGGCCGCGGCAGCCAGCCGTCGTCCCTGAGCAAGCGCGTGCTCTCGCACAACCACACCTGGCGCAGGTGACCGACGATCCACACCACGTGACACGCGGCCACCGCTAGCACGAAAATGATCACAGACTGGCCACCGAACAGCGCGCTCGAGCGCAGGAATGCCAGCACGTGGCCCAGGCGGCGCTCATCGAGGGGAAACTCGCGGTGATCCGCGATCAGCATCGCCAGCAGCACGACGATCGACACAAGGCCAGCGATAATCGCCAGCCCGCGCACGGCACGAAAGAACTTCAGCGCCACGGTCAGCCAGTCCTCGACCGCCATCACCACCACGGCCACCAGCAAGCCCGACACTGCGCAGAAGCCAGCGTCGAGCACGATGCGCAGCCCCAGGCCGCGCTGAAATGCGCCGAGTCCGCCGCGCAGGGCGGCCTGGCCCGCGAGCTGCCAGAAAACCAAACCATGCAACCCCAGCAGCACGCCAAACAGCGCGGCGATTTCGAACCGCTGCATGCCCGGGAACGGGAACGTGCTCGACGGTCGCAACACCGCCGACAGGGGCAGGCGCCCCGCACCGGGCCGCTCAGTGCGGTTCCGTTCAAGCAAGAAGCTGAGCGCGAGAGCCAGCGAGATCGCCGCGAGGATGCCCGCCACCAGGTCGAGGCCGCGTACGTCGGCCAGACTGCGCATTGTCTCCCAGGCTGAGTTTTGCCAGTCCTGATGCAGCTTCTTGGGGCTAGCGCTGCCCTCAAGCGCGAGATCGAAGGTCTGGACATAGTTGCCCGGCGCCGGCCGGCTGACCGAGACTGGCCACAGGGTGCCGCGCGAGATCACGCTCAACCACAGCGACGGCGACAACGATTCACCCAGCTTGGGAAAGTCGAACGGGTGCGAGTAGTCGAGCACGTCCTTCGAGCTGGCATCGTCGAGCAACGCGATGGTCGCGTTGTAGGTGCCCTGGGCGTACTCGGTGGCGAAGATGCGTCGGCTGGTGGGGCCCTGGAACGGGAACGTCGCGCTCTGGCTCCAGGGCGACAGCGGGTAGCTCGACGCGACCAGCACGCCATCCATGAATGGGTGGCTCTCGTGCAGGTACAAGAGGTCGCTGGAAAACACCGCAACCACCACCGCCGGGAACGACTTGCGAATCTGCTCGACCAGAAACAGCACATCGAGCGGATCCGACGCCAGGATCGCCACGAAGCGCACGCGGTCCGACGCCAGCGTCTCGAGCAGCCGCGACAGTGACAGCTCGATACTGGCCCGCGACAGCGGCGAGTGCAGCGACAGCGCGTCTTCGGTGAGGCGCTCCTCGCGGCCCGGCAGGTCCAGCATGGTGCGCGGCGATCCGTCGCCTGGTGTTGTCGTCGCACGCGCGCGGCGCCGGTCGTACTCGGCACGCAGCTGCGAGACATAGAGCGGAAAGCGCAGCATGAGCGGCAGCGCCCGCGAGCCGGCGTCGTCAACCTTGGCGGTGACCTTGAGGCCCTGACCGTAGTCGGTCGAGGACTCGGTCAGCAGCGCGATCTCGCCGTTCTTGGCCCCGAAACGCTTGACCAGGAAGTCGTGCACGAACGCCCATTGCGCGTCGTCGGGATTCACCGTGGCAGCAAAAGTGACATGCACCGCGCCGGTCGCCGGAAAGATCTTGGCCAGCCGCGCAGAAAGTTCGGTCTCAAGGATATCCAGGTTGGCCGAACTGGTGGCCGAGCCCGACACCATCTCGATCTCGACAGCGCCGAGCTTCCCGTCTCGCTTGCGCGCCTGACTCCACAGCTCGATGCCCGTGCGAATCGATTCGGCGGCGCCCGAGCTCGACGGCCCAAGCAGCGCTAGCCGCGCGCGCGCCGGCCAGCCGGTGCCCAGCGCCGCCGCCAGATCGAGCGCCTTGTCGAACGCGCCGGGCTGCACGCCCCAGGTCGGGGTTTCACCAACCATCAGCAGCGCAAGCAACGATCGCTGGCGCGCCGGCTTCTGGCACGGCCCACCGGGGGCCGATGGACACTCGCGATCGCGGCGAAAGACCACCAGGCCGGGCTGGTCGCGAAACGGACGGCGCGGATCCTTCTGACTTGCCGACCGCCACGGGTCGAAAAAACGATCGGCCGTGTAGCCTGCCGTCTCGACCGCGGAATGGATCGCGGCCAGGTAGCCGTCGAATGCCTCCGCGAACGGCGAGTCCACCGGATCGGGCACCGTCGCCACCATTGCGCGCACTTCGCCGTAGCCGAGGTCGGACAGCGCGGCGAGGATCGCGGCCGGATCGCAGGCGCCGGCGTGGGAAACGTCGCGCAGCACGCGCGCGGCGGTGGTCGCGCACCCGGCCTGCGCGCTGTTCGGTGGTGTCGATGCGGCTTCTGCCTCGGCAGTCTCGCTCTCGGCCGAAGCTTCCTTGCCGCCCGCATCCGCGCCGCTGCTCAACGAAGCTGGCGACAGCGCGGCCGGGCCCGCGACCAGCGCGACCGCGCCCGCCACGAGTAACCACAACAGCCGATCGGAAGATCGAAACATCGCCGCCTCTCGCGCGCGATTCTGCCCGTGGAACGCGCCGGGTCAAGAAAGGCGATGGCCCGTGGTACATTCGCGCGCAAATGACCGCCCGGAATGACCGCAGTGCGCCCGTATTCGATGTTCGAGGTCCGGACCATCGACGAGGAGGACTTCCGCGCGCCGCCGTGGTTGCGGCGTTCGCGATGGCTGCCGTCTGGCCAGGCGCCGCCGGCGCGCAACCCGCGCCCGTAGCCGATCGCCCGAACATCCTGTGGATCACCAGCGAGGACATGAGTCTGAACCTGGGCAGCTTCGGCGACGCCTACGCGGTCACGCCGAATCTGGACCGGCTGGCGGCCGAGGGCGTCCGTTACGTCAACGCGTTCGCGCCCATCGGCGTGTGCGCGCCCTCGCGCTCATCGATGATCATGGGGCTGTACGCGCCGTCGGCGGGGACGCACCACATGCGCTCGAAGATTGACCTGCCGGCGCAGGTGAAGTTGTACAGCCAGGTGCTGCGGCAGGCCGGCTACTACACCACCAACAATCACAAGGAGGACTACAACCTGGCGAATCGCCCGGCCGACGCTTGGAACGAATCAAGCACCAACGCTCACTGGCGCAACCGCAAGGATCCGAAGCAGCCCTTCTTCGCGGTGTTCAACCTGCTGTCGTCGCACGAGAGCCAGATCCGCCTGCCCGAGGCCGAGTACCGGAAACGCACCGCCGATTTCTCGCCGCGCGAAAAGCACGATCCTGCGCTGGCGCCGCTGCCGCCCTATCACCCAGACGATCCGGTGGTGCGGCAAGACTGGGCGCGCTACGCGGACATGGTGACGTACATGGACCGGCAGGCGGGCGATCTCCTGAAGCAGCTCGCCGCTGACGGGCTCGACGGCAACACCATCGTCTTTTACTACTCCGACCACGGCGCCGGCATGCCGCGCTCGAAGCGCTGGCTGTACGACAGCAGCCTGCGCGTGCCGTTCATCGTGAAGGTGCCGAAGCGCTGGCAACACCTGGCGCCCTCGCCCGCTGGCACCATCGTCGGTCGCCTGGTCAGCCTGGTCGATGTCGGACCCACCGCGCTGTCACTGGCGGGCATCCCGATCCCGGCGACCATGCAGGGGCAGGCTTTTCTGGGGGCGAACGCGGCGCCGGCGCGGACGTACGTGTATGGCTTCCGCGATCGCATGGATGAACGCATCGACATGCTGCGCACGGTGCGCGATCGGCGCTACCACTACATTCGCAACTACTACCCGCACCGCATCTTCGCGCAGCACCTGGGATACATGTACGCGATGCCGACCATGCAGGTTTGGCAACGGCTGTGGGACGAGGGCAAGCTCGTCGGGCCGCAGAAGTTCTTCTTCCAGAGCAAAGCGCCCGACGAGTTGTACGACACCTGGGCCGACCCGCACGAGGTCACCAATCTGGCGGCCAGCGGCGAGTACCGCCCCGTGCTCGATCGCCTGAGTTCAGAGCTTGACCGCTGGCTGCTGGAGATTCACGACACCGGCTTCCTGCCCGAGGCCGAGATGCTGGCACGCGCCGCGGGCCGCACGCCGTACGAACTGGCCCGGGATCCCGCCGCGTACGACCAGAAGCGCATCATGGAAGCCGCGGGTCTGGCCCACCTACGCGATCCGAAACTGGCCGCGAAGCTTGCGGCGCTGCTCGCAGACAAGGACAGCGCGGTTCGCTTCTGGGGCGCGACTGGCCTCGCGGCCCTCGGTAAGAATGCCGCTCGCTTCGCAGGCCCGCTGCGCAAGGCGCTCGCCGACGCCTCGCCCAGCGTGCGCGTCGTCGCGGCCGAGGCGCTGGTCGGTGCCGGGTACGCGAAGGACGCGACACCCGTGCTAGCCGCAGCCCTGCGCGACCCAGCGGAGCAGGTACGGCTGCACGCGCTCAACGTGATCGACGTGATCGGCGTCGAAGGACGGGCGCTGTTACCCGAACTCAAACCGCTCCGCGAGCGCGAGCCGAAGGGCACCTATGTCGCGGACTTTCTGCCGTGGCTCGTGAAGAAGCTGGGGGGTTAGCGACCGCGCTGTTCGCAGCCCCCGGGTTCACTCGATCGCGAAGCAGTAGAAGCGCCCGGCGCCACCGACCTTGCGCAGAGAGGCCTCGTCGCAGCCGGGCGTGTTGTGGGCCGAGTTCCACGAGGTCGGATTCTGGCCGCCACCCTGGCGGTCGAAGTGGCCAACCTGCGCGTTCCCGTCGGTCGCGGTCCAGTTGTGGCACGTGCGATCTGGGTCGGCGGGCAGCGCTTTCCCTTCCAGCGTCGAGCCCGTGAGGATGTCGTGCTCGTTCTTCACGCCCTGCTCCTTGCCGGCGGTCGCGGCGGCGCGGCCCGGCACCGCGTTGCCCTTCTCGTCCAGCACCGTCTCGACGGTCAGGTTGTTGTGCTCGCCGTGCAGCTCGTCGACGTTGGCCGCCACCTGCACACCCTTGGCGTTGCGCCACGGCCCCTTGCCGATTCTGTCCCGCGCGTTGGCAGCCGCGGTGCCGCCCTGCGCGCTCGCACTCAGGTACGCGTGCCAGGCCTTGCCGCCCGCACCCGCCACCGCCGCCAGCTTCTGACAGTGCGCATCCGCGCCGGCCAGCCCGCCCAGGTTGCCACCGATGGGCGCCGTGCCAGCGCTGGTCAGGAAGAAGCTCATGCCGGTTCCGCCCGCCGCTGGTTCCGCTGCCACCGCGGCCATGGCAGGTGCCGGCGTGGTCGGCTGCCCCTGACCCGCCGAGCTGGAACTGCATGCTCCAACAACAGGAGCCCAGACCAAAAGGACAAGGCGAACAGAGGAAGGTATGCGCATGGGGCGCACGATAGGCCGGGTGGACGAGCGAATCCAGCGCGACATCCTCCGCCGCCATCTCAGATGCGCAGGAAGATCTTGCGGCGGTACATCCAGAACACCATCAGCCACAGCACCACCAGCACAGTCGCCGCCTCGGCCACGGGCGCGAACGGCCCGGCAAGCGCGAACACGTTGTTGCCGATGTGAGTCCTGAAGGTGCCGAGGATGAACTGGGGAATCAGGTGCGCGAGGCCATACATCGCGATCGAGTTCATGCCCACGACGACCAGCGGAAACGCCGCGCGCCGCCAGCGGTGCAGATCGATGAGCGCGTAGAAGCTGCCGAGCAACAGGCAGGTCCACCCGGTGCTGAAGATCGCCCACGACGGCGTCCAGATCCGCTTCACCGACGGGCAGATTCCCGCGATATCGAGCAGCCAACCCAGCCCTACACCCGCCACGCCCACCAGCATCAACACGCGGAAGGTCTTGCGCGTCTCCCGCGTGCCGCGCAGCAGGCCGCCGGCCAGCATGCCGAAGATCATGGTGGCAAGCGACGGTACGAAGTTCAAGGTCAGGTAGCCACCAGCGTTGAAGACAAACCGCGACTTGTGTGGCAGCAGGTTCAAGAACCACACATCGAACGCGTGCGCGAGGTTGGTGTTCTTGTCCCAGTGGCGCGCGAAACCCTCCAGGCGGTAGGGCCAGTCAGCCGGTACGCCGACGGTTGCGGTATCGAAGCCCGCCGGCGGCAGCGGGTACAGCGCGAACGCCGCCCACGTCACCACCAGGATCGCGACGGCCGCGAGGGCCTGCGTGCGCGGACGCGTCCAGGCCAGCAGAAACAGAAACGGATAGCCGAACCCGATCTGCGACAGCACGTCCTCGAAGGTGAAGTAGGTCTGCGACTTGCCCACCGAACGCAGGAAGACCCCCAGCAGCACCAGCACCAGCGATCGCACCAGGGCATGGCGCAACAGCTCACCAAAGCGAGCGCCCTTGGCCTGCCGGCTAGCCAGCGAATACGGCATCGCCACGCCCACCATGAACATGAACGACGGCTGGATGAGATCCCACATCGCACAACCGCGCCACGGCGCGTGTGACGTCTGGTACGCAAGGAATTGCCACGAGGCGCTGTCCTTGAAATCGCGCGCGACACGCGGAATGTTGAGACCCTCGGACGCCATCAACAGCATCACGAAACCGCGGTAGGCATCGAGCGACACCAGACGCGACGGCGCGGATGCGGGTGCCAGCGAAGGCAGCGCCCGGGTCCCGGCCGCGCTGATGGTGGGATTCTCGCCGGTCATCTTGCCCGCCACGATGGTCGCTCCTTGCTCAGCACACAAAGAGGAATGCCAGCCCTTCGGCAAGCCCCTGCGTGACCAGGGCCGCGCGAATTTCGTCGCGCGCCGATGGCACCGCCACCGCCGCCAGGACCAGGGCGCCTGGCAGGTCCCGCAACGCGCCCGGCAGGTCAGTCACTCCGATCACGGTGGCGCCGTGGATCACGTTGCCCACCTTACGCAAGTCGGTCTCGACCACGAAGGGAATCCTTCGCCCCGCGGCCACCAGCATCCGCATGAGCGGCTTGCCCTCGACGCCAGCGCCCCAGAAAATTACTGGCCGCCCGCCGGCCAGGGGACCGGCCAAAAGGTGGTGCACCTTGAGCTCGCGCAGCCGGCCTTCGCGGTAGGCGTCCTGTGTGCGCGTGGCGCGTGAAGCGTGGTCGCGCCATGACAGCAGCACGCGCGGCACCTTGGCGAGGCGCACGCCCGTGGCGAACAGCCGCAGCCACAGATCGTAGTCCTCGGGCCAGCCGCAGTCGCGGTAGCCGTCCGCGCCAGCCAGTACCTCGCGCCGTGCCAGCACCGTCGGATGAATCACCGGGCTCTCGACGAAACGCTCGCGCGCGATGTCCTCGGCGGTGACCAGCCGGTTCGACCAGGCGACGTAGCGAACCATGCCGTCAGGCGCTGGCCCGCCATCGGTGGCCACGGCCTCGGCCAGGCAACCGACCAGACCCAGGTCAGATCTCGCCTGCAACAGATCGAGCTCGGCGCCGAGGCGATCCGGGTGGCACAGATCATCGGCGTCCATGCGCGCGATGAACGGGGCACGGCACTCCGATAGCCCGGCATTCAGCGCCGCCACCAGGCCCAAGTGAGGCCGGCGCAGCACGCGCATGCGCGGCTCCCGCACACACAGCGCGTGCAGCAACTCGCCGCTGCCGTCGGTCGATCCGTCATCGACCGCCACGATCTCGAAGTCG
>JANPCZ010000204.1:0-7983 GCA_031431215.1 Myxococcales bacterium
CTCGCGACCCTCGACATCAGGCAGCTCATACTGCGGCAGGCGATGGCGCAGGCCCTTGAGCGCCCGCCGTAGATCCTGCACCACCTGCCGGCTCGCCGCTGCACCCCGTGCGCGATCCAGCCGCCGCAACTCGTCCTCGACTGCAGGCTCCAGCGCATCGAGCCCGCGCACGAACGCCTCGGCAGCCCCATCCGGCGCAACCCCGCGCCGCGTCCCCGGCGGCACCGTGAAGCCAGAAAACTCGATCAACCCCGCTAGCTCCCGCCCCACCCACGGCGGCCGGTCGAGACCGAGCGCGCGCAGCTCGGCCATGTTCTCGGCCACCAGTGTGCCGGCGCAGCTGACCTCGATCGCGGGACGGTCCACGCCCCGCGCCAGGTAAAGCTCGACCCGCATCGGTGGGTGTCCCGGTACCGGCACCTCGGCCGGCAACCCCAGCGGCTCGCCGGTGAAGCGCCGCGGAACCACTGAAA
Organism: Myxococcales bacterium; assembly: GCA_031431215.1. GTDB lineage: Bacteria > Myxococcota_A > Polyangia > Fen-1088 > Fen-1088 > JANPCZ01. The sequence continues at coordinate 474 of JANPCZ010000204.1, forward strand.
AGCGCTTCTGCCCGACCCCGCGCACCAGACCATCGAAGATCTCGACCGCCGCGCCGCTCGACAGCAAGGTCCCGCGCAATTCGGCGGCCAGGTAGTCCGCCAGGCGGCGCCCACCCACCATGCGCAGCGCCGACTCGTGCAACTCGCCGATGACGACCTCGGTGAAGGTCGCATCGGTCTCCAGCGGCATGCGCTCGCGACTGATCTCGGCCTTCTCGTCATCCTCCACCAGGCGCAACACGCACACCTCCCTGCCCCCGACCCGCGACCGAATGTCCATGCGATGCCCGACCGACCAGAACCCCAAGAGCCCGATGCCGTACTTACCTGCCACCACCTGCTCCTGCCGCTCGCGTGGCGACAGGCCACGCTTGCGCGAATGACCTATGTTGGTGGCGATCGCGCGCAAGGCGTCCTCGCGCGGTAGATCGGGCATGACCCCGTCACCGTCGTCGCGGATGACCAGCCCCGGAGCCCGGCGCACGCGCCGACGCTCGATGCGAATGGTGCGCGCGTTGGCGTCGATCGAGTTCTGCACCAGCTCGGCCACCGCTTTGCGCGGGTCACTCTGGCTGCGCGCCAGCCACCTGATCAGATCGAACGGATCGGCGGGCTTGAGCTTGACGCTCTGGGAAACTCGCGGCGGCACGGGCGCGCATACTAGCAGCAGGTCCATGTGCCACGCGCGTGCACACGACCGCACAGCTCACGAGACGTGAGCGGCGCTGACCACCGCGGTCACGACCTTGACGTTGGCGATTGGTCCGTCAAGGTTAGAAGGTGGTCCGTCGATGGTGGGATGTCGTGCCGTCTGCCCGCGATCCACGTGAGTTGCCGCCGGGACCCGCCGGCCAGCGCTTCGGGCGCTACGTGCTGCTCGATCGAATTGGCGCCGGCGGGATGGCCGAAGTGTTCCGCGCGGTGGCTCACGGCGTGGAAGGTTTTCACCGGCTGTTCGTCATCAAGCGCATCCGCCCCGAGCGCTGCGCGGCGCCCGACTTCGTCGACATGTTCATCAATGAAGCGCGCATCTCGGCGCTGCTCAGTCATCCCAGCATCGTGCAGATCTACGAATTCGGCGAGGTCAACGGCGTGTACTTCCTGGCGATGGAGTACCTGCGCGGCCAGGATCTCGCGAGTCTGCTCGGGGCGCTGAAGACTGCCAGAGGCCAGGTCGCGCCCGATGTCGCCGCCCACATCGCCGAGCAGGTCGCGCGCGGCCTGGCGTACGCACACGATCTGATCGGTCCCGGCGGCAAACCCCTCGGTCTCGTCCACCGCGACGTCAGCCCCGCGAACATCATGCTCTTGCGCTCGGGCGGCGTGAAGCTACTCGACTTCGGCATCGCCAAGGCCGCCGTTCCGCGCACCACCGCCAGCACCGACTTCGGCGTGGTCAAGGGCAAAGTCGGCTACCTGTCGCCCGAGCAGGCGCGCGGCGAGAAACTCGATGGACGCACCGACGTGTTCGCGCTCGGCGTCGTGCTGTGGGAAACGCTGACGGGGCACCGGCTGTTCGTGGGCAAGAGCGACGCTGACACAGTGACCAATGTGTTGCGCATGCCGATCCCGCCACCGTCGACCTTGCGCCACGACTGCCCGACCGCGCTCGACTATGTCGCCGTGCGGGCGCTCGAGCGCCGGCGCGATCGCCGTTACGCCTCGGCGCAGGCGATGGCGGACGATCTGGAGAGCATCGTCAGAGACTTGCGCCATCAGCACCACGCGCTGCCCAACCTGCTCGACCAAGTCTTCGGTCCCGACAACGAGGCCAGCGAGTTGGGTGAAGCAGCCGCGACGGTACCCACCGAGTCCGCGCAAGCACCGGTGGCCCCGCCTCTGCCACGCCGGGACCGAAAGCCAGCTTCGCACCGCTCGATGGGCCGACCTCATTTCCCCGCGCAACGTCCGGCACCGCCGGCGCGGCGATCGTCGCCACGGCGGCGCGCGCGGATCGGCGCGGTGGCCGTCGCCGCGGCGTGTGTGATGGGCGCGGCGTGGGCACTGTGGCCCCTGCTCGATACGCCAGCGCCACGTCCCGAACAGATAGCATCGCGCCCCGCCCCTGCCCCGGTGCGCCCGGATACCCCGGCACCGTTGCCCCTACGCATCGACGACGTCGTGCTCACCGCAGACGTGGTGTCGGCAACATCTGGCGCCTTCCGACCGGCAGTTCGCTCCTCACGCCAACGCGCGCCCGAAGCCAGGGTGCACCCCGACCGCATCCGGCGCGGCCTGTCGATCGACCCGTTCGTCGAGGCCCGCAGTCCCAGGGTGGGCAAGCGTTGAGGTCGAGCGAGCGCCACACATCAAGGCGAGGCACCACCTGCGCGTGCCTTGTGGTCCTTGCGACCGCACTCATCACAGCGCCGTCGTCACCGGCCCACGCGGCCCGCCGCTCGACCGAGGGCGAGGCCCGCCGGCATTTCAAGCTGGGCGAGCAACACTTCGCCGCCGCCCGCTACCCCGAGGCGCTGCGCGAATACCAGGCCGGCTACGCGACCGCCAGCTTGCCCGGCTTCCTGGTCAACATCGGGCAATGCCACCGCCGCATGGGCGATCTGCCGCAAGCGCGCGCCGCTTTCCAGCAGTTCATCGTCGCTGCGCCTGCATCACCCCACCGCAGTGAAGTCGAGGCGCTCATCGGAGAAATCGATCAGGTCCTGCGCGATAGCACCGGCGGGCCAACGCCAGCCGGCCGCCGCGTCGCCAGCGCAAGCCACGCCGGCGCGTCGGGCTCCTCGTCCACAGCGTCCACGAGAGCCCTGCCCCTAGCCCCCATCCCGCCGGGCGACCAGGGTGTCGATCTGAGCGCGACCTCGCCTGCGACAGGTGACGGGCGCTCGGCGGCACCGGCTGGCTCGCGCTGGTGGCTGTGGACCGCGGTCGCGTCGGTCGCCGTGGGTGCCACAGTGACGGCCCTTGCGGTGTCCTCGTCGCGCCCTGGCGATCCGATCCACGACGGCAGCATCGGGACATTGCGACGATGAGTCACAAAGTGCGTGAGTTGTGCTTTTTTTTGGCGACCGTGGCCACGGCAGCGAGCTGCCAAGGCGAGCCGCGGGTCGAGCAGGGCGGCATTCTGGTCGCGCTGGTCAACCCGCCCGGCGCGCCGCTACCAAGCGAGTTGCGGCTCTCGGTCTATGACGATACCGGCGTTCTCTTCCGCGACGAGCGTATGCCCAGGCAGGGCACGCTCTTGCCCACGAAGCCGCCCGCGCTCGGCACCGTCCTCTTGCAGCCGGGACCGACCAGCGGGACGGTGCGAATCTTCGTGCGAGGGTTCGCCATCGACAAGCTGACCTCGGAGGCGCTGCTCAAGATCGCCCCCGAGCAACGGTCGCACGGCGCATTCGACTTCAAGCTATCGACCCAGCATCTGCCCGACGCCGACGACGATGGCGTGCCCGACCAGATCGACGATTGCCCGGCCCATTACAACCCCGACCAGCAGGGCTGCCCGTCAGCGACGGACGGCGGCACCGACGGACCCAGAGCCCCCACCCGAGACGCCCACGCGCCTGCCGACACCGATCGCCGCCCTGCCCCCGACCTGCGCCCGCCACCGCCCCCACCCAAGCGTCTGGGCCAGGCCTGCGGCGCCGCGCGTGAATGTGCGTCGGGCTTCTGCAAGGACGGGGTGTGTTGCGGAAGCGCCTGCGACACCCCCTGCTTCACCTGCGGGACCGGGACCTGCACCGCCGTCACGCGCACGGATGATGCTCCGGAATGCACCGGCACGATGTCCTGCAACCCACAGGGCAAGTGCCGAGGGTGGGACTGATTACCCGCGCCGCGCCTGTCAGGGTCTCAGCACAAACCCACGGGTTTTGAGTGCCGCGCCGGCTCCGGCTACCATGCCGCCGTGGGCGGAAACCCTGTCATCACGAAGATCGCCGGCCTGCTAAAAAGCGACACTCCCGACAAGCAGATTGCGGCCGCGATCGTACTCGCCGAGCTGCGCGCTCGCGACCCGCTCGCCATCGACGGCCTGCTGGCGCTGGTCGGCAGCGGCGTAGCGCCCCTGCAGCGCCATGGCCTGTCGGCGCTGGCGGCCATCGGCGCAACCAAGGTCCTGCCCCACGCGCTGGCCCTGGTGGCGGCTCGCGATGCCGACGTCCGCGCGGCTGCCGTCGACGCTCTCGCCAGCTTCGGCGACGCCGCCGTGCCGCTGGTTCGCGAAAAGCTGGCGGCCGCGGCGCCGCAGGAACGGCGCGTCTACGACGAGATCCTCGGGCGTCTCGGCGGCAAAGATGCGCTGTCCGCCCTGCTGTCCGGCCTCGCGCCCGACGACTTCGACACCGCCCGCAACGCAGTACTACCGCTGCGCCAGCGCATCAAGGAGAGCGACGCCCGCGGGCGGAAACGCTATTACGAACATGCCGCGGGCTTCCTCGGCAGCAAGGCCGCTGCGACTTTGCCCGCCGCGCGCGTGGCCGCCCTGAAGATTCTCGGCTTCACCGAGGACTCCGCCGGCCTGCCCACGCTGGTCGGTTTCGCCACTGACCGGAAGGAACACGAATCCGTGCGCCAGGAGGCGCTGATCGCCATCCGTTTGGTCGCGCACGGCGGCCCAGCCGCGGCGGCCACTGCCAAGGACACGGCCCGAGGCAAGCTCGATGCGAAAATGGGCGACAAGCTGCTGTCCGTGGGCGAAACCGCGCCGCTGGCTGTGGCGCGCGTCGCGCTGCTGTCCTTGCTGGGCGCCCCGCTGCCGCCCCAGCGGGCACCGCGGTTGGAGAAGCTGGCCGGCCACGCCGAGGGCGAGCGAGCGCTGCTGGCGCTCGATCTACTGGGCCAGATCCCGGGCGACGGCGCCGGCGACGCCCTGGGCCGCATTCTCATCGCCACCAGCGAGCGCGCTCGTGCCGAGGCCGCTGCCACTGCGCTCGGCAAGCGCGGCGACGCCGGCGCGGCCCTGACCCGCGCGCTGCTCGCAACCGTCGACAAGGATCGCACGCAGATGCTGGTCAGCCTGCTGCGACCACATCTACGCGGCGTCGACGACAAGCTCAAAAAGAAGCTCATCGCATGCGCCATCGAACGCGTCGCCGCGGGCGACTCGGGGGCCGAACCGCTGTTGCAGCTCGCCCGCTCGATCGACGGCGCCACGGTCGCGGCCGGCCTGCGAGCGCTCGCTGACCGACTCAGGAAGAGCAAGAAGCCTGACCTGGCCCTGCCGGTTCTGCGCATCCTCGGACGCAGCAGCGACGCCACGCCCGACGACGGGTACGCACTGGCATCGATGGAACTGACGGGTGGCCTGCGCGATCAGTCCTTCCTCATCATCGGCCAGCTTGTGGATCGCGGATTCGATGTCGGCGCGGCGATACGCAAAGATCGCGCCCTCGACCACAACCACCGCTACCAGGTCGGCTTCCATTTCGCCGAGCGTGGCCATCCGCTGGGTGAGGAGCTGCTGACCGCCGTGGCGGAGGCCGCCGGCCGCACCAAGGTCGGCCAGATGGCCCGCGCCAAGCTGAAGAGCTCAGGGTTCTGACGGTTGCATGACCCGGGGCCGCGCCACCCGGGCCGGCACCTGCCCGGGCGCAAACATCTTCACGTCAACCGAGGGCCCTGGCAGCTCGTCGACCTGCCAGACCGATAGCACCACCAGTAGAGCGAAGGCGACGACATGAATTGCAATCGACACGACGATCATGCGGTTGCGGCCCCTAAGGCGGCGCGCTCGGGTGGCATCGCGATCGAAAAAAGCCTCGAACGCATGGCCGGCAGGCGAGCGGCGCGGCGCGGCGCGTGCCGGGCGGCGAGAGTGACCGGGGTATCGCTGGCTAGGCACGGTGGCTCAAAGCGGCGATGATACCGGTGAAGTAGCCCTTTGGGCCGAGTTGCGGGTCTAAAACCTCCAACTCACCTGTCTCAAGATCGCCCCGCGGGAGGACCTAAGTATGTCTGTAACTCGCTTAGCCTTGATCGCAACCGCCGCCCTGGCCCTGTTGGTCGATTGCGGCCGCACCCCGCTCGACGACGACTTCCCGGGCGCCACGGTCAACCCAGGCGGAACCACTGGTGGCGGTCGTCTTGACGGCGGAGCAGCCAACGCGGGGGCATCGGGAGTAGCCGGCGGATTTGGGGCGACTGGCGGCGCGGGCGGAGGCTCTGGTGGCACCTTCGTTGGCGGGAGTGGCGGCGGAGCGGCCGCCTCGGGCGGCGGTGGCGTGTCGGGCGCGGGAGGCTTCCCCCCCCGGGGTGGCGCGACCGGAATCGGCGGCGCCGGAGGGATTGCAGGCGCGGGCGGTGCGACCGGCGCGCTCACGCTGGTCATCGTGCCGGCGGGAGCGTCGGTACCGATTAAGCAAGCGGTTCGATTCCAGGCCTGGCTGCAAGGCGCGGGGATGAACACGGACGTGACCGCCTCGACAATGTGGTCGATCGAGCCCGTGACCCTCGGGATGTTCACCGTCATGCCGGGGCCCGGAACCTTCTTTGGAGCCATGCCGGGCGCTGGGACCATCCGCGCATTAGCCAGCGGCAGGACCGCAACCACATCCGTGCGCGTGCTCGACGCGACGGTGACGCGCGTCCAGGTCAACCCACCCGTGGCCGTCGTCGGGCGCGACGGCACCGATCGCGCGACCGCCATCGCCACCTTCTCCGATGGCACCACCGCGACAATCACCGAGCAGGCCGTCTGGCGCACCGCCGATCCGACGGTTGCGACGGTCTCGAATGTACCGGGCCAGAAGGGCCAATTCCTGGGCATCAACCAGGGCACAACCGCGATCGTGGCCAGCTTCGGCGGCGTCGAAGGCATGGCTCAGGTGTTCGTGCGCGGGATGGGCATGCGCCCGATGCTCACCGTGATGCCGGGTGCGGCCATGGCTCAGGTCGGCGGTTCGGTTGGGGTTGGGTTCATGGCGACCTACAACGACATGGGGATGGTGCGAACGGTGACCGACCAGACGATGTGGACGTCGTCCAACCCGATGGTGGCGGTGGTCAAGGGCAACACCGCGTTCTGTCTGGCGGCAGGGATCACAAGCATCAGCGCCACGTACATGGGCGCGATGGCGAGCGCGACCCTGAGCTGCACCGGCGCACAGCAGAAGGTCGTGGCGGTCATGATCACCCCGGGCGACACGCCGATCCCGATGGGTACGATGGTTCAGCTTTACGCCACGGCCACGCTGGCCGACGGAACCACCATGGCGGTCACCGGGGCGGCGCCCTGGATGTCGACCAACCCCGCCATCGTATCGGTTGGTCCTGGTGGCATCGCAACGGCGCTTACGTCCGGGATAGCCACCGTGACGGTGACCTATGGTGGAGTGACCGGCAAGGCGACCTACACAGTCACGCCGCGGATGTAACCCGCCGCCGGGCTACCGCACCCGAGTCAGTGAATCGCCAAGACGGTGAGGTACCGGACCACGGCATGCGATCGATCGGCGTCCAGCTTGGCCCGGTCGGCCATCTCGTTCACGATCGCTGCCCAGTCGTTCGCGCGCTGTGAGGCCGGCCGGTACAACGAGTGGCAGCCCGAGCAATG
>JANPCZ010000205.1:0-4130 GCA_031431215.1 Myxococcales bacterium
GAGTACTGAGGCGGTGATTGTGACCCTGGCGAGCAACGCGAGCTACACCATCGGCTCGCCCAGCAGCGCCACGGTCAACATCGCGGACAATGAGGTGTCTGTTGGAGAAGCATTCCCTTGGACGGAATCTTTCACCCTTGCCAACGGCACCACCTCGGATGGAGCGCCTACCTCTTGGACGGCAACGCCGACAACCGGAAGTTTCCGTGTGCTTAGTAACGAAATGGCGTTCAACAGCGTCGGAACCGACGGAGTGTTTACGACAGGCGCGATCAACATTTCATCCGGCCCTGTTACCGTTAGCCTTGGGGTTCGTGGCGGCAGTGGTTTGGATGTAGGACAGGACTTCCTCCGACTCTATAAAAAAGTCGATGGCGGCGCTGAAGTTCAGATTGGTGCGGCAAATGGCCCGCAAGCTGCCGCGACCTGGACAGCGAATATCACTGCTGGAAGCAGCCTTGTTCTAGTCATTAGAGCTCACGTTACCAGCACGGCAGAGTATTACTACTTCGATGACCTCAGTACAGCGCCCCGCAAGTAGGTGACTTGTCTGTAGTCATTACGCGGCGGCCTGCACGGCCGCCGCGGCTGCGATGGCGTGGGACGTTCGCGATCGGGATCGACCGGCTGTTCGGGTTCGGCGCCTCGACCGTCACCGCCGACAACAATGGTAACGAATTGAAGATCCAGTCTCCGGGTCCGACCAGGGCCGTTCCAGACGGGACGTTGGCGGGCTTGAGCTTGGGGCTTCCTACAACGTTGCTGGCCGAGTCCCGGGCGGGGGTCGCGTTTGCATCGGCCGTTGCGGCTGCGGAACGAATCCAGCGGATCGCCGGCCAGCGCCTGATGGTGCACCAGGACGGCCGGCAGATCCTCGGGATGGATCATGGACGCCAGAAGGTCCCCTTCGGCATGGGTCTCGCGATGGTGTAGCCGAAGTCCTCGACCCACCGGTTGTTGACGTAGACACTTCTGCGCAGAGCGAGATCGTAGACGTACAGGACGCCCTGCTGGGCATCCAGCACGCTCTCCAGGAACTCGACGCTACCCGGCTGCAAGCACCAAAAGAGTAACCCGAGCCCGCCTTCAGGTCACGCGAGCCCGGGCAGCGGGCCGTTGCTGCACAGCTCGGGCAACCCGACCGCGTTCGCCTCGATGCCGAAGGCGTGCAGGATCGACAGCAAGAGACGGTTGTGGGACACACCGCCGAAGTCGTGACAGCGGCCCGGGCGCAGGCCGCCGCCGGCGCTGCCGAGCAGCAGGTACGGCATGTTCTTCTTGGTGTGCGGTCCCGTGGCGATCTCCGAGCCTTGCAAGCACAGGGTGCCATCAAACACCGAGCCGTCACCTTCGCGCGCGGCCTTGAGGCGCGTGACCAGATCCTGCGTGCCACGGTGCCGCCTTTTGCCGCCCGCCATCCGTGATACCGTTCGCGGCCATGAATCCAAGGCTCGCCCCCGTCGTCGCAATCAGCGTGTCACTGTGCCTGGACGCCTGCACCGGCAAGTACATCCGTCCCACCACCCAGGACAAGATCGATCCGACCCCCGAGCGGATCGAGCGCGGCAGCTACCTGGTCAACAGCGTCACCAACTGCGGCGTCTGCCATACACCGCGGGTGGGCGGCACGTGGCTGGGCGGTGAACGCACCGACGCGTTCCTTGCGGGCGGCGCGGTGTTCGACGACCGTGGCATGGGCTTCAAACTCACCACGCCCAACATCACCCAGGATGTCGAGACCGGCATCGGCAGCTGGAGCGACGACGAGATCATGCGTGCCGTGCGCGACGGTGTCCGCAAGGGCGGCGAGCTGATGTGGCCACCGATGCCGTTCGGAACATGGGACGTGATCTCCGACGACGACGCGCGCGCCATCGTGGCGTACCTGCGCACCGTGCCGCCGGTGAAGAATCAACCCAAGCGCGAGTACACGGTACCCTTCATGTTCAAGATCGCGCGCTCGTTCGGGGCCTTGCACCACGAGCCGGCCAAGGACGTGAAGCCGCCGGCCGCCGGCGACAAGAAAGCTCTGGGCGCGTACCTGGTCAAGGTCGGTATCTGCTACGACTGCCACAGCTTGAGCAGCACCGGGCCCAGCGACAAGATGCTGCTGGCCGGTTCCGAGGATCCGCTGAGCGAGCCCGAGTACGGCAAGATCTGGGCGCGCAACCTGACGCCTGACATGGACACCGGCCTGGGCAAGTTCAGCGCCCAGCAGATCAAGGACGCGCTCAAGAGCGGCAAGCGGCTCGACGGCAAGCCCATGGCGCCACCCATGTCGCTGCTGATCCCGCACATCTCGACCTGGAAGGACGAGGATCTCGACGCCCTCATCGGCTTCATCAAATCGGTGCCGGCCAAGAAGCACAAGGTGCCGGACCGGCAGTTGACCCCCGAAGCCAAGAAGCTGGTCGGCGAATAACGAAAGGTGCCCCGATGGCGATACGAGATCTGTTTGTCGTCGTGTCCTTGATCGCAGGCCCCGCTAGCGCGCTGGCCGCCGGCACCATCACCGGCACCGTGCGGATCGATCGGGCACCACCCAGGCCGGCGGCGGTGAAGATCGGCAAGGACGCTTCGGTGTGCGGCCAGGACGCGGCCTACGAGACCTGGATCGTCAGTGCGCAAAAACAGGTCGCCAACGTGGTGCTCGGCCTCAAGGGCGCCAAGGCGCCGAAGCCGCTGGCCCCGACGCCGGGCGCCTCCGTCGATCAGGTGGGCTGCCACTACGCGCCGCACGTGCAGGCGGTGACCTTGGGAACCCCGCTGTCAGTGCTCAACAACGATGCGGTCCTGCACAACGTGCACGCGACCATGGCCACTGGCGGGCCTGCCGCCATCACGGTGTTCAACGTCGCCATGCCGTTCAAGGGCCAGAAGCTGCCGCAGCCGATGAAGAAGCCGGGCGTGGTGAAGTTGCGCTGCGACGCCGGCCATACCTGGATGAACGCTTTCGTTCACGTGTTCGATCACCCGTGGTTCGCGGTCACGGACGCCAAGGGCGCCTTCACAATCAAGGATGTGCCCGCGGGCGAGCACACCTTGACCCTGTGGCACGAGCCCGTCGACGACAAGAGCGCGCCCCTGATCAAAGAGGTGACCGTGACCGTGGCGGACGGCAAGACCGCCACCGTCGACGTCGCCCTGACGCCGTGACGCGGGCCCAAGCCCGAGCATGACCGCGCCGATGTGATCTGTTCGTGGCGGCGAAGCTGCAGGCGCGACGTGTGCACGCTGACGACCAGCGGGAGGTCGCTACGCCACGCCCAGAAGCCGGAGGCCGTGGGCCAACTGGCCGCCGGCATCGCGCACGAGATGAACACGCCCATCCAGTTCGTGAGCGACAGCGTGCGCTTTCTAGGACGCGCGTTTCAAGACTTGACGGCGCTGTTGCAGGAAACCGATCGGGTGCTGCAGGCGGCGCCGCGTAGCCCGGAAGTCGAGGCCCTGTGCGCTTCGGGCCGTGGTCGCTTTACACTCGGGAGACTCGTGCGATTTCGACGGCCTGGCCGAGCGCCTGCGCCCGTTTGCAGTCGATGTGGCGTTGCCACCGATCAACGGCCGCAAGCCCGAGCGGCGCGTGCCCGGCAATATGTGGGGCCGCGAGGCGGCGGCGCTGGCGCTGCGGATGAACGCGCGTTACTTGATCCCTCACCACTTCGACATGTTCGCGTTCAACACCGCCACGCCCTCATCAACATCCACCATTCGTTCCTGCCGGCGTTCGTCGGCGCCCGCCCCTACCATCAGGCCAAGGACCGCGGCGTCAAGGTCATCGGCGCCACCGCCCACTACGTGACCGCCGATCTCGACCAGGGGCCGATCATCGAGCAGGACGTGTGCCGGATAAGCCACCGCGACGAGGTCGAGGATCTGGTCCGCAAGGGCCGCGACCTCGAGCGCCAGGTCTTGACCCGCGCGGTTCGCCTGCACCTCGCGCGCAGGGTCCTGATCCACGGCCGCCGGACGATTGTTTTCGCGTAGCGACGACCCGCTCACTCCACCGCTGGTGCCACGTCCACCACCACGCGCAGCTCGTGAGCGCCGCCACCCAGGATCACACCGCGCACCGGCGTCACGTCGCCGAAGTCGCGACCGTAGGCGAGCGTGATGTGTTCGTCGCCCGGGAT
>JANPCZ010000206.1:0-1952 GCA_031431215.1 Myxococcales bacterium
CGCCCACGGCAGCGACGGCGGCAAACAGATAGGCCAGGTTGACTCTCATGCAGGATCAGGTGGCTGTGCCCGAAGCAAGGTGCGTATTGGTGCGAGACGGGGGCGCGAAAACGCGACTCGACGAACCGTACCGTTTGGCACCTTCCAGGCAAACCCATGAGCCGTAACATGGGTGTCGGCGCGCACTGCCACGGACCTTTGTGCGGGCCGGACGCGACGCCGCACGCCGCTCGCGGCCCGGGCCTGTCGGGCGTCGCATCCACGCGCATTGCACGAGGACACTCCGACACACTCGACACTTCGATAGACGCAACAAGACACTTCTGCCGGGCACCGTCCAGCGCACCGCGCCCATCCTGCCCAACACCGCGTTGCCGAAGACCTCCCGGCGCCCGTGCAGAGCGTCACACCTCGGCCAAAGTGCGCGGGCGTTGCAGCCGAAACACGGGTGGAGAATGGCGCCCGCGAAGCCTGCGGCTCAGCAGGCCGTCCCTTTCCTTTGAATCTGGAGTCCCGATGAAAAAACTTGCCCTGATGTGCGTAATGGCCGGTGCTTGCGGCATCTCGCTGGCCCAAGTCAAACCCTGCGAAGAGCTGAAGACGGAGATCGCCGCGAAGATGGACGCCAACAACGTCGTCAACTACACGTTGGAGATCGTCGACACCGACAAAGTCGGCGACGCCAAGGTCGTCGGCAGTTGCGACGGCGGCACGAAGAAGATCACCTACTCGCGCAAGTAAGCCCTGCGCTGCAAGCCGCGGCGGGGGCCACGGCTTGTTCCCGACGCCAGCCTCGCCCGCGCCACTGATGCGCTGCAAGTCGCGCGCGGTCGCGGGTGATTTGTGGTCGAGTCTGTACTCGGACCGCGCGGCGAAGAACCGCAAGTGAACCCATTGCACGCGTCTGCTCGGGGCATTTAACCATTGCTTGGGGCGACGATCACAATCGTGCAGGTCGGCGAGTTCGGTCGGGCTCGGATCCATGCCGCGTCTCCTCTGCCGTGCCGGGCTTCGGGCACGTGAGCGCAGCGTAGGACGACGGGTGTTCTGAAACTGGTCGATCTGACCCGAAGTCTGGTGAGATATTCACCTCACGGCGGCGTGCGGTTCGCTTTGGTGGGCACGACGGGCGACACGCTGGGAGGTGCATGGAGCGCATGCGGGTATGGGCCACGTCGCTCGTTTTGCGGCCGAGTGCACAGAGCCCCACGGTCGTTTCGCGCGGACCGGCCGAACCACAGGGCACGTCACCGATGCTGGGCAACTCGATCTGCCCAGCACGGATGCTTCGCAAAGACAATCAGATGGTCGGATACTCTGACCTGTTCGACGCCGGTCAGGCTCTCGACGCTGCGCGCTGCAAGCGGCCGCGCACGACGAGGCGTGCAATGGTCTGAAGGGAAATGAGAAGCGCCGCGCTACTTCACGATCAACGCCGGCAGCCACAGCGAGATCGCCGGGAACGCACACAACAACAGCAGGCGCAGGACATCCACCGCGATGAAAGGCAACGTGCCGCGATAGATGCGAGCCAGCGTGACGTCAGGCGCGATCGAGTTGATGACGAACACGTTCATCCCCACCGGCGGGCAGATCATGCCGAAGGTCACTGCCATGACGATGATCACGCCAAACCACACCGGGTCGAACCCGAGCTGCATCATCGCCGGGAATACGATCGGCACGGTCAGCAGGATCATCGCCAACTCGTCCATCACCGCGCCCAGGATCAGGTAACCCAGCATCACGAGCGCGAGCACGCCATAGGCACCTATCGGCAATGTGGTGAGAAACGCCACCGCCTTTTGCGTGAACTGCGTGATCGTCAGGAAGTAGCCGAACAGGTAGGCGCCGACGACGATCAGCATGATCGCCGACGAGACGCGCAATGCGTCGATCAGCGCCGCGCGGATCTGCTGCCAGCGCAGGCGCCCGCGCAGCCTGCCGATGCC
>JANPCZ010000207.1:0-13368 GCA_031431215.1 Myxococcales bacterium
TGCCAGGGTACTTCGACCAGCGGCTGGCCAGCGGTGGCCTCCCACAGGTAACGCGCGCACATCGGCACAGCCAGCATGAACGCCGCGTCCTTGTAGCCCAGTGGCCGGTCGACCTTGTCGTTGCCCATCCACGCGGTGGTCATCCAGCGCGAGGTGTAGCCCACGAACCAGACGTCCTGGGTGCGGCTTGACGTTCCGGTTTTACCCGCCACGGGCAATCCGGTCGCGCGCAGTGCCGGCGCGTGGCCGCGGCTGACCACGCGACGCAGAAGCTGCGAGGTAAGCCAGGCAGTACGCGGCGGGATCACCGGCGCCACTGTGCGGCCCGCCAGTGCCACCATGCGATCGAGCCGCTCGCCCGGCGCGCCCATGGCATCGGACACGGCGCTGTTGTCTTCGAGGACGCGGCCTTCCCGATCGCGCACCCGTCTGATGGTCACGGGATCGACGGGCACGCCGTTTTTCGCGAATGCCGAGAACGCTCGGGTCAGCTCGTCGATGCGTACATAGGACGCGCCCAGCGCCAGTGCTTGATCAGGAATGATCTTGGTGGTGAAGCCGAGCCGCCGCGCCCACGCCTCGACGTCGTACCCGCCCACCAGCTTGAACAGCTGCACCGACGGAATGTTCTTCGACCACACCAGCGCGTATTCCAGCGTGACCTGGTAGTCGATGGTGTTGTTCAGGTTGGTCGGCACCCACACTTCGCCGGTGATGGGATCGACCTCGGCGCGCGGGATATCGTTCAACAGCGACCCGTAGCCGTAGCCCTTGTCCAGCGCCAGGGAGTAATAGATCGGCTTGTACGTCGATCCAGGCTGGCGGCTGCCCTGGGTGATGCGGTTGAACACCGACCGGTCGTAGTCGCGCCCGCCCACCATCGCCACCACGTAGCCGCTGTCGTGGTCATAACTCCACAGGGCGCCCTCGGCGCGCGGAGTTTGTTCCAGGGTCAACGCCGGCGGGCCCGCGGGCGGCTTCTTGTCCTGGTAGGCCGGCAACCACGCGACCTCGTTCTTGCTGTCGTAGGTCCAGTCGGAGAAGCGGCGCAGGTTCGACCGGTGCGCGACCGCGACCCAGATGACGTCGCCCTTGTGCAGCACCCCGGCCGCGCTTTCCAGCAGCTTGCCGTTCTGGGAATCGTTCGCGCTCCACGGCGTTGCCCACAGCAGATTTGCCGCGGGCAGCGGATACAGGTCGCGGCCCACCCGCACCCGTGCGCTGCCGTCGGCCGCCACCGTTTCGACCAGGCCCAGATACAGGCGCCCCTCGCGCGGTGGGTCGGCACCGTGACGAGCCACGGCGCGCGCGCGAAAATCATCCGCCGCCGCGCCCACAAGCCGCGCCACCGGTCCGCGAAAGCCCTGCCGCTTGTCCAGTTTGCGCAGCGAGAAGTCGACGCTGTCCTGGGCGTTGGCATCGATCCAGGGCACAAGCGTGGTCTCGACCTCCAGGCCGCCTTTCCATAACTTGTCCTCGCCGTAGCGCCGGGCGATGTCGCGACGGATGTGCTCGGCGAAGTGTGGCGATCGCTCGCCGAAGATCTCGCGCGGCGGTCGCACCTCCAGCGGCCGCGCCCGGAACGTGGTGGCCTCCGGCTCGCTTATCGCGCCGGCCTCGACCATCGCCGCGAGCACCTGATCCCGCCGTGCGCGCGCTCGTTCGGGAAAAGCCAGCGGCGAGAAGCGACTGGGCGCGCGTGCAATGCCGGCCAGGGTCGCCATCTCGCCCACATCCAGTTGCGCGAGCGACTTGTCGAAAAACCGCCGCGCTGCTGCCGCCATGCCGTAGGCGCCGTGGCCCAGGAAGATCTGGTTCAGGTACAGGGTCAGGATCTCCTGCTTGGTGTAGCGGGCCTCGATCCGTCGCGACAGGATCGCCTCCGGGATCTTGCGCAGCAGCGATCGCTCGGCCGCCAGCGCGCCCAGGAAGCTCTTGGCCACCTGCTGCGTGATGGTCGAGCCGCCCTGCGCGACCTTGCCGGCGCGCAAGTTGGCCAGCGCCGCGCGCGCGATGCCGCGGTAGTCGAGTCCGCTGTGCTCGTAGAAGCGCCGGTCCTCGATCGCGACCACCGCCTTCACCAGTGTTTCAGGGAACGCCTCGAACGGCTGGATGTCGCGGTACTCCTTCGCGAAGCTGCCCAGCAAGGTGCCGTCCCAGGCGCGCACCGTCGTGGTCTCGGCCGCCTCCAGTCGGTAGCGCGCCAGATCGGGCAGCGCAGGCAGGGTCGCCGCGAAGTACACGTAGGTGGCCGCGCCACCAAGGCCGCACAAACCCAGCAGCGCCAGCAACCCGAACACATAGAACTTGAGCAGCCAGTACACCACGCCACCGTCGGAGGCGTTGCGCACCTCGACGCGGTCATAGGCCACTTGCGGCCGCGTTGGGCGCCACCACACGACGGTGACTCTACAATGGTGGCGAGGCCGGAAACAGGCGAGCCAGCTCTTCCTGTAGCCGCTTGCCGCGATTGAACCCACGCGCCTCGATGAGGGCGAGGGCGTCACGCGCGACCTGCCAATCGCTCTGCTTGGCCACGAGCGCCAAGGCGCGCAGATCCACCAGATCCTGCGGCCGGTTCGGTCCGTGGGACAACGTCTTGAGCGCCACGAGGTGGCCGACGGTCGCTACCGGCAGGGTCAGCCCGGGGAGGATTTGCAATTCCTCGGCTTCGGCAACTACCTCCGGTTCGATGCCGGACGACGCCAGCAGCAGATCGGCCACAACGCCCGCAACTCCTGCGCCGGGCGGTGCCAGGCGCACGGTAGCTAGCCGACCAACCGCGTCCTGCTCGATAGCGGCGAGGATCGAATAGCCGACCACGACAAGGTTGTGGATCAGGGCCTCCGCATCGGAATCGTCGGCCACCACCACGGCGAGGTCCACGTCACGTGTGAAGCGGGGCTCGGCACGCGCGGACACCGCCAGTCCGCCGACCAGAGCGAAGCGCCGCTCGCGGGCAGCCAGAGCCGCCGACACGTCACGCAGAACCTGCTCGACTCGCGTCACGGCTACCGGGTGCGGGGCCATGCAACGAGACGGCCGTCCGCGTCTCCAGTTTCCGCGCCCGGGCGGGTGGCGAGCCAGGCGAGCAGTCGGTCCTCGATGGCGGCCACGGACAGATCGGGGTGCTCGCGCAGCAGTCGCTGCCGCATCATCGATTCCCCGAACGCGAAGAGGTCGAAGGCCAATCTCAGGCGCGCGGCGCTGGCGGCGGAGGCCTCAGCTGTCATGGTGGGGCGCCAAGTCTGCGTCGCGGGACCGTGGCAAGCAAGTTCGGGTAAGCTTCCGGCGCAGCGACGATGGATCTGTTCGAACGTGCCGCGGGCAAGGGCAGCAAGGCCCGCGCCCCCGAGGAGGAGGAGCAGGCCCTCGAGGGTACCGTCAAACGCATCGTGTTCTCGGGTGGCGACGGCGCGTTCACGGTGGCGCGCCTCGCGGTGCCGGGCGCCGCGGACACGGTGACAATAGTCGGCGGACTGCTGGGTGTGCCGGTGGGCGCGAAGCTGCGTGTGCGCGGCCGCTATGAGGACAACGCGCGCTTCGGCCGGCAACTGCGGGTCAGCGGCTACACCGAAATTGCTCCCGAGACCATAGCCGGTATCCGCCGCTACCTGGGCTCGGGCCTCATCAAGGGCATCGGCCCCGAGTTCGCGTCGCGCATCGTGACCAGGTTCGGGGTGCGCACGCTCGAGATTCTCGACGCCGAGCCGTGGCGCATCGGCGAGGTGCCGGGCATCGGTCCGGTGCGCGCGCAGGCCATCAAGACCACCTGGTCGAGCCAGCGCGAGATCCGCAAGGTCATGGTGTTCTTGCAAGGCTACGGCGTGTCGCCCGCGTTCGCCGCCCGCATCTACAAGCGCTACGGCGAGGCCGCTATCGCGCGCGTGCGCGAAAACCCTTACCGGCTGGCGTTCGACGTGTGGGGCATCGGCTTTCTGTCGGCCGATCGCCTGGCGGGCGCGCTTGGTATCGAGAAAACCTCGGATGCGCGCGTTGAGGCTGGGGTTCGCCATGCGCTCGACGAGGCCGCCGGTCAGGGTCACGTGTATCTGCCGCGCCCCCGCCTGACCCTGCGCGCAGGCGAGCTCTTGCAAGTGGACGCGGCGCTGGTCGAGGCGGCGGTCGATCGTCTGGGCCGCGCCGGCGAGGTCGCGATCGAGAGCGCCGGCGATCACGAAGCAATCTATGAAACCAGCCTTTACCGCTGCGAGCAGGCCGCCGCGACCGGCCTGCGTCGGCTTGCCGACCAGCCGCAGCGCGCGGCCCTGGCTGGCGAAGGCGCAGCGGATCTGGCCGCGTATGAGCGCGAGGCCGGAATCGAGCTTGCGCGCCAGCAAGCCGAGGCGATCCGGCGTGCGCTCACCGAGCCGGTGCTGGTGATAACCGGCGGTCCCGGCGTCGGCAAGACCACCATCGTGCGTGGCATCGTGTCGATCCTTCATCGTGCCGGTACCCGCATCGCGCTGGCTGCGCCGACCGGTCGCGCGGCCAAGCGCCTGGCCGAGGCCACCTTGCAGCCCGCGGCCACCTTGCACCGCTTGCTGGAATGGCGCCCCGCCGACAGCGTGTTCGGTCGCAACCGCGATCGTCCGCTCGACGCCGATGTCCTGATCGTCGACGAGGCCTCCATGATCGACGTGCGGCTCATGGCCGATCTGGTCGGCGCGCTCGCTGACGGCACGCGGTTGGTGCTGGTCGGTGACGTGGATCAGTTGCCGTCGGTCGGGCCGGGCACGGTCCTGCGGGACGTGATCGCCTCGGGTCGCGTACCCACGGTGCGGCTGACGGAGATCTTCCGCCAGGCGGCGCAGAGCCTGATTGTCACCAACGCCCACCGCATCCACGATGGCGAGCCGCCCGATCTCGGCACCGCGCCCAGCGACGGCCCCGACACGCGCGACTTCTTTTTCCTCGAAGAAGAAGACGCCGCGCGCGCCGCCGGTGTGATCCGTGATCTGGTCGTCACCCGCTTGCCCCGCCGCTACGGCCTGTCGCCGCACGACATCCAGGTGCTGTCACCCATGCACCGGGGCGAGCTGGGCGCCGGCCACCTGAACGAACTGCTGCAAGAAGCGCTGACGGCCGGCGCGCAGGAATTCCGGCGCGGCCAGCGCGTGCTGCGGGTCGGCGATCGGGTGATGCAGATTCGCAACGACTACGATCGCGACGTGTTCAATGGCGATGTCGGCCGCATCGTGGGCGCCGGCTCAGACGACGGTGACATCGTGGTGCGCATCGACGATCGCGAGATCACCTACACGCCCGACGAGCTCGACCAGCTGACGCTCGCGTACGCGACCACCGTGCACAAGGCACAGGGCTCGGAGTACCCGGCGGTGGTGGTGCCGGTGCACACGCAGCACTATGTGATGCTGCAACGGAACTTGCTGTACACGGCGGTGACCCGCGGCAAGCGACTGGTCGTGCTGGTGGGCACGCGCAAGGCGCTGGCGCTGGCGGTTCGCAACGGCGACGTGGCGTTACGGGGCTCGCGGCTTGCGCAGCGCCTGTCCCGCTGAGGAGGGTTGGCGCAAATCGCTCATGGTTGGTGTACTTTCGGCCTCGCCAGGATGAACCGGTCAAGCACCTCCGCTCGACGCGCCGCCGGGACGAGTCGTATCAAGTTCTTGTCGCTGGCGGTGCTGGCAGCGGTGCTGTTCACGGCGTGCGCCCATGCGCCCGCAAGCATCACCGGGGCTCGCCGTGTGCTGCTGGCCCACGACGACGGCCGTGCGCAAGAGCCGGTCGCCTTCCCGGGCCAGAGCCACGAGTGTCTGGTGCGCTTCGAGCTGCCACCGGGCAAGCACAGCCCGGCGCGCCTGTGGTGGCGCATGGCCGCGGCTGGCACCGTCGTCATCAGCCTGTACGACAGCAGCCCGCTCGACGCCCCCGGTGAGCTGCTCTACTCGGTCACGCGTGCGATCGGCACGGACGACGTGTCTGACGGAAAGGACGGCCGCTGGGTGACCGAGGACTTCATCGCATTGGCGAAGCAGACCGGGGTCGTGTGGGTGGGCGTGAAGAAGGCCGCCGGTGACGCCGCGCTGTGGTCGAGCCGCAGCGATGGCGGTCAGTACTTCGTTCGCAACCACGATCCACAGTCGCCGCTGACGTTGACCCCGGTACGGAAAGCGCCGCTCGTGCGGCTTGAGCTGACGGTCGAGTGACGGCCCAGCGCGCCGACGTGCTACGAAACGCATCCTATCGGTCGCGACAGCACAGAACACCTCCCAGAGTGGGGCCAAGTTTGGTAACCAGGTTTGCCTCCTCCAGGTGGCGGCTGGCGTCCCCGCATTGCCACCCACCCTCCGAGCGTAGGCAGTCGGCAAAACCGAAGCGGCGGTCGAGTGGTTCACAGCCCTCCAGTTCGGGCTGGCCCAGCGTCCCGCAGCCGTGCAGATCGTTCGCTGCGGTGACATCCGGGCTGCATACACCTTGCACTGACGCGCCGGCGGCGATCAGGAAAAACATACTGTGGCCGTGAGGGACCGCGCCCTCGCAGTCGCTCGGGGACGCGGCGGCGACCTCGTCCGGGCTGCCGCACACGTGCCAGCCCTCGGCGCACAGATCAGCGATGCCGCAGCCGGCGCCGGCCAGATTCGCGCCCGAGTTGCCTGCGGCCCGATCGCAACGGGGCGTCCAAGCGTCCTGCCCGGTGACTCCGGGCGCACTCCAGCCGCCGGCACAGGCGGCGATGTTGGTCCACGCGTCGAGATCGAGGTAGCCGTCGCGGGTGCCGTCGGCGCAGCCGATCTCGTCCGGCGGGCCCGTCACGGTGGGCGGCGGCCCAAGCTCGATTCCGGTCGAGCCATCGCGTGGCTGTGGCTGGGAGGGCGCGGGATCGGCGTCGGGCCTAGGGATCACCGGGCGGTTCGGTGGCGTGGTTGTGCCGAGGTCCTGCTCCGCGCCGCCGTCCTCGTCGGCGGCGGCGTCTCCGGCCCGCGGCACGAAGCCATGCGCGCGGTAACGACAAGCGCCACCCGCAAGCAGGATCACGATGGCCAGGGCCGATCGGCAGCGCATGAGCGCCGGCATTATCACACGCGGCGCCGGGCGGCGGGCCACGGCCGGCCCGTTGTTTGACGCCCGGAGATCCTGCCCGCATAGTTGGGCGCATGCGGCGCGCGACTGTCGAGCGCAACACCAAAGAAACCCAGATTCGCCTGACCGTGAATCTGGACGGCGCAGGCGCGCCGAAGATCGACACGCCGGTGCCGTTCTTGAACCACATGCTGGAAGCGGTGGCGCGCCACGGGCTTTACGATCTCGAGGTTGAGGCGAAGGGCGACGTCGAGATCGACGCCCACCACACCGTAGAGGACGTGGGCATCTGTCTGGGCACAGCGTTCCGTCAGGCGCTGGGTGATCGCCACGGCATCGCGCGCTTCGGCGACGCTTTCATCCCGATGGACGAGACTCTGGTGGCGGCCGCGGTTGATTTCAGCGGCCGCGCCGCCTTCGTGTACCTGGCCGATCAGCTGAAGGGTCGCTGGATCGGTGGCTTCGACGCCGAGCTGGCGCGCGAGTTCTTCGGCGGTTTCGTCAGCACCGCGCTTGCCAACCTGCACCTGGAAGTGCGCCACGGCGAGAACGCGCACCACATGGTCGAGGCGCTGTTCAAGGCCTTTGCGCGCGCGACGCGGGCGGCGGTGGCCATCGATCCGCGGGTGCAGGGCGTGCCCTCGACAAAGGGCACGCTGACGGCGTAGAAGTCGCGGCCTGGAAGCAGGAACCCGAACAAGATGGTGCGTCCGAAACTCGCCGTGGTCGACACCGGCAGCGGCAACCTGCGCAGCGTCGAGAAGGCGCTTGCCGCCGCGGGTGCCGACGTGCAGGTCACCGGGGATCCGGCGATCGTCGCCGCCGCCGACAAGGTGGTGGTGCCCGGGCAGGGTGCGTTCGGCGGCTGCGTCGCCGGGCTTGCGCGCGATGGCGGCTCGCTGCGCGAGGCGGTGCTCTACGCCATCAAGAAGGGCACGCCGTACCTTGGATTGTGCCTGGGCCTGCAAATCCTGTTCGACGGCAGTGAGGAAGATCCGACGTGCCAGGGTCTGGGTCTGATTCCGGGCCGCGTGGTGAAGTTCGTGGTGCAACCGCCGCTCAAGATCCCGCACATGGGCTGGAATGATTGCGCGCTTGGCCCGGCGGCGGCAGCCACGCCGGTGCTGGCCGGGACGCCCGAGGCCACGTCCTTCTACTTCGTGCACAGCTTCTACGCCGTGCCGACCGATCCGGCCGACGTGGCGCTCGCGACCGAGCACGGGGTGCGCTTCTGCGCCGCTGTGGCGCGCGACAACCTTTTCGCCTGTCAATTTCACCCCGAGAAGAGCCAGACCGCTGGCCTGGAACTATTGCGCCGGTTCGTCGCGGCTGCGTGAAGGTAAAAAACATGCTGGTGTTTCCCGCCATAGATCTTCTGGACGGCCAGGCGGTACGCCTGCAGCAGGGCAAGCGCGACACCGCGAAGGTGTATTCGGCGCGGCCGTGGGAGTTGGTCAAGCGCTTCGCCGACGCGGGCGCGGCGCGCCTGCATGTGGTTGACCTGGATGCCGCGTTCTCGGGCGGCGCCAAGACCAACCACGTGATCATCGAGAAGATGCTGGCGGCGACGTCAATGGAGGTCGAGGTTGGCGGCGGCATCCGCACCGTCGCCGATTGCGAGCGCCTGTTCGCGCTGGGGGCGCGCTACGCGGTGCTGGGCACCGCGGCGGTCAAGACGCCCGAGATCGTTGACGAACTGTGCCGGCGTTTTCCTCGTCGGATCGTGGTCGCGGTCGACGCGCGCGAAGGCAAGGTCGCGGTCGAGGGCTGGCAGGAGGCAACGGCCGTGGACGCGCTCGACATCGGTGAGACCGTGGCGCGGGCCGGCGCGGCTGCGGTGCTGTACACCGACATCGGCCGCGACGGCATGCGCACCGGGCCCAACCTGGACGCGACCGCCCGCCTGGCGCGGCGGATCGCACCCTGCCCGGTCATCGCTTCGGGAGGCGTGGCGCGCATCGAGGACATCGACCAGACGGTCGACACCGGCGCCTTCGCGGTGGTGATCGGAAAGGCTATCTACGAAGGCGCCTTCACCGTCGAGGACGCGGTCGAGCGCGCCCGCGCACGGAGCCTGTAGCGCTTCGACCATGCTGGCGCGGCGGATCATCCCCTGTCTCGATGTCGCCGACGGGCGGGTCAAGAAGGGCGTGCAGTTCCAGAATCTACGCGACGCCGGCGATCCGGTCGCAGTCGCCGCTGTGTACGATGCGCAGGGCGCTGACGAGATCTGCTTCCTCGACATCTCGGCCTCGTCTGACGGGCGCGCCACCATGATCGATGTCGTGCGCGCTACCGCCGAGCAAGTGTTCCTGCCGCTCACCGTGGGCGGCGGCGTGCGCACGGTGGACGACGTGCGCAGGTTGTTGCTCGCCGGCGCTGACAAGGTTGGCATCAATACTGCGGCGGTGTTCGATCCTGATCTGGTCAAGCGCGCCTCCGATGCGTTCGGCAGTCAAGCGATCGTCGTCGCGGTGGACGCGCGCCGGCGCGCAGCGGATCCCACGGCGCCCGCTTCCTGGGAGGTGTTCACCCACGGCGGCCGCAAGCCGACCGGTCTGGATGCGGTGGCGTGGTGCGTGCGCATGGCGGCAGCCGGTGCGGGCGAAATCCTGTTGACCAGCATGGACCGCGACGGCACCCGCGATGGCTTCGATCTGCCGCTCACGCGTGCGGTGTCCGATCGTGTTCCCATCCCGGTCATCGCCTCGGGCGGGGTCGGCACTTTGCACCATCTGTACGAAGGTATTGCCGAGGGCGGCGCCGATGCCGTGCTGGCGGCATCGATCTTCCACTTCGGTGAACACACCGTAGCCGAAGCTCGCGAGTACCTGCGCGCCCGCGGCATCCCGATGCGCATCGTGCCGGCGGGGTGAGCGCGGCATACGGGCCGCGTGGGTGGTTCTTCATGGCCGCGGTAGTGTAGACGTAGTTGCAACCGCCATGACTCCGAACGACATCGAGGCTTTGATCGCGGCCGTGACCTTCGACGGCGCCGGGCTGGTGCCCGTCATCGCGCAGGATGCGGGAAGCGGCGTCGTGCGCATGCTCGCCTGGGCCAATGCCGAGGCGCTGCGCGCGACGGTGGAAAGTGGCCTCGCGACGTTCTGGAGCCGCTCGCGTAAGGAGCTGTGGCAGAAGGGCGCGCAGAGCGGCCACCGACTTCCAGTGCGCCAGATGCGCGTCGATTGCGACGGTGATACGGTGCTCTACCTGGTCGATGCCGAGGGGCCGTCATGTCACACCGGGCGTACGTCGTGTTTCTTCCGCGCGCCCGGCGCCGATGGCCTGACCATCGACGACGGGCCGGCCGCGCCGCCAGCCGTGATCATCAGCCGCGTCGCGGAGGTCATCCGGGCCCGCCGGCAATCGACCGCGGGCAATTCGTACACGAAGTCGCTGCTTGATGCCGGCTGGCCCAAGATATTGAGCAAGATCACCGAGGAGGCGCGCGAGGTGACCGAGGCTTTGCCGGCCGACGACAAGCCGCACACCGCGCACGAGGCGGCCGATGTGATCTTTCATCTGCTGGTCGGCCTGGAAGCCGCGGGCGTCGGCGCCGACGCTGTGTTCGCCGAATTAGAGCGCCGCTTCGGCACCTCGGGCCACAGCGAGAAGGCGGCGCGGGAGAAGCCGGCGGACGCGCCGGTGAAGTAGCACACCCTCATGCTCGCGGACGACGTCGCCCGTGTGTTGAGGCCCGGCGGACCGCTGGCGGCCGAGCTGTCCGGGTACGAGCGTCGCCCCGGCCAGCTCGCCATGGCCGAGCGCGTGGCGCACGCTCTCGACGGTGACGAGCGCTTGCTGGTCGAGGCCGGCACCGGCACCGGCAAGACCATCGCGTACCTGGTGCCCGCGATCCTGTCGAGACGCAAGGTCGTGGTATCGACCGGCACCAAGACCTTGCAGGACCAGATCGCGAGCGTGGATCTGCCACGGTTGCAGAAGGTGCTGCCGGTGTCGTTCACGTTCGCTGTGATGAAGGGGCTGTCGAACTACCTGTGCCTGCGTCGCTTTGCCGAGCACACCCGGCAGACCGTCATCGCTAGTTCCGGGCTCGACGAAGTCGAACGGGTCCGCGCCTGGATGGAAACCACCACCAGCGGCGATCGCGCGGACATGACCGAGCTCGCCGACGACGCTCCGGTGTGGCGAGAGATCACCGCCACCCCCGAGACGCGCTTGGGCCAGCGCTGCCCGTACTTCGAGCGCTGTTTCGTGACCGGCATGCGGCGGCGGAGTCTGGACGCGCAGATCGTGCTGGTGAATCACCACCTGTTTTTCGCCGACTTGGCGCTGCGCTCGCGCTGGCCCGAGGCGCAGGTGTTGCCGCCCTACGAAGCGGTGATTTTCGACGAAGCCCACCAGATCGAGGACATCGCGACAGAGTTCTTCGGGCTGCATGTCTCGTCGCAGCGCATGTTTGCGCTGGCCCGTGACATCGGTCGAGCGCAGGTGCCACCCGCCGCGCACGCGCACGCCCTGTCGCTTGCGCGTCGTCTGCAAGCGACCACCGAGACGCTGGCCGAATCGCTACGCAGCCGGCTGCCCGCGCCTCGGGGTGGCAGCGATGAGGTGCGGGTGCCGATGCCCGAGGATCTGTGGGCGGCAGGCAGCGACCCGGATGCGCCGCTGCCCAGCTATCACGCGCTCGACACCGTGCTGGAGGAAGCCGCTGCGTTCTTCGACCGCATCACCGAGGATGATCCCGCCGCGGTCGAGGGCCGGGGCCGGCCGCCGCCGCCCGAACTAGCAGCGGTGTACGGCGGCATCGCGCGCCGGACCTCGGGCGTGCGTGGCGAGCTTTCCGCGCTGGTCGATCGCGCGCGCCGCGAGCAGGTGCGTTGGCTGTCCGCCTCGCCCCGCAACGTGAGCCTGCGCTCGTCACCCATCGACGTGGCGCCCATCCTGGGCGATCTGTTTGGCAAGCATCCGGGTCCGCTGGTGTTCACGTCCGCGACGCTGGCGGCGGCCAACGGTTTCGCCTATGTGCGCGGGCGGCTGGGCCTCGACGAGGGCACCGCAGAGGCCGAGTTTCCATCGCCGTTCCGCTACGACAAGCAGGCGTTGATCTATCTGGCTGCGGATCTGCCCGATCCCAACGCGGCCGACTTTCCCGCCGCCGCCGCCGAGCGGGTTCTCGATCTGTGCCGCGTGTCGCGCGGCCGGGCGCTTGCGCTGTTCACCAGCTTTCGCAACCTGCGTGTGGCCGAGGCGCGGCTGCGCGCCGACGGCACGTTCCCACTCTTGGTGCAAGGCGAGCGGCCGCGGCACACGTTGCTTGAAGCGCTGCGCGGGCGCGTGGGCTCGGTGCTGCTGGCCACGCAAAGCTTCTGGGAGGGCGTCGATGTCCCGGGCGAGGCGCTGTCCCTGGTGGTGATGGACCGGCTGCCTTTCGCTGTCCCGGACGAGCCGCTCATTGCCGCGCGCATGGAGCGTATTCGCGAGCAGGACGGCGATCCGTTCGCCGAATTCCAGCTGCCGCAGGCGGCACTGGCGCTCAAGCAGGGCTTCGGCCGCCTCATCCGCACCGGTCGCGACACCGGCGTGGTCGCCCTGCTAGACGGACGCGTGCTACGGCGGCCGTACGGCGCCACGCTGCTGGGTGGCCTGCCGCGTACCTGTCCGCGCACCGAATCGCTCGACGACGTGCGCCGGTTCTTCGCCCCGCCGCCGTCGAGCTAGGATGACCGCGTGGTGTCGCCCGCCGCCGTCCTGCTGGTCGTGCTGGTCGTGCTGATCATGGGCGCCTACCTCGCCGGATCGGTCCCGACCGGTGTCTTGCTCGCGCGGCGGCGCGGGATCGATCTGCGCAAGGTCGGCAGCGGCAACATCGGCGCGACCAACGTCGGGCGGGCGCTTGGCAAGAAGTGGGCGGCCGTCGTGTTGCTGCTCGACGCGCTCAAAGGCTTCGTACCCGTGCTGGCGGCGCGGACGCTCGGACTTCCGGCGACGTCCATCGCTGCGGTGGCGCTCGCCGCCGTGGTCGGGCACATGTTCAGCCTGTTCTTGCGCGGCCGCGGCGGCAAGGGCGTGGCCACCTCGCTCGGCGTGTGCCTCGCACTGGCGCCCGAGGCGGCGCTCGCCTCGGCTGGCGTGTACGCGGCGTTGTTCGCGCTTTTCCGCATCTCGTCCCTCGGCTCGCTCGCGGCGGTGGTGTTGTTCCCGGCGCTGTTGTGGTTCATCGGCCCGCGCGAGCCAGCTTTCGTGGGATTGGCGCTGGTCATCGCGGTGCTGGTCGTCGCCCGCCACAAGGACAACATCCGCCGCCTGGTGCGAGGCGACGAGGCGCCACACAAGCGCCTGAGCTAGGGATGTCGGCCG
>JANPCZ010000208.1:0-4595 GCA_031431215.1 Myxococcales bacterium
AATCCACGCCGCAGCGTCGATACGTGGTCTCCGCCCGACGATCGAGTGTGAGGAGAACGCCTCCAGCCTCGGCTACCGTCAAGGCGACGACTCCGTCGTAGATGGCGCCTCCCGTGAGGCCGGCCTCGTGCAGCCTCCTCACCAGGCGCTTGTAAGCCGCGGCTGGCAGGGTCAGGGGCTCGTTGGGAAAGCGATCCTCAAGGAACTCGACCACCAGACCTCCGGGGATGCGGTGAGGGGTAGGCAAGCGGGTCAGGACCGAAAACGTCTCGAGCGCGCAGTGAGCGACGAGTCGTGGGCGGCCATCGACGGCCCTGCGGGCCACCGCGTGCGACTCGTGCCAGGAGGCGCATGCAGCCACCACCACGCTGGTGTCGACCGCGTTCACCGACGGGACGCCTCGATCGCGGCTCGAATCTTCGCGGCCGTGAGCTTGGGCAGAGGCGTTGCCGCCTCGGCCACTAGGCCCTTGCCGCGACGAACCAGCTTCATCGGAACCGGTGCCGGCGACAGGAGCAAGGCGCCGTCGAGGTCGGTGATATCGAGGTCCATTCCCGGCTGCAGGCCCAGTTGCTGTCGTAAGGCTCTGGGTACGACCACCCGTCCCCCGCCGTCCATGGTTGTTCTCATACCATTACAATACCATCCACCTCCCCAGCCTCCCATGGCAGTAGCATCCGACCATGACAGCACCCGGTCGAAACACGACAGCGCGCCACGAATCTTTTCGGAATGCTGCTCGATGACCTTGTCCATGCCTGGATTCCACACGGCTTCGACCCGGCTCGCCGTGAAGTGGTACGAAAACCTACGCGAGTGACGGGTGGCCCTGGCGGCGAAAACCGCGTGCTTGCGACCGGTAAGTTGTGGCGGCGTGTTGCTAGAACACGCCCAGCGACTGTCCCCAGCGGGTCAGTTCGGGCGCTACCTCGGTCGACTCGACCGGATCCCGATCGGCCAGCGCGCGTAGCCTAACCAACGCGACGCGGGCCTCGTCCTGGCGCCCTTCGGCAACCAGTCGCCGCAGTTCGTGGCGAACGCGGACAAGCTCACGAATCTCGTAAAACTCCATGTCCCCTCCATGGCAATCGAGTTCAGGGCGAACTTCAGCGTACGAGCACCACTTTGGACGTCAATTTTTGCGGGCCATTTAGCCTGAATCTCCGTTCAGTGTCTACGGAAATGTGTGAGCCATTACATGGGATCCCGGGCCGCCCGGGACCGAACCCCTGGTGCCGCGCACAAGACTTTGAAGCGCCTGCCTACGGTTGCAGCTTGGGCGGCGGCACCGGCGGAATCGGAGCGGCGGCCGGGGGCAGCGGAGCGGCCGCGGGCGGAATCGGTGCCGCGGCGGCTGGCGGAATCGGCGCCACCGCCGCTGGCGGAATCGGCGCCGCGGCTGGCGGCACCCAAGCCGTGGACTCGAGCACAAAGCTGTACGCGTCGGCCATTGAGAATGTGAAGGAGCTCGTGATTGGCGCGAAGTAGCTGGTCAGGAACGCCGCCGCCAACCACCATCCGATCGAGAGTTCCTTGTCCAGGTACAGGTCGACCTCCCTGAAGCCCGGCTTCTGCAGCTGCAGATGGTAGCGTCGTGGTAGGCCGTACTTGTCGTCGTACGCGCACGGCGTCTGGGCGCAAATCTGCTGTCCGTTGACGAACACCTTGGCGCCCTCGGGCGCGGTGGAGATCTGCGTGATGTGGCCGCAGCCTGCGCTCGACGCGGCCGCCAGCAGGGCTAATATCGTGGCGATGGTCTTCATGCGTGGCCGCTAGAATCGCCCATCCGCAAGCGACAGCGCTGGCTGCACGCCGCGCCCGCCGCTCCTGTTGGGAACCACGGTCAAAGTCGGCATCGGCACACCGCCGCCCCAGTGTCCGTTGTGGTACTGGACCAGAGACAGCCCGTTGCCCGCCATCGGTGGCGCCGATTTCTTGAATTCGTCCGAGCCGTAACTGAGGTAGTAACCGGTCCCGAGGCCGAGCCCCGCGCCCACCAGCAGCGATCCGGCAACCACCCGATGGTTGTCCAGACCCGGATCCAGGAAGTAGGCAGCCGCGAGGCCAACCATGGCGCCAGCCGCACCGCCGATGTTGATCAGCAACACCCGCCCGCGATCGATGTCGAACCGATCGCGGTTGAGCCAGGTGGTGAGCATGGCCGCATCACCCAGCGCCAGCATGCTGCCGAGGGCGGCCTGGGTCCATCCCACGCTGGCCTCCGCGGGCCCGGCGATCCGCGTCAGCAACAAGCCGGCCAGTCCGCCCCACAGCCCCGCCGAGCCAATGGACGACGCTTGACCGGGCGTGAAATTGAGGTCGGCCTCCACCGAGCCCATGGACGCCAGGGCACCGGCCGTCAGGCTGAGCGCCGCTGACAGGCCAAGATCAACGCGCAGTTCGCTGCTGGTCACACCGTCAAGTCCGGAACCGCCGCCCGAGAGCTGGAAAAGGAGCGGGACCACGAAGCCATGGGCCAGGCCCCAGTTCTGGGCGACGTTGAGGAAGATGACGTCGCCCGTGCGCACTTCTTTGTTGTCGCGGTTGAGGGCCAGCGGCAACACCACGCCGGCCGCGGCGCCGAGGATGGCGCCGGTGAGTACCCGGCTGGTCGTACGTTCGTCGGTGTCGCTGGAGACCGCGTAGCCGATAAAAGCGCCGGTGACCACCCCCTCGATCACGCCCCGGGTGACATGCTCGTTCAGTCCGCTACGGTCCACATAGCCGAAGCCGCTGGTCAGCTTCGGGGACTGTGGCCCGACACCGTCAGCCTGGGCGTGGCCAGGCGCAATCGCCGCCAGACTCACGGTCAACAAGGACAGCCAGATCGAAGTGGCCGAGGCGCGCACGGGTGGGGCGACCGTAGCTCACTACGGCCATGTCCACAAGACGCTGCCAACAAACGCTCGGTCGACCCGATCGTCCCGCAGGCCGATGGCCACCTCGGTGCGCAACTCGATGGCTCCGATCCGAACGGCGGCGCCGCCGCCGCAACCGACACCAAGATAGGCGCGGGTGCTGGCCCGCTCGGCAGTGTTCTCGGCCCACAGCGACGAGCGCAGAAGCATGACCTCGGGCCCGATCCATCCGAAAAAATCGAAGCGCCGGCCGATGGGTAGACGCGCCTCGGGAGCCAGGGCCAGGCGGTGGTAGCTGCTTTGGAAACGAACCTGACTGTAGTTGTGCGTGATCGGTGCACGGCTGTACCGTGCCGCGAGCGCAAGGAATCGGCGGGCGCGCCACGCAGCGAAAAGCCCGATGGACAGCGTCTCATCGTGCTCACCGGAGCCACCCTCGATATGCGCGATGGCCCCGCTAGCACCGGCCGCGAAGCGGGGCCGAGGCACCTCGGGCGTCGCTGCAGGTGACCCGACCAGGACGGCGAGCAAGAAAGCCGCGGTCACGGTCACCGGCAACCCTCGGCCGCTTCCACGCAGCACGGGTAGGGGCCAAGGGCGGACAGTTGCGTTACCAGAATCTCGCAGACCGCGGCCCGATGCTCGGCATCCGTCGCCGCCGCCGCAACGGCGATCTGGTCCAGAAACCATCCGATGCGGAAATCACGGTCGATGCGGCCCGATGCCCGCCGCTCGGCGTCGACGACGTACCCGGCCAACGCCTGCCTGCCAGTCCGCTGGCCCACGGTCCACAGGGCGCTCGCCACCACGGATCCCAGGCGATAGGGATCGTAAAGCAGCGAGCCGCCTGCCGCGGCGGCCAGGTCTGAGGCCACCACCATCCGGGTCACCGACACATCACGCTCGGCTGTCAGCTTGGCCGCCGAGCGGCCCACGAAACGGGGATCGTCGGTGATCGTGGCGCCGAACAGATCCGCGAGGCCCTCGTCCAGTGCGCGTAGTTCGTTGACCGCCCGGTCGGGCCAGCTATCCAGGGCCCACGCCGGTAGGCGCCCCTTCCACAACACATGCTGCCAAACCGCGTGTCCGTATTCGTGCGCAATCACACCCAGGTTGAGAGCGACGGGGACGGCGCTGCCTGCGAAGAAATCGTTGAAGAAGAGAAACCCATCTAGCGGCGACGAGTAGGCGGCGTTGTTCGACGCCAGCAGCGGAAAGACCAACACCTCGATGCGAGGTCTGAAATACACCGCGAGCGTGGGCATCGCTTCGTCGCCCACGCCCACGCCGCGATAGAAGGCCCGCGTCCTTTCCAGGGCGCGGTAAAGGCTCAGCATCGCGAAGGTGTCGTAGTCGTTCGCCCGCACCACACCTTTGACGATCTGATAGTCGAGTGCCAGCCTGTGCGCGCCCCGCACGCGGAAGGCGCTGCGGAATTCTTCCTCGGTGTCGATGTCGGAACTGGACGTGAGCCGGATGAAGCCGCCACCGTGGAACTGGCCCGCTTCCCCGGACATGCCATGGAAGTCGTGCAGTGTTGCCAGCGGCTCGGCCCGGACCTGGTAGCGACCGGCACCTGTGTACGCGAGAACTTCCGAAACGTAGGGCGGATCCGGATCGGCTGGCCCACAAGCGCCGCTCACGCAAACGCCGATCAGCAGCACCGCGAGCGGGGCCCGGCGCTGCAGTCCAACATCCACCAACGCCCACCCCCGCTACACGTTGAACTTGAAGTGG
>JANPCZ010000209.1:0-1958 GCA_031431215.1 Myxococcales bacterium
GCGACGCTGTCGCGCCTGGCTCTGCGCGCACGGGCAGGTCGCGGAGCCGCTAGTCCTGTGCGGCGACTTCAACGTCGCGCCTGAAGATCGCGACGTTCACGATCCCGCCGAGTGGAAGGACCAGGTCTTGTGCCACCCGGACGAGCGTGCCGGATTCGCGGCGCTGCTCGACTGGGGCCTCCAGGATGTGGTGCGGCGGCACCGCCCTGAAGCCGGACTGTTTACCTGGTGGGACTACCGCCAGCTTTCGTTCCCCAGGAATCGCGGCCTGCGCATCGACCACATCTTGGCGACCCCTACGATGGCCGAGCGTTCCCGCGACGCCTCGATTGATCGCAACGCGCGCAAGGGCAAGGAAGCGTCCGACCACGCGCCGGTGCTGGCGACGTTCGACGTCTGATCCGCCGCACGTCATAGCCAGTGGCGCAGGCTGTACGCCAGCCGTTCGAGCACGCGCTGCCACAGCCCGCGACGTTCGAACGCGTCCGGGGTGATCTCGTCAGACTCGGCGATGTCAGAGCCGATCATCTCGGCGACCGCCTGGTTGTAGGCCGGGCTAAGTGTGTTGATCACCATCTCCAGGTTGTACGCGAGCGAACGGTGGTCGAGGTTGTAACTGCCGAGGGACACGAAGTCCCGATCGACCAGCAACACCTTGGTGTGCACGACGGCAGCGTGCTGGAAGATACGTACCCCCGCGCGCAACAGTTGCCGAAAGGTCGCACGCGCTGCCAGATCCAGCGTGCGGCTATCGCTGCGGGCCGGCACCAGCAGCTGCACCGACACCGACCGTTCGGCCGCGCGGCACAGCGCACGCAGGATGCCCGGGTCCGGCACGAAGTACGGATTGACCAGATAGACCCGCTCCCGGCTCTCGCGGATCGCATGCAGGGCGGCGCGCCGGATGGCGAAACGATCGCGTCGTTCGGTATTGGCGACCACCGCCAGGGCCACGTCGCCGCAGCTCGGAGCCGCCGGCAGCGCTTTCGCGTTGAAGCGAGAAGACCGTCGTGAACGTCGGTTCCATGTGCGCAGGAACAGCGCTTCGATGGCCGCGACCGCGGGACCGGCGACCTCGACCGCGGCGTCGTGCCAGCCGTCGCCACCCTGGCTCACGGGCAGCCACTCGTCGGCGATGTTGATCCCGCCGGTGAACGCCACGCGCCCGTCACACACCAGGGTCTTGCGGTGGTTGCGGCGGAACAGGGTCCAGAAGCGCGGCCGCCAAAACCGATGGGGGTGGTACACGAGGGTGCGCACGCCGGCGCGGCGCAGCTCGGCGAAGAACTCGGATGGGGTGGACCGGCAGCCGATGAAGTCGTACAGCAGGCGGACCCGCACCCCACGCCGGGCGGCGCGCATCAGCGCCTCGCCGAAGCGGGATCCGATGCGGTCGGCGGCGAAGATGTACATCTCCAGGGAGATGCGATCGGAGGCGCTGTCGATGGCGGCCAGCCACGCCGGGAACACCTCGGCCCCGTTGCAAAGCAGGCGCACACTGTTGCCCGCGATGAGGCTACGTGGCTCCTCGATGGTGCGAAGCATCTCGAGGGTCGGCCGCCGCGTCAGCGCTGCATCAGGTAGCGACGTGGCGGCCGTGAGCGACGGGTTATCCTCAGGCATGGCGCGCGACGAAGTCTATACTGGGGATTCACAGCTTCCGCGCGCTGTTGACCGGTGTGTTCCGACCGAGTACCTTCTCCCGGCCCATGGGTCGTGAAGAACACATCGAATTTCAGGGACGAGTGATCGAGGTGTTGCCGGCCGGTAACTTCAAGATCGAGATCGAGAACGGTCATCAAGTCCTGGCGCATCTTGGGGGCAAGCTGCGCAAGCACCGCATCCGCGTCGTGCTGGGGGACAAGGTCACGGTGGCGCTCACCCCCTATGACCCGACCCGCGGCATCGTCGTCTACCGAGGTTGACGGCGCGCCAGGGGAGCGCACGGTGCTCGTGCT
>JANPCZ010000210.1:0-9091 GCA_031431215.1 Myxococcales bacterium
AGGCAGTAGCGCGCGAAGGTGTCGACTGAACCGGGCGCCCATTTGACGGTGGTACCGTCGGGCAGAGACAGAGACTGGTCCTCCAGCGAGATCGTCACTTGCAGGCCGGGAGTCGCCAGCAATCGGGCGTGGGTGGCGGAGTCGACCACGATGGGCAAGAGGCCATTCTTGAGCGAGTTGTTACGGAAGATATCCGCCACGCTGGTGCTGATGATCGCGCGGAAGCCGTGATCGACCAGTGCCCACGGCGCGTGTTCGCGCGACGAGCCGCAGCCGAAGTTGTCGCCGGCCACCAGGATGGCCGCGCCCTGTGCCTCGGGCCGGTTGAGCACGAAGTCGGGCTTGGGGTTGCCGGCGGCGTCGTAGCGCCAGTCGGCGAACAGCTGCTTGCCAAGTCCCAGGCGCGACGTGGTCCTGAGGAAGCGCGCCGGGATGATCTGGTCGGTGTCCACGTTTTGAAGTGGCAGGACGACGGTCTTGGATGTGAAGGTCTTGAGCGGTTCCATGGTTTGGCCTCGTTGGAATCAGGCGGGCAACAGGTGGCGAGCGTCGGTGACCTTGCCGGTGACGGCGGCGGCCGCGGCGGTGAGCGGGCTGGCCAGGAAGGTGCGCCCGCCGGCGCCCTGCCGCCCTTCGAAGTTGCGGTTGCTGGTGCTGACCGCGTACTGGCCAGGCTTGAGCTGATCGCCGTTCATGGCAATGCACATCGAGCAGCCGGCTTCGCGCCACTCGGCGCCGGCGTCGCGGAAGACCTTGTCGAGGCCCTCGGCCTCGGCGGCCAGCTTGATCTTCTGCGAGCCCGGCACGACCAGCGCGCGCACGCCCGGCGCCACCTTGCGCCCGCGGAACACGGTCGCGGCCGCACGCAGGTCGCTTAGGCGCGAGTTGGTGCAACTGCCGATGAACACCACGTCGATGGGTTGGCCAGCGATGGGCTGGTTGGCGCGCAGGCCCATGTACGCCAGTGCCTTCTCGTCGGACGCGTTCCTGGGCGCCGGCACGTGGGCGGAAATCGGAATACCCATGCCGGGGTTGGTGCCGTAGGTGATCATGGGTTCGAGCTTGCTTGCGTCGAAGCGCTCGACCTGATCGAAGGTGGCGCCGTCATCGGTGGGCAACTTGCGCCAGCGCGCAAGCGCCGCGTCCCAGGCAGCGCCCTTGGGTGCGCGTGGTTTGTCGGCAAGGTACTGGAAGGTGTTGTCGTCGGGGGCGACCAGGCCGGCGCGGGCGCCGGCTTCGATCGACATGTTACACACCGTCATGCGCTCCTCCATCGACAGCGCCGCGATGGCTGAGCCTCGGTACTCGAACACGCGGCCGGTGCCGCCGCCGATGCCCAGGCGAGCAATGACCGCGAGGATCAGATCCTTGGCGCTCACGCCAGCCTGCAAACGCCCGCCGACCTCGATGGCCATGGTGCGCGGGCGGCTTTGCAGCAAGCACTGGGTTGCTAGCACATGCGCGACCTCGCTGGTGCCGATGCCGAACGCCAGCGCGCCGAACGCGCCGTGGGTGGAGGTGTGGCTGTCGCCGCACACGATGGTGCCGCCGGGCTGCGTGACGCCCAGCTCGGGGCCGATGACGTGCACGATGCCCTGACCGGCGCTGCCCAGCTTGTGCAGCTCGATGCCGAAGTCGGCGCAGTTCTTTTCAAGTTGCGACAGCTGCGCCGCCGCCTGCGCGTCGAGAATCGGGATCTTGCCGTCGGCGCCGCGCGGGGTGGTGGGCGTCGAGTGG
This sequence comes from Myxococcales bacterium, assembly GCA_031431215.1. Taxonomy (GTDB): domain Bacteria; phylum Myxococcota_A; class Polyangia; order Fen-1088; family Fen-1088; genus JANPCZ01. The sequence goes on from JANPCZ010000210.1 coordinate 1,738, forward strand.
TCCATGGTGGCGACCGTGCGCTCGGGGCGACGCGCCTTGAGACCGCGCTCGCGCAGGATCGTGAACGCCTGCGGCGAGGTCACCTCATGGACCAGGTGCAGGTCGATGTAAAGGACGGCCGGCGTATCAGCCGTGGCGGGTGCCACCAGGTGCGCGTCCCATATCTTCTCGAACAGCGTGGCGGGGGTTGGTTTCATGGTGCAAAGGCAATGTGCGCGGCGGCCCCGCGATCGTCCAGTGACATTTTCTTGGGCGATTGTTAAGTCTTGCTACATGGACGCTTCCTTCCTGCCTGCGCTGTACGACGCCCTGGTGGTGGCGCAAACCTCGTCGGTGGCCGAGGCGGCAAAGCGGCTGCACAAGACGCCGTCGGCTATCTCGCAGCAGCTCCGCCGTCTGGAAGACCACTTCGGCTTCTCGCTGTTCGAGAAGGCGGGCCGGGGCATCCGGCCCAGCCCCGCGGGTGAGGCCGCGCTGGGCGCGATGACCCGGGTCTTCGATGAGGCGTCATCGCTGTTCACCCTGTTCGACAAGCTGGGCGGCGCGCGCGTGCCGACGCTGCGGGTGGCGGCCGCCGACTACCTGGGTGAGGCCGTCCTGCTGCCGGTGATCCGCGAGTTCTCGCGTGAACGAATTCCCCTGCACTTCGAGATCACGACCACCCACTCGGTGGCGGCCGGGCGCCTGGTGACCGAGGGGCTGGCCGACGTGGGCATCGTGACCTCCGACCGCGAGCTTGGCACGGGCGAAACCGTGCTGTTCCGGCAGCCGTTCTTCTGGGTGGCGCCACGTCCACGCCGGACGCCCGCGCGCACGCGTTCCGTGGTCGCGCGGCTGGGCCGCGAGCCGCTGCTGCGTCTGTCGCCCGGCAGTCGCGGTCGTCGTCTGCTCGACGAGTACCTCGGCCGCACCGGCATCCGTCCGGTGACGACGATCGATCTGCCCAGCGTGTCACTGTTGCTGTCGTACGCGTCGCAGGGTCTTGGTATTGGCCTGGCGCCCGGGCTGGCGCTTGAGCGCTTCGACCGGCTTGTTCGCAAGCGTGTGATCATCGAGCGTGCCGATGTGCCTGAGGTCGAGGTACGCCTGTTCGTGCGCCCGTCGCTGCGGCGTGATCCGTCGGTGCAGCGTTTCCTCGACCGGCTGACCGCGGTCGCTCGCAGGGCGGGCACCGCGCCCTTCGGCGCCTGACACGGTCACGGCGGAAAATCGAACGCCGCCGCCAGATCGTTGGCCTGGGCATCGCGCGGGCCAAGGGGAGCGAGGCCGAAGCGGTGTTCCAGCGTGGTCAGAATCGAGGTGGTGTCGTACTCGGTGTGATCGACGAAACCCTTGCGCGCGAACGGCGACACGATGATGGTCGGAACCCGGGTGCCGGGGCCCCACTCGTCCTTGCGCGGCGGCGCGACGTGATCCCAGAAGCCGCCGTTCTCGTCGTACGTGATGATGATGGCGGCGCCTTGCCAGTTGGGGCCGCTTCTCACGGCTTCGACCAGGTCGAGGGCGTGTAGCTGCGATGCAAGTATGGTCGAGCCGCCCGGGTGGTCGTTCTGTGACGGCCGCGGCTTGACGAACGACACCGCGGGCAGCGTTCCGGCCGCGGCTGCGGCCAGGAAATCGTCCTCGTCCTTGAGGTGGGTCTTGCGCGCGGCGGTGCCGTCGGCGTAGGCGGCGAAATAGATGAACGGGTGGTGATGGAACTGGAAGTCGGCGGTGTTGCCGGCGAGCGCTTTGTTCCAGCCGCCGCCGTACCAGGCCCAGCTGACGCCCGCATCCGACAGGCGATCGCCGATGGTGGCCCCGCGCTGCGCCGGCAGAAGGAACGCCGCGGGGATCCCGGCCGGGTGCGGAGCTGCTGCGGCGAAGATGGTGTTCACCGCGAAGCAGCCGTCGGCGGTTACCGCACCATCTGTGATGAGCCGGCCGCTGTGATCGACGCGAGCGACCAACGCGGGCGGGGCATCGGCAAACACCGGCATCGCGGCGGCGACAAGCCAGATGTGGTTCAGGAACGAGCCGCCGAAGGCCGCGTGGAAGAAGCGATCCGACAGAGTGAATTCGGCCGCCAGCGGCATCAGGGGCAGCTTCTCGGTGTGGTACACGCCGAGCACGAGCCCGTCCACGTTGCTGACCTGGACGAATCGGTCCATGCGGCCGCGGTTGATCTGCTGCTGCTGGTGATAGAAGCGATGGATCGGATCGGGCGTGAAATCGTCGATGCCCACGAAGTCGTCGATGAAGAACGGCTGGTTGGGTAGATCGCCTGGAAAACGCGGGTCGGGCTCACCGGCGCCCGGATCGAACGGCCGGGGCAGCCGGGTGTAAGTCTTCCCGGCCGCGTCGACCTGGGGTGGTCCGGTGCGGGCCGCCGCAAGACCGTCAGCGCCCGGGTAGGTTCCGAACAGGTTGTCGAAGCTGTGGTTCTCCAGATAGATGACGACGAAGCGTTCGATCTTGTCGAAGGTGTGCGTGGGCGCGACCACGGGGGCGGCTGCGCTGGGGACGGAGGCTCGCGGGCGGCAGTGAACCGCCGGCGCGCCAGCACCCGAGGCAACGTCATCGCTGCCACAGCCGGGCAGGGCGGAGGCGACGATGGTGGGCAGGACTATGGCGAGAACGGCGGCGCGTGGCACGCGCCGGACAGCATGGCGCAGCGACGGCTACCTACGCCAGACCTTTGAGCGGGCCGGTGCAGAACTCGGGATCGCCGAAGGTGGTCTCGTCGGGCAGGACCATGGCGTGGCAAAACATTGTCACCACGCCGTGGGCGACCAGCTCCAGCACGCCGACCTCGCGCGAGGTGAGCCCTGGGCTGGGCATGCGGTCGGCCACGCGCTCGGCCACCTCGGGTGCGATCAGGCGCAGGCTCACGGCTGTCCTCCGCCCCCGCTTGTACATGTCCTGATATAGAGGGGGGCATGAAGGCCTCGCGCACCGGTGCCGTCCTGGCGTCCTTGATGGCGGCGGCAACACCCGCGTTGGCGCAGGTGGGGCACACCTTCAAGAAGGTGCAGCTCACCAATCAGTTTTGGTCCGAAGGTGCCGCGTTCGCCGACTTCAACCGTGACGGCAAGATGGACTTCGCCGCCGGGCCGTGGTGGTGGCAGGGCCCGACCCTGAAGAGACGCCACCAGATCTACCCGCCCGACCAGAGCTTCACGGTCAAGCGGCCCGATGGACGCGTGGAGAAGATCCCAGGCTTCGAGGGCGGGCTGGGCGTTGCCAACAACTACTCCGACAATTTCTTCGCGTTCCCGCACGACTTCAATGGCGATGGCTGGACGGATCTTCTAATTGTGGGCTTTCCCGGCCAGGACACGTCCTGGTTGGAGAACCCGCGCGGCAAGCCGAAGTCGTGGACGCGTCACCTGGCGATCGCAGTGACCGACAACGAATCGCCGACATTCGCCGACATCACCGGTGACGGCAAAGCCGAGATCATCTGCGGCCAGGGCGGCCGTTACGGTTACGCGACTCCTGATCCCGCGGACGCCACGGCACCGTGGCTGTTCCATCCGATAGGCGCCGCCAATGCTCGCGTGGGACGCTTCACTCACGGCCTGGGCGTCGGCGATGTCGACGGCGACGGCCGCAAGGACTTGCTCGAAGCCACCGGCTGGTGGCAACAGCCGGCCTCGCTTGCGGGTGATCCAATGTGGACGCATCACGCGGCCGACTTCGGCCCCGGTGGCGCGCAGATGCACGCCTACGACGTGAACGGCGATGGTCGCAACGATGTGGTCAGCAGCCTGGAGGCGCACGGCTACGGGTTGGCCTGGTTCGAGCAGGTTGTGGCCGGCGGAAAGATCACCTTCGTCAAGCACGTCATCATGAGCCGGCAGGCGTCCGACAATCGCTACGGACTCGCCATCGCGCAGATGCACGCGGTCGAGCTGGTCGACGTCGACGGTGACGGCTTACTCGACATCGTCACCGGCAAGAGATTCTGGGCCCACGGTTCCAAGGGCGACGTCGACGCGGGGGCGCCGGCCGTCTTCTACTGGCTCCGCCTGGTGCGCGGCTCCGACCACGGCGTCGACTTCGTCCCGCAGCTCATCGACGGCGACGCGGGCGTGGGCACCGGGATCTTCGTCGGCGACTTCAATGGCGACAGGCGTCCTGATTTCGCCATGGCCAACAAGAAAGGCGCTTTCGTGTTCATTCAACAGACCGCCAAGGCGAAGCCTCGAGCGCGATGAGCCGGGGCGTGGTTGGGCTCACCGTGGCGCTGGCGCGCGCGACGCTGCGGCGCCCGTTTTCTCGACGCTCGCCGCGGCGCTGGTGGGTGCTGCTGGCTGGGCTGGTCTTGATCCCGGTGTGGCAGCTCGGGTTCGCGAGATCCCCTGCGCGAAACGGGTCGCGCTACCACAATGGCGCCGCGGTTGGCCTGCAGCACCAGGAGGGCCTGGTGTACCTGTACCACTACCTGGGGCTTTACCCGGTCGCCCCGTCGTCCCCGGTGCAGGAGCAGGATTACAGCGAAGCGGCAGCGCAACGGATCGTGGCCGAGCGCGGATCGACGCTGGTGATGGAACCCGGCAATCCTTTGTTCGGCGCCCTGCGCATCGGTGATCACGCCCGCATCTGGCTGTACCTGCCGGGCGCGTGGCTCGAGGGCGCGCCCCGACACCTGACCATCATGCCGGCGAACGCTGCGGCTTTCATCGCGGCGCTGCTGGCGGTGTTCGCTTCATTCTGGTGGTCGGGCAGGCCGATCCTGGGCAGCCTTGTCGTGGCGCTTTCTGGATCGAATCCGTTCCAGATCTACGAGGTGTACAGCAACCAGAACGTTTTCGGCTGGCCCATCACGATGGCCCTAATCGCGCTGGCGCTGTGGCTGCCGGTGGTCGATGCGCGCGGACCGCGGGGTCGATGGGCGTTCGTGCTTGCCGTGTGCCTGGGGCTGCTGCTGGGCACGGTCCGTCACATTCGCTCGGAGTCGATCGCGATCTTGATCTCGGTGGTGGCCATGACGGCATTCTTACCGTTGACCAACCGGCTGCGGCGCGCGGCGCTCGGTGCAACGCTGGTGGGCGCCACTCTTGCCGGCTCGCTGGTCTGGGACGGGTATTTTCGCCACAAGATCACACACGCGACCGAGATCGTCACGCGCGCCGGTGGCTACCCACACCCGCTGGCCGCTGATCCGGAACTGCACCACAACGTGTGGATGACCATCTGGGAAGGTCTGAGCGACTTCGATCGAACGCACGGCTACAAGTGGGACGACTCGCGCGCGCATGCCTACGCGGTCAACCAGCTGGTGGCGAAGTACGGCATGACTGTGCCGCCCTGGGACGGCGGCCTGGTCTTCCGCACTACTTTCCACGATGCCAAGCGACGCTATCCGGTGTTGCCGTTCGAGCTACCTCACTACACCGAGGTGATCCGCGCCAAGGTGCTGTCGGACATCACGGCCGATCCGCTGTGGTACCTCGGCATCCTGGGCCAGCGGCTCTGGCGCATCGCCAGCGAAACCACCCCGGTGCACCTGCGGCTGAACGCCGATCTTGCGGTGCGCTTCCCGCTCGCCGTGGCCCAGTTCGTCGTGCTGGCGGTGGCGCTGGCTCTCTCACGCAGTCGATTGCTGTTGCAGCTTCTGCTGTTCTCGCTGCCGCTGTCACTGCCGTCGCTGCTGGTCTTCTCGGGCCAGGGCATGCCAAACCAGTCGGTGTTCCACCTGTTCGCCGTAGCGACCCTCCTTGGTGTCGTGATCGAGGGCAGCCGCTACTGGGGCCGCCGAGCGATGCGGCAGCGCCGGGTCTGGTAGTTCTGCGGCGAGGTCAGCAGATCCTTGGCGAGCGTGGTTTTTCCCACCTGGCGTGGCCCACTGACGAACGCCATCTTGCCCGACGCGATGGCATCGTCGGCTATGGTGGCGGCCAGGTAGCGATGGGTCGAAAGCGGCACCCGTCCAGTTTGGACCATAGTGATAACTGGTCAGGCGCCCTGGCCCGTCAGCCCTTGACGGCGAACAGCGGTTCGACCGTGCCACCTTCCAGCGTGTTGTCATCCGGCGCGATCTCTGCCGCGTGGCTGCGGCCCCGGTGGATGGCGTCGGCGCCGATGGTGCCGTGAAGCTCGCCCAGGTAGGCGCGCGACCTCACGCGGGCAAGCTCCGTGCGCGCGTGGTCGAGCCGGGCCGCGATGCCCAGGCGTGCCGCCTCGTCGCGGTGGGTGGGCAGCGCCAGGAAGTCGGACAGGTTGCGTACGTGGCGTTGCCACAGGGCGATGTCGCGCTGTTGCTTGTGCGCCAGGCGGTCCCGGTACCAGTCGCTGCCGAGCAGCGACTCGCGCGTGAACATCGCGCGCAGGGCAGGGTGGTGGGCGTCCATGCCCTCGAAATGCCCGTACGCCATGATGTGCAACAGCGCGCGCACCGGCGGGCAGGCGTTGTCGATGCTGCCATCGTCGAAGTAGGCGCGGGCCACGCGACGCTGCGCCTCGACGATGTTGTCGATGCCGTCGGCAAACACCGCTGGATCTTGCCGCTCGGGGCGCAGGATGTCGTCACTGAAGACGGCGTCGGGGTTGTCGAACACGCGGCCGAAGAACGCCCGCACGAACTTGGCGGTGATGCGGCAGCCGAGCCGGCTGGCCAGGACCGGGCGGTCCTCAAGCTCATAGTCGGCGAGCGGTTCCAGGTAACCGTGTTCGAGCAACCATTCCGGGTCGCGTTCCTGAGGCGCAAGGCGGCACCACAATTCGGGGATCAAGGTGCTGACGTCGTGGTCGACCCGGTAGTGCGGGCCGATCCATCCAGCCGCTGTCGAGAACCCCCCGTAGCCGGTGAGCAACATCGACACCAGCATGTTGTTCAGGTCGGCAGTCGCGCACAGGGCGTTGAACGGACCCTTGGTCAGCGCGCCCTCGGAACCGGCGCCGGTGGTGCTGGGCGACTTGCCGGTCAGCGAGCAGATGTAGTCCATCAAGAGCTCGGGCAATTCCTGATAGTGGATGGGGTTGTACACGCACAGCGCGCGGATGGCGCCGTCGGGCGGGTTGTTGCGGCGGCCCGACAGCACGCTTGCCACCGGGAAGATCACCGGGCGGGCGAGGGGCAGGCGTCGCGCCAGGCGGGCGCCCATCTCGGCGACGTAGCGATCGCGCGGGCGCGAGACATCGGGGCGGATCTGCAGGTAGCGCGGATTCTTGCTGGGCTCGCCACCGACCAGGCGGGGCCTCGCCGAGCACACCGTGAACGCATCGCCGGCGGCGGATGCGCGCGCCAGGTGCGCTTGCATGGGCGCGGTGAAGGCATCGAAGGTGGAAACATCCTCGACGATCTCTTGGCGGTCGGCTGGCCGCAGCGGCTGGAAGTTGGAGGTGAACACCGCGGGCTCCGCCATGTCGG
>JANPCZ010000211.1:0-3099 GCA_031431215.1 Myxococcales bacterium
ACACCATTGGCGCCGCATACCATCAGGCGATGCAGCTGGTCGGGAAGACCCACCAGGCGACCTTCAACGCCACCGAAAGCGGAGGTTGGGGCCTTACGGCCGGGTACGCGTATCAGATCGCGAAGAAGGTTTACGTGCAGGTCTACTTTATGCGCATCACGAACGACACCAACGCTCGATACAATGTCGTGTTTCAAGGCTTGCCCTCGGCCCCCGGCGCGGACCTGATGGCTTTTGGCACGGGCCTGCGCTACCAGTTCTGAATCGAATCCCGAAGGGCCTGCCCGCAGCGGCGGCGTTTTCGGGCATCATCTGAAGCCGATGCCGCCAAGTTGGCGGAAGAGAAGCTATTGAACAGAGGTTCACTACAACAATAGGGCGGGCTACACCGACGCGCGTGATCGCAGCGGCGTTGCTCTGTGCACCACCGCCACGCCGCGGCCCAAGGTCGCGGGCATCATGACTTTCGGTAGCCTGCGCATCAACATCCCCCCAGGCGCAGACGGCCTCCAGGTATCGAGTGAATGTTGCGGGCTTCTGAGCCGGCTCTGGCCGGCGCCGCTGAACTTCGTGTCGCAGTGGCCGCATATGCACACGAACGCGACCGGGTTCCGAGCCCAGCTCACGTCCGGCGGACAGACGCGTACCATTCTCGATGTGCCTCACTACAGCTTCAACAACCAGAAGCCGCACCTGACGGTCGATCCGGTGGTGGTCAAGCCCGGCGATACGGTCAGCACCACGTGCATTTACAGGCACCCCGGCAACGGCGTGATCCGCTTCGGCGAGTCGACCACCGACGAGATGTGCTTCAACTTCGTCATGGCCTGGCCCATCCCGCCCAAGATGCTGCGGACTTGCGTGCGCTAGCCGAGCGCTAGCCGCGATTTCGCAACACCGCGCAGCGTGATCACGCTGCGTCAGAACCCGTAACAGCAGCGTCTTTTGTCATTGGCAAACGTTTGCCCTACTGGTAGCTTAACTGGATGCTTGAGGGCGTGATCGTCGGCGCGGGGTTCTTCGCCGCGTTCCAGGCCGACGCGTGGCGGCGGATGCCCGGCGTGCGGGCTTTGCAAGAGCATCTCGCCACAGCGTTGCGCTCGGGTACCGCGGTTCGCCTGCTACGAGTCGGCACAGACCGGTCAGCCGGTCTCACCCGCCAAGCTACTGATGCCACTGGACAAACGGTTGATGCCACAGGATAAAACCCTGGCGTCACTGGACAAACGATTGATGCCACAGAAAAAATCGAGGAGCATGCGCGCATGAGTACCAAGACCTTCGACATCGCGGTTCTGCCTGGGGACGGCGTCGGCCCCGAGGTCGTCGCCGAAGGGGTCAAGGTTCTGCGCGCGATCGAACACCGTCTGCACGGAGTCGAGTTCGCGCTCGATTGGCATTCCGTCGGTGCCGGCGAGTTCCTCCTGAGCGGCGACCCGCTGCCCGCGTCGGCCTTCGCGGCCTGTGGGCGTGCAGACGCTGTGCTTCTCGGCGCCATGGGCTTGCCCGACGTGCGCTGGCCAAGCGGTGTCGAGATGGCGCCGCAGCTCGATCTACGCGAGCGCCTGGATCTGTTTTGCGGACTGCGCCCGGTGCGACTGTATCACCCGAACGATACGCCGTTGCGTGAGGCGGTGGCCGGGGCGATCGACATCATGCTGGTGCGCGAGAACACCGAGGGGTTGTTCTCGTCACGGCAGGAGCGCCACGCCCCCGACGCCACCTTGGTCGACGACCGGCTGCGCGTGACCCGCGCCGGATCCGAGAGGCTGTTTCATGCCGCGTTCCGGGAGGCTGCGCAGAGGCGGCGCCTGGTCACACTAGTGGACAAGGCCAACGTGCTGCCGTCGATGGCGTTCTTTCGGCGCGTGTTTGACGAGGTCGCGGCGCAGTATCCGGACGTCCGCACCGAGCGGGTCTACGTCGACGCGGTGACGCTCTACCTGGTGCGTAGGCCGCACACGTTCGACGTGCTGGTGACCGAGAACATGTTCGGCGACATCCTGTCGGATCTGCTGGCTGGCCTGGTCGGCGGTATGGGCATGGCGCCGTCGGCCGACATCGGCGCCAACGCAGCGGTGTTCCAGCCGTCGCACGGCTCGGCGCCCGACATCGCCGGCCGCGGCCTGGCCAATCCGCTGGCCACGATCTTATCGGTCGCCATGATGGTGCGCTGGCTTGGACACCCCGAGACCGTGCGTGCGGCGAACATGATCGACGCCGCGGTCGAGGCCGTGATGTCGGACCCCACGCGGCGCACCGCCGACATGGGCGGCCGTCTGCGCTGCGACGAGATGGGCGACCTGGTGTGCGCGAAGCTGGAACTTGTTTCGGACAAAGCGCTTCCGGTGGTGGCGAGGGCGTCGTGAGGACCTGCGGCCCATGCGGCGCTATCTGGTTGTCGCGGCGCTTTTCGTGCTGGGTGTCGACCCTATGGTAAAACGGTTGTCTGCGACGTAGAATGTGGGTATATCTGGTTCTGGCGCTCGAAACAGGAAGACCGAATGAAGTTTAACGGACACCATCCCAACCGACGCCCTGCACGCCTACTTCATGGCCATCAACAAAGACGTCAACGCCCGCTACAGCGTCGTGTTTCAGGGCCTGCCATCGCCGCCCGGTGCTGCGCGTTCGGTGCCGGCCTGCGCTACGCCTTTTGAGGTAGTACCCTGCGCCTCTTCGGAGGCCGAGGCTTGCGGGAAGGACTTGAGACGACGCCCGAATAGCTTACGATGAGCGCGAAGGCGCGTGGCCTGGAGAAGCACACAGGAGGTACGCTGATGAAGCCTCGAGACTCGCTGGATCTCCGTTTGAAGAGGTGGCTTGCCGATCGTACGAACGGGGCTGTTAGCCTCGTCGGCGCGCCCGGTTCCGCCGCCGGTGGCCGAGCGTATTCGCGACCAGGTGGCGGCGTGAGTTGGCGGCGGGGTCTCCTGACAGCGCTGGCCGCGATGGGAGCCGCCGCGCAGTGGGGCTGCCAGCCGCCGCCGATCAATGACCCCCTGTCCTGGACTGGGCGCTCGGGCGAGGGCGCCGCTATAGAGGCCGGCTCCGGCGGATCCTTGCCAACCGGTGGAGGTGGAACTGGCGGCTCGACGA
>JANPCZ010000212.1:0-7944 GCA_031431215.1 Myxococcales bacterium
CTTTCGTCAACCCTTAACAGGGTGACCAAGATGCGTCGCGCCAGACGCGGCGAGACGTGCGAGCCTCTGGAAGGCCTCTGCTTTTGCGTCCGTCTCACGCAGCTCGGCGGCCGGCTCCGAGTCGACGACGATGCCACCGCCGACCCACAGCGTGAGTCGCCCGTCGCGCATCGAGGCGGTACGAATAGCGACGGCCAGATCAAGATCACCAGCCGCGCCCAGCCACCCGGTCGCCCCGGTGTACGGTCCGCGTCGCGCTGGCTCCAACTCGTCGATGATCTCCATCGCGCGGATCTTGGGTGCGCCCGTCACCGATCCGCCGGGAAACGTCGCGCGCAGAAGCTCGGGCAGCGCCGTGGGTAGGCACACCTCCGCACGCAGACGGCCGCGCACGGTCGTCACAAGATGGTGCACCGTGGGCAACGAGACCACGCGCATGAGGTCCTCGACCACGACCGAGCCGGCCGTACACACGCGGCCGAGATCGTTGCGTTCCAGATCGACGATCATCACGTGCTCGGCGCGGTCTTTGGGATCGGCAGCCAGCGCGCGCGCAGCCTCGGCGTCGCCAGCCCCGTCGTCATGGCGCGGACGCGTGCCCTTGATCGGGCGGGTCTCGATACGACCGTCGGGCGCGACGTGCAGGAATCGTTCTGGCGAGTTGCCGACCAAGCACGTGCCGGCAGCAGGGTCCGCGAACCACAGCGCGTGCGGCGCGGGAGACTCGTGTTGCAAGCGCGCGAACAGCGCCCAGCCGAGGGGATCCTCGGCATCCGCCACGGGCGCCACCAGCCGCCGTGCCAGGTTCACCTGATACGCGTCACCCGCGCGCAGGTAACCAAGGATGCGGCTCACGGCGGCGACGTGTTGCGCCGGTTCCTCGACCGGCGCCAGCGCGCCAATGCCCGGCGGCGGTAAGTCCGCGGACTCGTCAGCGTCGGGCCCATCACGCAACGCCGCCGCCAGCCGGGCGGCCGCGTCCGCATCGACCGCGAGAATGCGGGCGACACCACTGCGGGCGTCGCGCATCCACAGCGCGCGATAGAAACGAAACTCCAGATCGGGCCAGCCCGACGGCTCTTGCACGCGGCCGCGGATGGTCTCGAAGCGTCGGCCGAGGTCGTAACTCAGGTAGCCGATACCGACCGGCACACCTGGCCCCGCCCCGCGCCACTCCGCGCACGCGACTTCCCAGGCGGCGGTCAGTTCTTCCACCGACGACCCGCTGACGACGTGGGCCGGATCGCAGGCAACGAACTCACGCTCGACGCCCATGTCGGCCGCACCTGGCGACACCAGCCAGCACGGTCCCGCGCGCCGGCCGGCGCGCCGTGCAGCAACGAAGGCGGCAAGCGCAGGGCCTTCAACGCTCACCACACGGGCACCTGCTCAGGCGGCGGGAGACTTCGGCGAACCACCCAGAACACTTGCGAAGCTGGCGATGTACTGCGCACCGGACAGCAGCGACATCGCCAGCGAGATGTACAGAATCACAAGCCCGGCGCGGTGGTAGTCCATCGGGAAGCCGAACCCCAGCACCGGATGTGTGAAGTGAACCAGCAACATCGAGATGCCCACCAGTTGCAGCGCCGTCTTGACCTTTCCACCGTCGCTGGCCGCAATGACCAGCCCCTCGGCCGAGGCGATGCTGCGTAGCCCCGTGATCGCGAGATCACGCGCGATCAGCACCACCACCACCCACGCCGGCACGCGCCCAAGTTGCACCATGAAGACCAGAACCGCGGTCACCATCAGCTTGTCGGCCAGCGGGTCCAGGAACTTCCCAAGCACGCTGACCTGGCCGCGGCTGCGCGCGAGGTAGCCGTCGAGGCCGTCCCCGCCGGCCGCCATCAGATACAGCGCACCGGCAATGAAGCTGCGCATCGGGCTGAAGTTGTCGATGAAGTACAGAACGATCGGCACGAACAACACGCGCCCCATCGTGACCAGATTGGGCGCGGAGGTGAGCTGGGCGAGGAGGCCGGCGCTAGCCATGCTTCCAGAGTAGTAGCACCCCTTCGCCTTCGCACGCGCAAGAGCCGGAGGACGGGGTGATCGAAAACGCGCCGTTGCCCTGCACGCGCCCGGCGCCGCCCTGAACAATGACCCGGCCGATCCAGCCCACCAGCCGCGCCAGGTTGACGTTGACGGGGCGATCCTCGGTCAGCCGCAGCGCCAGCACGTCGTCACCGCCGAAATCCAGCACCACGCGGCCCGAGCCACGGAACTGCACCAGCGCCAGGCCCTCGCCCGCGACCGCGCCTGACTCCCAGACCACGTCACCGTCGAACGCGACCACCCGATCCTCGCGCACGTAGAGGACATCGTCCTCGAGCAAGAGCGCCGTAAGCTGCGCGCGCGCTCCGGACGCCGAAAGCCACAGATCACCGCGGCCGGTGCAGCGACAAAACGCGCCCGCTCCGCCTCCCAACGGTGCATCCGTGAAGCGGCCTTGCTCACGGCGACGGGCGGGCTCGCGCAGCAGGCGTCCGCCACTCGCGAGCACCTCGGCGTTGCGGACGTGCGCCTCGTCCCTGACGCCGAAGCGCAACACCCCATCAGACACCCACTCGAGGGCACCGTCGCGTTCTTCGGACGTGACCAACCGCGGGATTGTGAAACCGGTCAGCGTGGCGGCCTGGCCACGCGAAACGCCGGTGCTGACCGGCGCCGGCAACCTGACTGGCAAATCGGCGCGCTCGACCGATCGGCACCTCGTCGGAGAAGCTGCTCCGGTCGCTCAGACCGGACGGAACCGCGCCTATCTCAGTGCCTTCGCCCGGGCGTCGGTCAGGCGGCGGCACGACGGCGGTGCCACGATCCATCTCGGCCGCGAGATCGGGCTGGCCCGCGCGCCTGAAGGCATCGGCCGCGTCAGTGCTACGGCCGACGCGCGCGTAGGCGTAACCAAGGTAGCTCCAGACCCGGCGATCACCCGGTTCCAGGCGCGCCGCTGCCTCCAACTCGCCCACTGCCTCGTGAAACCATTCCAGCTTGAGCGCGACCAGCCCCAAACTGCGTCGCACGCCCGGATCATCGGGCGCCGCACGCACGACGGTCTGGTAGGTCTCGCGCGCCTCCGCCAGCCGCCCTAGCTTGAAGCGCACCAGCGCCAGCAGCTTGAGCGCTCGCAGATCGTGCGGCGCATGCGCCAGCGCTTGCGCAATTTCTGTCTCGGCCTCGGGCAGCCGGCGCGACGACACCAGCTCGCCCGCCAGGCGCATGTGGGTGCGAAAGGAATCGTCGCCGGTCGACAAAGTCACCGCGCAGCAACCATGGCCGAGCCCGACAGCACGGCGTCTCTCTTGCGGTAGTTCTCGAAGCGGCCAAGCACCGTCATGACGTAGGATCGCGTGGTCTCGTACGGCGGCAGGCCGCCGTATTTCTCGACCGCGCCCGGCCCGGCGTGATAGCCGGCCAGGACCTTGACCTTCTCTTCCAGCGAGCACAGCAGCGTGCCGCTCGGGCCCTCGGCGCCCACCGCCGGCGTCTTGCAGAATCGCTGCGCCAGCAGCTGCAAGTAGCGCGCACCACCCATGATGTTCTGGCGCGGATCCCACACGTCGGTCACGCCCATGCCGCGCGCGGTATCTGGCATCAGTTGCATGAGGCCCATCGCTCCGACGCTCGACACGACGTGCGGATCGAAATCCGACTCGGTCTTGATGATCGCTCGGATCAGCGCCTGAGGAACCCCGTAGAACGCCTGCTGGTCACGAATGTGATCATCGAATCGGGCAAAGCGCGCCTGTGACAGATCGCGCGGCGGGACCAGATCGGAATCGCCGCGTTCCGAGGCAGCTTTGCCCGGCCCGGTACGAAACAGCACCTTCCAGCGCGCGCCCACCGGCGGCAGATTGGTGAATTCGACGGTGCCGTCCGGGTTCGAACGCGTCCAGAACGTGCTGGACGGACGCGCGACGTGCACGGGGGCGGCCGGGCCCATCGGGCCCAGGGCGGGCGCCACCGGGGCGCTGGCCACCATCGGCAACGGCCGCGCGGGACGACCGTCGCCTATCATCTTCCAGGCGCCACCCGAGCGCGGAACGTTGGTGAACTCCAGCGTCCCGTCGGGCCGCGCACGCTGCCAGACCGTCGCGTGGGACGGAGCTGCCAGGAGCAGCAGAAACACGGCCAGTCGCCACCGCATGCGACCGCGATCGTAACACGGCGGCCCGCAGCCCGGGCCTTCTGCGCGCCTTTGCTGCCCGTGCTGCTACATTGGCCACTCATGATCGAGACCGATTATCTGGTGCTGGGCTCGGGGCTGGCGGGGCTGTACTTCGCCCTGCGCGCGTCCGAGCACGGGCGCGTGGTGGTCGTGACCAAGCGATCGCCGACCGAGGCGAACACGCAGTACGCCCAGGGTGGCGTCGCTGGTGTACTGGGCGCCGACGACAGCGCCGAGCAGCATGTCGATGACACGCTGGTGGTAGGCGACGGTCTTTGCAAGCGCGACATCGTCGAGCTGACGGTGCGCGAAGGACCGGCGCACATCCTGGCGCTAGCCAACGAGATGGGCGTCGGGTTCGATCGCGACAGCGACGGCCGCTTCAGCCTGGGTCGTGAGGGCGGCCACAGCGCTCGGCGCATCGTGCACGCCCGCGACGCCACTGGCGCCGCCATCCAGCAGGCCTTGCTCGACCGTGCGCACGAGCGCGGTGATCGCGTCAAGATCCTGGCCGACCACCTGGCCATCGATCTACTGACCACCGCCAAGTACGGCGGGCCGAACGCGGTGTTTGGCGCGTACGTTTACGATCAGAAAACCGGCGAGGTGAAGACCATCACGGCGCGCGCGGTGATCATCGCGACCGGCGGCGCCGGCAAGGTTTACCTTTACACGTCGAACCCCGACGTGGCGACCGGAGACGGCGTCGCGATGGCGTATCGGGTGGGCGCGCGGGTTGCCAACATGGAGTTCTTCCAGTTCCACCCAACCTGCCTGTATCACCCGGCGGCCAAATCCTTCCTCATCAGCGAGGCGCTGCGCGGCGAAGGCGGCGTGCTGCGGCTGCGCGACGGCACCGCCTTCATGCCCCGCTACCACGACCTGAAAGACCTCGCCCCGCGCGACGTTGTGGCGCGCGCCATCGACGCCGAGCTCAAGCGCACCGGCGACGATCACGTCGTGCTCGACATGACCCATCTGCGGCCGGACTTCCTGGTCGAGCGTTTTCCCACCATCCACCGGCGCTGCCTGGATCTGGGCATCGACATGCGCAAAACGCCCATCCCGGTGGTGCCGGCGGCGCACTATAGCTGCGGCGGCGTCCTGGTCGATGCGCACGGGCGTTCGAGTGTGAAGAACCTGTACGCGATCGGTGAGGCCGCCATGACCGGGCTGCATGGCGCCTGCCGCCTGGCCTCGAACTCGCTGCTGGAAGCCCTGGTGTTCGCGGCGCGCGCGGCCGACGACGTGCGCACGTTGACCGTGGACCGGCCCACGCGCGTGGCGCCCTGGTACGCGGGCGAGGCCAGCGCGGACGCCGAGGCGGTCATCGTCAGCCACACCTGGGAGGAGATCCGCCGCCTGATGTGGAACTACGTCGGCATCGTGCGTTCAGACTTGCGACTGGAGCGTGCCAAGCGGCGCATCGCCCTCATCCGCGAGGAGATTCGCGACTACTACTGGAACGTGATCGTCAGCGGCGACTTGCTGGAGTTGCGCAACATCGCGCTGGTGGCCGACCTCATCATCGAGAGCGCGCAGCGCCGTCACGAGAGCCGCGGCCTGCACTCGAACATCGATCACCCCGACAAGGATCCACGCTACGCCCGCGACACGGTGCTTGCCCGCGGCGACGGCCCAGCGATCTGACGGTCAGGTTTGGCGCGCGGGCTATCCGTCGATCTCCTTGATCTCGCGCGCGCTGATGCCCAGCAAGTAAAGGATCGCGTCCAGGCCGGCGCTCGACAGGGCGGTGTCGGCGGCCTCGCGCAGCTTGGGCTTGGCGCGGAAGGCGATACCAAGGCCGGCTTTTTCCAGCATGAGCATGTCGTTGGCGCCGTCGCCCACGGCGATCACCTGATCGAGCAGCACACCTTCCAGCTGGGCTATCAGATCGAGCAATTCGGCCTTGCGGTGCGCATTGACGATGGGCCCGACGACACGCCCGGTGAGCTTGCCAGCCTCGATTTCCAGGTTGTTGGAAAAAGCGTAGTCGAGCCCCAGGCGCCGCTTGAGCGCGTCGGCGGCGCGCGAGAAGCCGCCGCTTATCACGGCGATGCGGTAACCCAGCCGCTTGAGTACCCGCACCAGGGTCTCGGCGCCGTCGTTGAGCGGCAGCTCGGCGGCGATCAGGTCCAGCACCTTGACGTCGAGGCCCTTCAGCAGTGCCACGCGCTGACGCAGCGACTCGTCGTAATCCATCTCGCCGTGCATGGCCTGCAAGGTGATGCGGGCGACCTCGTCGCCGACGCCGGCCGCCCGCGCCAGCTCGTCGATCACCTCGATGCGAATGAGGGTCGAGTCCATGTCCATCACGACCAGCCGCTTGGAACGACGGTAGAGACCTTCGCGTTGCAACGCCACGTCGAACGACGAGCTGGTCGCCGCCGCGAGCAACGAGCGCTTGAGCTTCAAGCGATCGCCCGACGGTGGCAACATCGCCAGGATCTCGACCGAGCCAAGCGCGCCCTCGGACAGCCGCGAGACCTTCTCGATGTTGGCGCCCTCACGTGACAGGGTCGACGCAATGGCGTGAATCTGCGCCGGCCCCAGCGCCGGGCCGATCGCGGTGATGACGTAGCGCTGGCCATCGCCCTCTCCGTCGCCCCCGGCGCCCGCCGCATCCGGCCCCACCGGCATGAAGTCCAGGTCCATGCCAAGCTCCTTGGCGGCGAACAAGAGCTCCTTGAGCACGTCGCGCGAGCGCGGCAGGCCGATGACGAGGCACAAGGTGAGCTGGCCCTGGACCACGACCTGCTCGATGTCGTGCAGGGACGCGCCCTTGTCGGCAAGGATGCCGGTCAACGTCGCCGTCACCCCCGGGCGGTCGCGGCCCGTGACGGTGACAAGTATCCGATCGGTGCTGGTTTCAGGCGGCACCGGCGCAGTGTACATGACCCGGAAACGAAGAAACCCCCGGCGAGTTGCCCCGCCAGGGGTTGCGAAACGAGATGGGTCGAGAGGTTACTCGAGCTCGTTGGTGATGAGCGGCGCCTGGCTTCCGGTCACGTCGCCGGTGACCGCGTCGATGGCGCCGTTGCGCTGGAAGGTGGCGGTGACTGCGTCGCAGTCCAGATTGCCTACAGACTGCGCCGTGAACAACGACGACGTAGCCACGCCGGCGCCGCTATATAGGGGCTTGTAGTTGTGCGGATCCGGGATCGACAGGTTGAGCGCCGTCCACACCGGGTCCGTGTTGAAGAGGGGATCGTTGCCGGGGCAGCGACCGCCGGTCTGACAGCCGCAATCCGCGCCAGCGATGGGAGCCGCAGCGGCGCCAGGAAACTGCTTGGGAGCCAGCACGCTACCCGCCAGCATGTGATCCGCTTCGAAGTAGGTGAGAGACCCCGCCCACATCTTGTTCAGATGCTGCGTGGCCTCGGTGGTACGAGCCTTCTTTACGTAGCGGGTGAAAGCCGGAATGGCCACCGCGGCCAGAATACCGATGATCGCCACAACGATCATGAGTTCCACCAGCGTGAAACCTGAACTCTTCTTGCGCCCTTTGATGAACATTCGTTTTCCTCCTGTTGCGATTCTTGCGAGCCGTCGAGGGCGCGTACTGCCCTCACGAAAGAGAGCACCTGCAGTGGCCGTGCCACGACCGAAAACGAGCATATCGCGCATGTCTGAATCGGCATAGGGGCCCCGGATGATCTCCGGGGACCCCTGCCACACCACCCGGCATGCGGGTCCGCACCGGGCGGTTCGAAGGGTTGAGGTCACGCGGCGAGCCGGGGTACGCCCAGCGCGTCGAAGTAGCTGATGGGAAA
>JANPCZ010000213.1:0-2112 GCA_031431215.1 Myxococcales bacterium
TGGCTGGTCCTCTTCGCGCGCGAACTCGCCCAGACGGTGGCCGGTCCAATCGACTGGGGAATAACCCAGGATGTGCGTCAGCGAGGGTGCGGCCCAGACGATTTCACCGGTAGGACGGTGCAGGGTGATGACGTCGGTGCCATGCTCGATGAGCGCCCGCAGCCGGTGCTCGGTCGCTTTCAAGGGGAGTGATGATAGCCGGGCGCGGGGGCCCGGGCGAATCCGTGGCTACCGGTCACAGCGCCGCAAAGCAGCCGCCGCCGTCACGGCCAGGGCCTCATCGTCGCCGGATGCCAGCTTCTCCAGGGCGGCTCTGCCAGCACCAGGATCGCACAGTCGGCCCAGGGCTTCGACCGCGGCGCGCTTCGGCGCGGGTCGCGGATCCGCCAGTACCAGCAACGCCGCGGGCAGCGCCTGACGGCTGTCGAGACTCACCAGCGCGCCCAGGGTTAGCGCCAAGGTGGCCTCGATCGCGAGGTCGGCCTGCGATTCTTGCAGCAAACTGGCGACGGCGGTCGCCAGCGCGGGTGCTGCATCGCGGGCGCCAAGCCGACCGAGTAGCTGCGCCGCCAGACCCCGCAATGCCGCCGATTCCGCCCGGCGTTCGAGGACCCGCAGCAGTAGATCCCGGGCGCGCCCATCTCGGCATCGCACGAGACCCGCCAGCGCAGCCCGGCGTACCTCGTCGGTGTCACGCTCGACGGCACGCACCAGCAGATCCCCGGCGCCTGGCCCACACAGATCGCCCAGCGCAGCTACTTCTGCACGTCGCACGAATGGCCAGGGTTCGCTTTTTGCGGCACCGATCAGCGTCGCGGTTGCGCCCACGTCACCGCGACGTCCGATGCCGATGGCCGCCGCCTCGCGCGCCCGGGGATCCGGATCGCCAAGCGCGGCGCGCAGGGCTGGCCGGGTCGCGGCAGCGTCCGGATGTCCGGCCAGCTCGCGCGCCGCCAGCGCCCGCAGCACTGGATCGTCGGATGCCGCGCGGATCTCGGCCAGGTTGGCCACGGCGGTCTCGCCGGGCAGACGGCCGAGCGCCGCTACAACGCGCGCACGAACCTCGAACGAGGCCGAGGCTCGGTACAGCCCGCGCAGCCCCGCGATGGCGGCGTCGTGGCCAGCCGGATCACGTGACGCCTGGGCGCCCAGGATGACCGCCAGGTCGGCCTTGCGCTCGGGGGCCGCGTCGGGCTCGATTGCCAGTGTTTGCAGCACGGCCGCCGCCCAGGCACCGGGCGCGGTTGCGCAGATCTGGCGCAGGCTCGCCCGCAACGCGCCGGGGCCGGTTCCCACCCAGGCCAGCAGGTGGGTCATGCCGCTGGCGGCCGGTAGCGCGGCCAGAGCCCGGGCCGCGCGCACGCGATCGTCGACTTCCCGGCCGCCGTCGCCAAGCCAGGCCGCCAGGTCGGAAACCGGTGGCGTCGCAAGGCGTCCCAAGAGGGCCACCACAAGCTTCTCCTCGGCCGGCGTCGCGCCCCGCAGCGCCGCCATCAGCGCCGGCCCAAGCACGGCTACCGCCGGCGTGGTCCAGCGCCGCACGCCCACGCTGGCAAGTCCCTGCAACAGGCACTCGCGCCCGGCCCCCGACGACTGCGCAAGGATCGGCGCCAGCGCCGCGAGATGCTCGTCTCCCAGCGCCGCCAGCATGCGGGCGCGTGCCTCGCAGTCGCCGCCGCGAGCCACATCGTCGATCAGACGTGCGATGCCCTCGGGCCGGTCCAGATCCGAAAGGATCTGGATGTCGCCGATGGCGGTGATGTTGGTGGTCTTGGCTTCGGCGCCGGACGTCACCGCTTCGAGCACCACGGTCACGCAGGTGGCGGGCACTGGCGCCGGCAAAGCCACCCAGAACGGCTCGCGATAGTGGGCCTGACCATCCCGGGGATCCTCGGGCAGATCCACCTCGAAGCGTTGGTCCGCGCCCGGGCCCAGGATGAGAGTCAGCCGGCGCGGGCGGTTGCGGGCGCGGAATGCCTCTGGGCTCGAGGTGTCGCCCGGCCAGATCTTGAGCCCGATGATGGCGTATCCGTCGGCGGTCGCGCGCGCGGTGAGGAACTCGCCGCGCCCATCCCCGGGTGCTCCTTCGGCCCAGACCGTGGTCAGATTGCC
>JANPCZ010000214.1:0-51185 GCA_031431215.1 Myxococcales bacterium
AGCACGCGCGTCTTGGCGCCGGTGGCCGATTCCGGATCCAGGATGCGGACCTTGAAGTCGCACAGGCTGACCTGCTTGAGCAGCGGATAGAACGGATCCAGGGCCTTGTGGAACGCCTGATCGAGGGCATGCACCGGGCCCGAGCCCTCGGCCACGGTGTGCACGATCTCGTCGGCTATCTTGAGCTTCACGGTCGCCTCGACGAACATGTCGCTGCCGCGACGGCGCTCCGAGATCACGACCAGGTCGAGCACCTCGAACGGCGCCACGTAATCCTGCTGGGTGCGCCGGATGAGCAGCTCGAACGAGCCCTCGGCGGCCTCGAACTGGTAGCCCTGGTTTTCCAGCTCCTTGACCTTCGCCAGCACGTCCTTCTCCAGGCCGCGGGCGTCGGTGAGGAGCGCGGTGGCGCTCAGGCGGATGGTTGCGCGGCCTGACAGCTCGGACACCACGACCTTGCGCTGGTTGCCGACCTTGTCGGGCGGCACGTGCTCGTAGGTCGCGGTCAGCTTCTCGACCGCCGCGACGTGGGCGCCGCCCTTGTGTGCGAACGCTGACGAGCCGACGTAGGGCGCGTGCTGGCGCGGGCGGATGTTGGCGATCTCGCTGACCGTACGCGAGAACTCGGTCAGGCGCGCCAGGCTTTCGTCGGGCACGCAGCGCAGGCCCATCTTGAGCTGCAACGCCGGGATGATGGAGATGAGATTGGCGTTGCCACAGCGCTCGCCCCAGCCGTTGATGGTGCCCTGCACTTGCGTGCAGCCGGCCTCGACGCCGGCCAGCGCGTTGGCCACCGCCACGTCGCTGTCGTTGTGGGTGTGGATGCCAAGCCTGGTCGACACCGTCGCCTTCACGACGCCCACGATCTCCTTGATGTCGCCCGGCAGGCTGCCGCCGTTGGTGTCGCACAGACAGATCCAGTCGGCGCCTGCGTTGGCCGCGGCGGTCAGGGTCGCAAGCGCGTAGGCGCGATCGGCGCGGAAGCCGTCGAAGAAGTGCTCGGCGTCGTAGATGACTTCCTTGCCAGCTTGCTTGAGGAACGCAACCGAGTCGCGCACCATGGCCAGGTTCTCCTCGGCGGTGGTGCCAAGCACGTGGGTGACGTGCAACAGCCACGACTTGCCGTAGATGCAGACGGTGGGCGTGCCGGCTTCGGCGAGCGCCAGCATGTTGGCGTCGCCGTCGGCGGCAGCGCCGGCCTTGCGGGTGCTACCGAACGCAGTCAGTTTGGCGGTGCGCAAGCGCAACTCGTCGCGTGCGCGCCGAAAGAATTCGACATCCTTGGGGTTCGATCCCGGGTAGCCGCCCTCGATGTACGCGATACCGAAGCCGTCGAGAATGCGCGCGATCTTCAGCTTGTCGTCGACCGTCAGGGAGAGGCCTTCACTCTGGGTTCCGTCCCGCAGGGTGGTATCGAATAGAGCGACGTTCATGGCGAGGCCGGCAAGCTTAGGGGAGGGGCCCGGGGTCGTCCACCGGGGCTCCGCGAGCGTGTTCAGCCGCCGTGGCTCTGCCGCCGGGGTGTCGCCGGGGTTGCGACCGCAGGGTACCCGACGTAACCTGCCGCCGGCTGCGTGGCTCCGGACAAGGGAGGCTGCTGATGAAGATGTCCTTTGGCCTTGGTGCTTGTGTCTTTGCATTGTGTGGTTTGCTGGTTGCCTGTGACGCTTCGAAACCGGAGCTCGACAAGGCAAAAGTTGAACTGAAGAAGGCGACTGCCGAGCGTGACGAGTTCAAGGCGCAGCTCGAGCTCGCCAACGGGAAGGTCACCACACTGGAAGATCAGATCGCCACTGCGCAAGCCGCCGCAGCCAAGGCGGCCGCTGCCCAGGAGGCGGCCGCCGCGAAGCCAGCCAAGGCGTCCAAGCACGCCCGCGCGAAGAAATCGTCGAAGCGCTCTCGCAAGCGCTGACCGGCGCCACGAATGGACGCGGGCATCATCGGATGCTTGTGCCGACCAGGACCACGGGTTCGAGGTAGTGGCGATCTTCGACGCCAGCCTGCCACGCAAGAGCCGGGCCTGTCCGACTTGAATCAGTGACGTCAGTGATGTCACTGAGGGTCAGGTACGTGCCCAGACGGTTGAATCGGTACTGTTCACCCAGTTCGGCGTTCACCAGATCGGGAAAGCTCTGCTTCGATCGGAAGTACTTGTCGTTGCACATGAGCACGATGTCCCGTGGCGCTATCGCGCGCAGGCCGGCGAAGATCTCTGGCCACAACAGCCTTGTCAGACGGTCGTTGCCTCTGCCCACCCCAAACGCAGCGGGGTCGACGATGACCAGATCGAAGGACGCCGCTTGCGCCGATCGCTGGATGCGACGCAGGTGCCTTCGCACAAAGGCCTGAGCCGTGTCGGGCAGCACCCGCATGTTGACTCCGTTGAGACGCGCGTTCCGCAAGGACCAGGCCAGGTAGTCTCGGTTCGGGTCGACGTTGGTGACGGACGCTGCCGCCCCCGCCGCCGCGGCGACGCCAAACGCCCCAGCGTACGAAAACAAGTTCAGGACATTGCGATCCCGGGCGACACCACGCACGTACCGGCGCGCCTTGGCGGCGTCCAGGTAGATGCCAAAGTCGTGCGCGGGGTCGGTGCCGATCTCGAACTTCAATCCTTGTTCGGTGGCTATCAGCGGCCGGTCGCGAGGCGGCGCGAAACGCTCGATGGCAAACGCGTCTGTGTCGCCGACCCGGGTGCGTGTCTTGACGATGATGTCGAACGACGGGAACCAGTGCCTCAGGTCCGCCAGCAGTCGGGGCGCCGTGCCCGCTTCGGCGGGCGCGTACGCGGTCGCCACAACCAGCGATCCGTAGCGATCGACGATCAAACCATCAGAGCCGTCAGCGGCGCCGGCGCACAGGCGAAAGCAATCGGTGTCACCGATTGTCGCTGACAGCAGGGCGCGTCTACCGCCCAGCACCCGTTGCAGACCTTCGATGGCGTCGGACACGGCGGACGATTTTTGTCGCCCGTGTTACGCGCCCAGCACCCGGCGCACGGTTTCGCGCACGGCCCCGTAGTCGTTGGCCACCATCAGCGGGGCGTTGGCGTACTTCGCCGTCGTGACGCCGGGCAAGCGCTGCTCGTGGTAAGCGACCTTGAAGTCGGTGAACTTGAGTCCGTTGGCGGTGCTGATGACGACGACCTTGTCGGACTTCTTGATGGTGCCGCGGGCGACCAGCTTCTCCAGTGCCGCCAGCGCCACGCCGGTGTGCGGGCAGTTGAACATGCCGGTGGCGTCCGCGCGCGCGGCGGCGTCGGCCAGCTCGGACTCGCTGGCCTGCTCGACCACGCCGTTGAACTGCTGCAGCGTGCGGATGGCCTTGTGGATGCTGACCGGATTGCCGATCTGTATGGCCGACGCCGCGGTCGACTGAGGTACCTGCGGTGCGAACTCCTCGAACCCTTTCGTGTACGAAAGGTACAGCGGATTCGCCGATGCGGCCTGCGCCACGCAGATGCGCGGCATCTTCGCGATCACACCCAGCTCGTGCATCAACGTCAGCCCGGCGCCCAGCGCGCTGACGTTGCCGAGGTTGCCGCCCGGGATCAGGATCCAGTCAGGCACCTTCCAGTCGAACTGCTGCATGATCTCGATGGCCACGGTCTTCTGCCCTTCGAGGCGCAACGAGTTCATGCTGTTCGCAAGGTAGACGCCCTCCTCGGCGGCCAGCCGCTGCACCACCGCCATGCAGTCGTCAAAGTTGCCGTCGAGCGCCAGCACCGACGCGCCGTTGGCCAGCGGTTGCACCAACTGCGCCGTCGACACCTTGCCGCGTGGAAGGATGACGATGGCCCGGATGCCGGCCGCCGCGCAGTAGGCGGCCAGCGCGGCCGACGTGTCCCCCGTGGACGCGCACGCGACCGCGGTGATGTTCTTGCCGTCGGCGATCATCTGTTTGACCGACGACACCAGCACCGTCATGCCGAGATCCTTGAACGATCCGGTGTGCGAGTTGCCGCACAACTTGATCCAGAGATCCTCGACACCTAGACCCTGCCCATAGCGCGTGGCCCAGAACAGGTTCGACCCGCCCTCGAACATCGACACGATGTTCTCGTCCTTGATGTGTGGCTGCACCCACTCCTTTTTGCCCCACACGCCCGACCCATACGGCCACTGCGTGCGCATGTAGCGATCCTCGAACAGGCGCACCCATTCGAGCGCCGACTTCTGTTTCAGCGCCGCGAGATCGTGGTGCACTTCGAGCAGGTTTGCGCATCTCGGGCAACGGTAGATGACCTGGTCGAGTGGGTACTCGCCGGCGCAACCGGCGATGCAGCGGAACACGGCGTGATGGGCAGCAGGCATGTCACCGGCGAATCTAGCAAGCTGGCGGCGGGAACGGGAGCGGCAAGCGCGACCGGTGGTCGGTGGGTGCTTCGCGCTGCGTGGGGCGCTGGTGTAATGTGAGCGCCGTTTTTGGCAATGCCCATGTCACGACGCCGCCGCTCGGTCCCCCAGGTTTACAAGTTCGGTGGCGCGTCCATGTCCGATGGCGCCGCCTTTCTGCACGCCGCCACGATCGTGAAGGCGTGTCCCGCACCTCTGGCGGTGGTGTGCTCGGCCCCCGCGGGCGTCACCGACCTCTTGCTCACCGTGGCCGAGAAGGCGCGAACCGGCGCCGCCGCGGAAGTTGACGCCGCGGTGGCGGCGCTGCGCGAGAAATACCGGGCCATCGTCCGTGTGCTGCGCCTGCGAGGCCGTGTGCGTGACGATCTGGCCGCTGCCGTCGAGTTGTCGATGGCTGAACTGGCGACGCTGGCAAGCGGCCTGCTGGTGCTGCGCGAACTCACGCCGCGGACCAGCGATCTTGTGGTCTCGCGTGGCGAGCGGCTGGGCGCGCGCATCTTCTGTGCGACCCTGCAGGCTGCGGGTGTGCGCGCCGAGTACGTCGACGCCCTCGAACTCATCGCCACACTGGGCCCGTTCGGCGGTGCCCACCCGGATCTGGCCAGGACGGACGCGCGCGTGCGGCGACGGCTGCGGCCGATGCTGGCCAGGCGCGTGGTCCCGGTGGTGCCGGGGTTCCTCGGTGCCTTCGAGCACGAGGGCGAGACCGCGCTGTGCACGCTTGGCCGCGGCGGCTCCGATTTGACTGCGACGCTGCTCGGGCGCTCGCTCGGTGCTGCGCGCGTGACCTTGTGGAAGGACGTGCCAGGCCTTCTGACGGCAGACCCGCGCGTGGTACCGGCGGCGCGCGTGATCCCCCAGCTCAACCTGCGCGAGGCCGCGGAACTTGCCTACTACGGCGCCAAGGTGCTGCACTCGCGCGCCCTCATCCCGGTCGCCGGCGGCGACACGCCGGTGTTCGTGCGCCCGTTTGCCACGCCGGACGGGCCCGGCACCGAGATCTCGGCGCGCCACACGCTTGACCGTTACCCGGTCAAGGCGCTGTCGGCCATCGGCGCCCAGGCACTGGTGACCGTCGCCGGCCGCGGACTGGTCGGGGTCTCGGGCGTCGCGGCACGGACCTTCGCGACGCTGTCAGCGCGCGGCATCTCGGTTTCGCTGATCACGCAGTCGTCGTCCGAGCAAAGCATTTGCTTCACGGTGCCCGAGAAGGAAGCGCGTGCCGCGCAGACCAGCCTCGAGCGCGCGTTCAAGGACGAGATCGCCCGCGGTGAGGTCGATGGTGTGATCGTGCAGCCGGGTATGGCCACCGTCGCGGTCGTGGGCCTGGGTATGGCGGGCACGCCCGGGATCGCGGCGCGGGTGTTTTCGGGCCTGGCCGCTGCTGGTATCAACCTGGTAGCGATAGCCCAGGGTTCATCCGAGCTCAATATCTCGTTCGTGGTTGCCGGGGCGCAGGCGGCGGACGCCCAGCGACGCATCCACGACGCGTTCCAGCTGTCGAAGATCGGCGGTGGCGGGGTGTCGGGCCGGCACACGGTGGATCTGGTGCTGCTGGGCTTCGGGCAGATCGGTCGCACGCTCGCGGGACTCATCGCGCGCCAGAAGAACGGCGTCGATCTGCGCGTGGTTGGGGTGATCGATCGAAGCGGCCTGGTGTTCGATGCGCATGGACTTGGCCCCCGGCGTCTGGCCGAGTTGGCGACATGGAAGGCCGCGGGCAAGCCGCTGGCGCGCGCGCGCGGTGGTCAACCCTCGCCGCCTGCCGACGCGGTGGCTTTGCTCGCGCGCCATGCGCTGTCGAACCCGGTGCTGATCGACGTGACCGCCGACGAGACCGGGCCGGTGCTGCTGGCCGCCCTGCAGGGCGGGATGGACGTGGTCATGGCCAACAAGCGTCCGTTGTCGGGCTTGCGTGTCGATGCCGACCGCCTGCGCGCCGTTGCCGAGGCGCACGGTCGTCGTTTGCGTTTCGAGGCCACCGTGGGCGCCGGGCTGCCGGTGCTGGATACCCACCGCAAGCTGGTCGAGTCGCACGACCGCGTGCTCCAGATCGAAGGCTGCGTGTCGGGCACGCTGGGCTTCCTTCTGACCGAGGTTGGCCGCGGCCGGCCGTTCTCGCGCGCCCTGCGCGCTGCGGTCGACAAGGGCTTCACCGAGCCCGACCCGCGCGACGATCTGTCGGGCGCCGATGTCGGCCGCAAGGCGCTGATTCTCGGCCGTCTGATGGGCTTTGGCGGCGAGCCTGACGATGTCGAGGTCGAGAGTCTTGTGCCCGCGGCGGCGCGCGCGCTGCCACGAGCTGAGTTCCTGGCCACGCTCGAACGCTGGGATGCCGACTGGAAGAAGCGGGTGCTGGCCGCGCGCGCCCGCGGCGGCGTGCTTCGTTACGTTGCGCGCGTGACCCGGAAAAAGATCCGGGTTGGTCTGCAGACCGTCGCTGCCGAGAGCCCATTCGGCGGGCTGCGCGGCACCGACAACCAGATCGCTTTCACCACCACCCGTTACCGCAGCCCGCTGGTCATCCGCGGCGCCGGCGCTGGTCTGGGCGTCACCGCCGCCGGTGTGCTCAACGACATCCTGACCCTGGCGGGGTGACGCTCGGCCGCGCAGACGCGCGGCTACTTCCTGGCGCGATCGAGCGCTTGGCGGATCTTGCGCAGCAACACGTCGGCGTCGTACGGCTTCGTGATGAGCTCGTGGCCAATCTGAGTGAACAGGTCGGTCGGGAACACGCCGCTGGTGTAGCCGCTGGCGACCAGGATGGGCAAGCCAGGATCGCGGCGCGCGATGTGTTCGAACACGCTGTGGCCCGAAACCACTGGCATGACCGCATCGAGCAGCACCAGCCCGATCTCGGCGGCATGCTGGCCGAACAGGGTCAGTGCTTCGCCACCGTCCCTGGCCAGGATGACGGTGTAGCCAGCGTCCACCAGCATTCGCCGCACGACCTCACGGACCATCTCGTGGTCTTCGGCGACCAGGATGGTCTCGGTGCCGCCGCGCACCGGTCCCTCGACCTTGCCACCGATGGTCGATGCAGCGCGCTCGACGATGGGGAAGTAGATCTTGAACGTCGTGCCGCGTCCAACCTCGCTGTAGACGTTGATCATGCCGTCGTGCTGCTGGACGATTCCGTACACCATTGACAGGCCCAGGCCGGTGCCCTTGCCCGGTTCCTTGGTGGTAAAGAACGGCTCGAAGATCCGCTCGCGCACGTCGCTCGCCATGCCCGTGCCGGTGTCCGACACCGTCAGCAGGACGTAGCGGCCGGGCCGCGCCCACGGATGGGCCTTCACGTAAGCGCCGTTGATCTTGATGTTCTCGGTCTCGATGGTGATGCGGCCGATGTCGGCAATGGCCTCGCTGGCGTTCACGCACAGGTTGACCAGCAATTGCTCGATCTGTCCGGCATCGCCGTTGACGGTGCCGAGCTCGTGCCCCGCGATGAAGTCGATGTCGACGGCCTCGCGGATGAGCCGGCGCAGCATGGTGAGCAGGCCGCGCACGACTTCGTTGGCATCCAGTGGCCGCCGCTCCAGCGCCTGGCGTCGGCTGAACAGCAAGAGCCGCCTGGTCAGGTCGGTCGCCCGCTGCGCCGCGATCAGCACTTGCCCGAGAGCCGTATCCACCTTGGTCGGCGATCGTCCCAGTTCCGTGCGCGCCATCTGGGTGTAGTTGCTGATCACGAACAACAGGTTGTTGAAGTCGTGCGCGACGCCACCTGCCAGGATGCCGATGGACTCCATCTTCTGCATCTGGCGCAGCTGCGATTCGAGAGCTGTCTTCTCGGCCGCCGCCTGCTTCAGCAGGGTCACGTCCTGCACGATGACCCATGTGCGTTCGAGCCGACCGTCGTGCACCAGCCCGCGCGCGTTGGCGACAACATCACGCGGGCCGCCGCCAGGAATCGAGATCTGAGCCTCGGCGCCCTCGATATGATGGCCGTTGGCCGCGAACGCTGCATAGAGCGCTCGCATGTTGTCGATCGGAGTGGCCAGCGACTCGGCCAGGGTCCGGCCAAACACATCAGCCGGCCGGTCGGCGCCCAGCATGCGTGCGTAGACCTCGTTGCAGTCAACCAGCCGGCCCTTGTCCCACAGGATGGCAAACTGCTCGTCCGCCGTCAGCGAGATGGAGATGCCGTCGTCAACCTCGAAGCACGCAACCGCCTCGCCGGTGGATGCGATGAACGACCGCAGGCGACCTTCGGTCTGGCGCAGGTCACGCTCGGCGCGCAGGCGCATCAGCACGCCCGCGATGATCTCGGCCGTCACCTGCAGCAGGGTGAGGGCGTCGGGCGACCAGCGTCCGGGGCCGCGGGTCCAGTGGATCGCGACGCCACCGATGACATCGCCACCGATGCGCAGCGGTAGGGTAAGCCGGCCTTTGACGCCATGGGCGCGCATGGCGGCTGCCTCCGAAGCCGCCTCGGGCACCAGCGAATCAGGCGCCCCGGCCTCGACTGGCTGTCCGCCGCGCAGGTGCTCGGCGCCCCATTCGAAATCAGCCACGGCGGCGTCCTGAAGGGCTTCGAAGAGCGACACCACCCCAGTAGCGCGGTGTTCATGTGTAACCGACAGCCGGTGCCCGTCGGTGGAAAACTGGAATACCAGCGCGCGATCCGCCGCCATGAACTCGGCCAGTCGCCGCAGCGCTTCGGTGACGGCGGCGTCCAGCTCGCCGGTACCCGCCCGTACCAGCGTCGCCGACACCGCCAGGACAAGGTCATCCAGCGCCAACCGCGCCCTCAGGTCATCGGCAACCTTGATCCCAGGTTCATTCCCACCAGCGCCCATGGCGGGGCCCATAGTACACCCCGGCTGGTTTCGCGACTCTCGTCGTGGTAGCACCCCCTCTCCGTCGCGCCATGAGCGAACCCAGGCCCCAGTCGCCGCCGTCGGCGCCCCACGTTTCGATCGTCATCCCCGTGTACAACGAGGAGGGCATCCTGCGCGGGTCGGTGCTTGAGCTGCAGGAGAAGCTGCATCCATTCGGCTTCAGCTACGAGATCCTGCTGTGCGAGAACGGCTCTCGCGATCGCACGGTCGAGATCGGCAAGGAACTCGAAATCGCGCACTCGTTCGTGCGCATGCTGTCGGTGGGCGAGCCCAACTACGGTCTGGCCATGAAGACCGGCATCCTCGAAGCGCGCGGGACCTTCGTGATTTGCGACGAGATCGACCTATGTGACACCGAGTTCTACGCCCGCGCCCTCGCGTTGCTCGAGCGCAGCGACACCGATCTGGTCGTGGGCTCCAAGTGCATGGTCGGGTCGAACGATCAGCGGCCGCTGTTTCGCCGGCTTGGCACGCGGGTGTACAACGGCCTCCTGCGGGCGGCTTGCCAGTACCGGGGTACCGACACGCACGGTCTCAAGGCCTTCAAACGCGCGGCCCTGGTCGATACCGCCCGTCGCTGCATGCTTGACCGCGACGTGTTCGCCAGCGAGTTCGTCATCCGCGCCCACCGCGAACACAAGAAGGTGGTCGAGATCCCGTTCTCGGTGCGCGAGAAGCGTCCGCCGTCCATCCGTCTGCTCACGCGCGTGCCGCACGTCCTGCGCAGCGTCGCGCGCCTGGCGGTGTCCGTGCGCCAACGCGGCGAGAACTGACCGGCCAGAACTGACCGCGCCCGAACGCGGTTACGCGAACGTCGCGACCAGGCGCCGGGCCTCGACGATGTTGTCCTCGATAGAGCAGTAGGTCCAGCCGCCGTAGCGGCCAATCGAGAACACGTCGTGCCGAACGAGCTCGTCGGCGACCCGGCGGTGTTCCGCGATCGAGGCGCGGGTGATGTGCACGTAGGCCGGGTCCATGACCACGTGGTGCTCGGCGACCAGCTGGTGGTCGGTCACCAGACCTTCGCGGCGCAGGTCGTCCAGCACGCGGGCCCGCGCGGCCGGCACGTCGACGGTGGCGTCCCTGGCAAAGCCCAGCTCGACGTACAGGCTCATGCGATCGCTATCGAAGATGTTGTCGTAAAAGCCGATGCGGTAAAACGCCCGCGCGCGGTCGGGGTAGTACATCCAGTGCGCGCCAGACAGGCCCTTCCGGTCAAAGCCGAGGTTGAACACCAGCACCTTGTTCCAGGTGAATACCGACGCGTCGTGGGGCAGACCCGATAGCCGCGCCAGCCGATCGAATGGCATGGAAGACACCAGCCGCCGGTAGCGGATCTCGCGCGTGGGTGTGCGCGCGATCCGGGCTGCGACGTCGAGGCCGACCAGGGGCTCGTGAAGCGCGATGGCGCCGGGCTTGACCGCGCTTTGCAGTGCCTTGACGTACTCGATGGCGCCGCCCTCGGGATAGGTGAAAGCCGAGTTGTAGGCGGTGTTGTCAGGCGCTTTCATGTTGCGGATGATGTCGGCCACATCCGCGTGTGGGAAAAACCGTCCCATGGCGTCGCGATCCAGGGTGGCCAGATCGCAGGCGTACAGCTTTTCGTTGTACGGGATGAGGAACTTTTCGGCGATGGATCGGCCGAAGCGCGCGTAGAGCATCTGCTTGAAGTTGCCTTCCGGCGGCGGTTCGGCGCCCGCGCGCGCGAAATACAGATCATGTAGGCAGTCGATGAACTCGTCCTGCGGCAGTTGGTGAATGTTCTTCTGGAAGGGAAAGTCGATGCGCCGTCCGGCGTACGCGATGAACGCGCGCTTGTTCACGGTCAGCACGCGCTGACCCGGCATGCGCGCGCGCAGCCACGCTTCGATGTCGGCGTGCTTGAAGTGGAAAAAGTGGCCCGAGTAGTCCCACACGAAGCCGTCGCGCCGCACGGTCTTGCAGTAGCCGCCGATCTCGCCGTCGGCCTCGAGGATCAGGTAGTCGTCGTTGGGCGCGAACGCAGCGGTGGCCAGGCCGCTTACCCCAGCGCCGACGATAAGCGTGCCGACTGATTCCATGGTGTCGGGTTGCTCAGGCCGCGTACGCCTTGGCCGCGGCTTGCAGCGCCGCGCCTGGCGGCAGCCCGAATCCGGCCTCGCCGAGCAGACTCTCCAGCGCCGCCAGCATCAGCGTGACGTTGCGTTGCGTGCTCGACGCGCCCATGAGGCCGATGCGCCACGCCTTGCCCTTGAACGGCCCCAGGCCGGCGCCGATCTCGATGCCGTAGTCTGATAGCAAGCGCCCGCGGATCTTCGCGTCGTCGACCCCGGCCGGGACATGGATCGCGTTCAGGGTCGTCAAGCTGTGCTCGGGGATATACGAAAGTCCCATCGCCTCGACGCCCGCGCGCAGCGCCTTGTGGTGGAGGGCGTGGCGAGCGATGCGCTGGTCGAGGCCCTCCTCGACCACGATGGCCAGCGCCTCACGCAGGGCATAGTTCATGTTGATGGGCGCGGTGTGGTGGTACACGCGTTCCGTTCCCCAGTAGTTGCGAATCATCGTCATGTCCAGGTACCAGGACTGCACCTTGGTCTTGCGCGCGTCCATCACAGCCAGGGCAGCCGGGCTGAACGTGACTGGCGCCAGGCCCGGCGGGCACGACAGGCATTTCTGCGTGCCGCTGTAGCACGCGTCGATGCGCCAGTCATCGACCCGCAGATCGATGCCACCAAGCGATGTCACCGCATCGACCAGTAGCAACGCACCCGCCTCGTGCACCAGGCGCGACACTTCTTCCAGTGGCTGGTGCGCGCCGGTCGAGGTCTCGGCGTGCACGATACCCAGAACCTTGGTTCGCGGGTGTTGCTTCAAGGCGGCGCCGATGGCGGCCGGATCGATGGTCTTGCCCCACGCGGCCTCGACCGCGTGAACCTTGGCACCGCAGCGCTCGGCCACATCCTTCATGCGCCCGCCGAACACGCCGTTGACGCATACGATCATCTCGTCGCCGGGCTCGATCAGGTTGACCACGCAGGCTTCCATGCCGGCCGAGCCGGTGCCCGAAACCGCGATGGTCAGCTTGTTCTCGGTGCGGAAGACCTGCTGCAAGAGGCTTCGGGTGTCGTCCATGACCGACAGGTAGAAGGGATCCAGGTGGCCCACGGTGGGCGCGCCCAGTGCCTGCAGGATGCGCGGTGGCACATCGCTTGGGCCCGGGCCCATCAGGATGCGTTGCGGCGGCCGCAAGGCGGATGGCGCGGAACCGACAGAAGACGCGAGCGAAGCGGCGATTTTCAAATGCGTTTCTCCAGCTTGAACGAAAAGGCGGGCGATTTTACGCGAGTTCCACAGTAAACTGGACGACGTCCTTCTAGCCTTTTCTTTCCTCACTCGTAGCAAGAGGTTCATCGCTTATGCAGAGCCCAGCCGTATTCGGGCAGCGCCGTGTGCCGATCACCGCATTCGTGCTGGTGCTGGCCCCGCTTCTCTCCTGCGGGAGCGAGCAGTTGCCGACTGGCAACGCGGGTGGGGCGGGGGGCAACGACAACGGCGGCGGGCAGTCCGGCTCCAGCGTCATGCGCGGCAACGGGGGACCGGCAGGCGCCGGCCAAACCAGCGGGATGGATAGCGGCGTTGATCGGCCAGCGCCGCCCGAGCCAGGCGGCGGCGGGCGTGGTGGCGGCAGTCCCGGAAGCGCCGGGGGCGGATCCGGTTCAGGTCAGGCCGGCAGCCCCGGGGCGGTGGTCGATGCCGGGCCCATGGGCGGGCTTCCGGCGGACGCCGCGCGCAGCGATCTGGCCGCCGCCGCAGACGCCATCCTCGTGCTTTCGGATTCGGGCAGCCAGGGGCCGGTGGTTCCGCAATGCGTGAAGGACCAAGACTGTCAGCTGGTCAACGACTGCTGCAACTGCGTGGCGCTGCCCGCCTCGGATCGGGCGCCGGCGTGCGATCCCAAGATCATGTGCCTGACGACGTCATGCATGCAGTATGGCGGCGTCGATGGCGCTCGCTGTGTGGCCGGACGGTGCATCCTGGCGCTCGACTGCGACTCGACGACGGTTGTGTGCAAGCGCGCGCCGCCCCAGTGTCCCGCCGGCCAGGTTCCGCGGATCATCGGTAAGGGGGTCGAGCGTTGCTTCGGCGAATGCGTCGACGCTCGTCAGTGTCTCGGCGTGCCGGCGTGCCAAGGCTGCGCCAAAGGCGATCTGTGCGTGAAATACTCGACCCGACCGGAGACGGCCGCCCACTGCGTGCCGATCCCTCCGGCGTGCGGTGGCAACGCAAGTTGCGGTTGCGTGGGCCCGGGGGTGTGCGTGACGCCGTTCAAGGCGTGCGTGAACCAGCCACAACTCGTCAACGCGATCTCCTGCGAGTGCCCCAACTGCTGATGCGGCGGCAGGGTCCCCGGCCAGGGCGTCGAAAGCCACGTCCCTTGACTACAGGCCCCAGCCGCCGCTGACGTGCAGGCTGGTGCCGGTGACGTAGGCGGCGTCATCGGACAGCAGATAGAGCGCGGCTGCGACGGCGTCCTTGGTCGCGCCGACGTAGCCGGCCGGGATGTTCTTGGTCAGCGACGCGAGTTCGGCCGGATCCATCGATCCCGAATCGATGAAACCTGGCGACACTGCGTTGACGGTGACGCCGTGCTTGGCGAGCGCCTTGGCCAGGCTGCGCACCAGGCCCAGCACGGCGACCTTCGACAGGTAGTGCGCGGTCAGGGTCGGCTGCGCGACGATCTTGTCAGCGTTGGCCATCGAGAAACCGATGATGCGGCCCCAGCGGCGCTCGATCATCGACGGTGCGACTAACTGGGCGAGGAAGAACAGGCTGTCGAGGTTGCTGGCGAACATCTCGCGCCAGCCGGCCGGGGTTTCCTCGAGAATATCGACGCGATGGTAGGGCCCGGCACAATTGACCAGCGCATCGATGCGGCCCTTCCACGCCAGCGTGTCGCGCACCAGCGCCTGACACGTGGCGAAGTCCGATACATCGGCGCGCACGGCCAGGGCGGCGGCACCGCGCTTTTCGATCGCGGCGCGGGTCGCTTCGGCGGCGGCTTCGCTCGTGCGGTAGCACAGCGCCACGCTCCAGCCTTTGTCGGCGAGCGCGAGCGCGAGATCGCGGCCTATGCCCTTGGCTCCGCCGGGAATCAACGCGACTTTTTCTGAGGTGCTCATGGCCTAACGAGAGCAACGACAGGTTGGGCAACCCTCTTTCGCATGACCGAGCGTCCAGGCTACCCCAAGCGGGACCTGCCAGCGCCATCCCAGGCGCCGAAGTCTCGCGCCGAGGGCGACGCGGTACGGTCCATAACTCAGTAGAATAGTGGGGTGGACAAACGCTCGTTCAAGACCGGGCTCTATCAGCAGTTCGCGCGCGTCGGGAAAGCCCTCTCCAGCCCGCACCGGATCGAGATGATGGAGCTGCTCGCCCAGCGTGAGCGCTCCGTCGAGTCGCTCGCCGAGGAATTGGGGCTTGGCATGGGGAACGCGTCGGCCCACCTTCAGGTGCTGCGCGAGGCCCGGCTGGTGGAGTCCCGCAAGGAGGGACTTTTCGTCCACTATCGAGTCGCCGATGACGTCGTGCTGAAGCTGCTCGAGGAGCTGCGCAAGGTCGCTGAGACGCGCCTGGCGGAAGTGGACCGGCTGGTGGCCTCGTACCTTGGCGACCGGTCGGACATGGACGCGATCGGGTTCGACGAGCTCAAATCGCGGCTCAAAGCTGGCTCCGTCATTCTGATCGACGTCCGACCGGTCGAGGAGTACGCCGCCGGTCACATCTCGGGTGCCGTCTCGATTCCTCACGACCAGATCGAGGACCGGCTGCGCGAGATTTCCAAGGGAAAGGAAGTCGTCGCCTACTGCCGCGGTCCCTACTGCGTGTTCGCCGATCAGGCTGTGGCTGCGCTCAAGAGCAAGCGCAGGAAAGCGCGGCGTCTGGAGGCGGGTTTCCCGGAGTGGAAGAACGCGGGGCTTCCCGTGGCCGCGTCTAAGGTCCCGAAGTAGCCGCCGCGCCTGGGTGGGTCTCGCTCATTCGCAAGGCGACCAACGAGCCCGACGCAAACGTGAGGGCCGCAACGACCCAGATGGCGGCGCGCAGGCCGAATGCGTCGGCCGTGACGCCCGCCAGGATCGCACCGGCGGCGTAACCGAAATCCCGCCACAATCGATACACACCAACGGCGGATGCCCGCCACGACGGGTGAGCGACATCGCCAATCGTCGCCAGCAACGTCGGATAGACCATCGCAGTGCCTAGCCCAAGCAGCACAGATCCCAGCGCGAAGCCCGGCGTTGCCTGCGACATGACCACAACCGCGATGCCGACCGCCTGAATCCACATGCCGCCGGCGATGAGCCACTTTCGGCCCCAGCGGTCGGACAACGCCCCGGTCAGTAGCTGGCTTAATCCCCACACGGCCGGATACAGGGCGGCCAGCCACCCGATGCGATAGAGCGACAAACCCGCCGCCGCGTAGAACAGCGGGAAGAGGCCCCAGACCATCCCATCGTTCAGATTGTTCACCAGGCCGGCCTGACTCACGGCCGAGAGGTTGCGATCGGTGATCGACGTGCGAAGGAAGATCTCTCCCTGCGAGAGCCGATTGCCAGGCAAGCCGGAGAACATCGTCGCTGCCTCGTGCGCGGCGTGGGACCGAGTGTCGCGAACCAGGAACAGTGACAGGACGAGGCCGGCCGCGACGAAGCCGATCCCGAGATAGAACGGCGCGGGGCGCAGCCCGTAGGAGGTGGCAATGTATCCAGTCGCCAGCGCGGCGGCCGCGACAGCGATGTATCCGGCGAACTCGTTGAGGCCCATGGCCAGGCCGCGACGCTGAGGACCGACGAGGTCGATCTTCATGATGACCGTGATCGACCAGGTAAGGCCCTGGCTGACTCCGAGCAGGACGTTAGCGGCGAGGACGACGCTCCACGAAGTCGCCCACATCAGCAGGAAGGGAACCGGCGCCGCTACCAGCCAGCCCGCCACCAAAAGCTGCTTGCGCCCAAAGCGGTCCGACAGCCGGCCCGCGGCATAGTTGGTGGCGGCCTTCACCAGTCCGAAGACGACAATGAAGGAGAGGACGGCAGAGCGAGCGGCCAGATGAAAGTCCTGTTCGGCGATCGCCGGAAGGATGGATCGCTCGAGGCCGACCATTCCCCCGACGAATGCGTTGACCACGACCAGCAGCGTGAACTGGCCCAGGTTCTCGGCAAGCCCGAGACGGATCGGAGGCGCATCAGCGTCGGTGAGCGACTTCCCACCCGTCACGAGCGTCCTTGGTTGAACTTGAGGATGGCCTCCATTCCCTCGGGCTGACCGAGCCCAGGGTGCGACAGCTTGTGAACGAAGGCCTCCAGGTCGGCGGCGAGCATCGGGTTCCATTGCTTCTCGAAGGCCAGGGTCGAGCTTGGCTTTCCGCTCAGGCCAGCGCCGCACGCCGAACCAGCAAAGTGGGCAGGGTAGATCTCCACGGTATCTGGCAGTGACAGGAGCTTGCGATGAATGCTGCCGTGTAGCTCGACCGCGTTCCTTTCGGCATGGCCCGGGAGGTCCGGCCGGCCGACCGCGCCCACGAACAAGGTATCCCCGGTACAGACGAACCAGGGCGCGGGCCCGCGGCGCAGATCACGCACCACGAGCGAGATGCTCTCCGGCGTGTGCCCGGGCGTGTGCAGCACGTCGATGATGGTGTTGCCGAGCTCGATACGCTCCCCGTCCGTCACAGCCTCGAATGGAAAGGCGACATCCGCGCTGCGATGAAGGCAGTACTTCGCGCCCGCTTGTCGGGCAAGGTCGCGGCCCCCCGAACGATGGTCGGCGTGGATGTGCGTCTCGAAAACGTGAGTGATGGTCATTCCCTTGGCCTTCGCGAAGGCCGCGTAGGTGTCGATGTCGCGCTCCTGCGGGTCGACGACGGCGCAGCGGCCCGCAGTTCCGCAGCCGAACAGGTAGGCCGCGCAACCCGTGTCGAAGTAGTGGAACGGTCGAAAGATCATGTGCGGGCTGCGATGGCGGTGGCGCGCCCGCGCCACTGACGTTGCAGCAGCCCATACGCTGCCATGCCCGCGACCATACCCAGCGTGAATGACAGCGCGGATTGCCCACCCGACGCCAGGGAAGTCACCACGGGCCCGGGGCAGAAACCAGATAGCCCCCAACCGACGCCGAACAACGCTGACCCCAGCACCAGCGGCCCGTCGATACCGCGCTGCTTCGGGATCGAGAACGCGGCCGCAAACACCGGAGCCGAGCGGCGGGTGATCATCTGATAAAGGACCGCGTGGGTGGCCACAGCTGCCATCATCACGAAGGCGAGCGTCGGATCCCAGCGGCCAAAGAAATCGAGGAACCCAAGGACCTTGCTCGGGTTGGTCATCCCCGACACGGACAGCCCGATGGCGAAAAGGCTGCCGCAGCCGAAGGCGGCGACCAGCTGGCGCTTCATCGCGGTCCCCCCAGCACGCGCACCAGCGCCACCACGACCGCGCCGGTGAGCATGAAGGTCAGTGTCGCCACGATTGCGCGCCTCGAAAGGCGGCTCACGCCACAGATCCCATGACCGCTGGTGCAGCCCCCGCCCAAGCGCGTCCCGACGCCGACGGCCGCGCCGGCGATGACGAGGAGCACGGGGGCGGCCGGGCTGGGCCCAAAGGCCGACGGGTGGAGCGCTCCCAGGAGCACCCCTCCCGCCAGCAGTCCCGCGACGAAGGCCGCCCGCCATCCCCATTCGTTCGCGGGCGGGTGGAGGAGCCCCGCCACAATGCCGCCCACGCCGCCCAGGCGTCCGTTGAGAAGCAGAAGTAGCGATGCTGCCACTCCGATGAGGGCGCCCCCGGCTAGCGCCATCCCTGCGGCGGACACGTCCATCTGCACCTCAGGGCTTGCGCGCGAGGAGCGACACGCTCTTCACGCCGTACTTCCGAGCCGCCCCTTGCGCGCGGTCCGATATGAACCGATAGGCGGTGTTCTCTTCCTGTCGCGCGACCACCAAGCCGGCCGCCTCGATCTCCTTCTGATAAGCCGAAAGCTGCATGGCTCCGCCGATGCATGCCGCCCAGAGCGTGGCGTTGCACACCACGCTTTCGGGGAGCGCGACTTCCGTCACGATGTCGGCGATGGCCAGGCGGCCACCCGGCTTGAGCACCCGGGCTGCCTCGCGAAAGACTCGCGCCTTGTCCGGGGCAAGATTGATGACGCCATTGCTGATCACGCAATCGGCGACGCCGGCCTCGAGCGGAAGCTCCTCGATATAGCCCTTTCGGTACTCCACCTGGCGGAAGCCATCTCGGTCCCGCAGGCGTTCGGCCTTCTCACGTTGGGCATCGGTCATGTCCACACCGATCACCCGGCCGCTCGATCCGACCCGCAAGGCGGCGATGAACGTGTCCATTCCGGAGCCACTCCCCAGATCGACCACGCACTCGCCCGCCTTGAGCGCCGCGAGGTGGAAGAAGTGGCCCACGCCAGCGAAGGACTCGATGGCTTCCTGGGGAATCCGATCGAGATCTGCCGGTGGGTAGCCGAGTCGCTCTGCTAGAACGCGGCCCATCTCGAAGTGGAACTCACCGGCGGGGTTTTGGGCCACCTCGCGGTACATGTCCTGCACCTTGCTCTCCAACTCCTTCACGTCGACGGTGGTCATGTCGCCCGCCTTTCGTCAGAAGCTGAGTGTCGCTGCGCCCGTCTTGATCAGCTCGTGCATCGGGCTGGCTCCGGTTATCACGGTTCCGTCGATGAGATCCTCCTGCGCATAGCCGCGAGACTTCACGCAGGGCGTGCAGGCCCACAGGGTTCCACCGCGAGCTAGGAAGTCCTTCAAAAGGCCGGCGAGCGGTTCCAGCGGATGCACGTGGGTCGCATCCAGTGCGCGCTTGCGCGCCAGATCGACGCCGGCGCTGGTGAGAAAGACGGAGACCTTCAGCCCCGCTGTGATGCCGCCGTTGGCGATGGTGAAGGCGACGGACGACAGCTCGTGGTCGACGCCGTGGGTGATGAGGACAATCAGGTTGCGGCTGCTTTCGGTCATGGGAACCTCCTGTGTGAGTGCAGTAATCTACTAACAAATAGAATACTAGAACAAGAGATATTTCGGATCAACGAAGATTATCGACGAACGTCCGAAGGCCGGCCTTACGTGCAACCCGGTGCGGTGGACCGAAAGCGGCAGGCGGGTTTGATCCAGGCTGCTGATCGGTCGCTAGCGCTTGGATTCCTGGAACGTGGTGGTGAGTTTCATTTCTTTGCCGTCGCGGATGATGACCGCAGTGACGGTCTCGCCGGGCTTGGCGCCGTTCAGCGCGTAGCCGAGATCCTCGACGCTGCGTATGTCGTTGCGGCCCAGGCGCACGAGCACGTCGCCACGCTTCATGCCGGCCTGCTCGGCGGCGCCGCCGGCACGCACACCCGAAAGCAGAACGCCCGGCTTTCCGCCCGCCGGGCCGACGTAGTCGGGGATGGTGCCGAGCGAGGCGCTGAAGCTGCGCGCGTCGCCGGCACCCATGGGCGACGTGGTGCCCTTGCGGTAGGTCAGGGCTGGTCGAGCGCCCGCGGTGAGCGCGATGCGCTCGACCAGGCGAGCGACGGCTGCTGCGCCCGCGCCGTTGATCTTGTCGGCGGTGTCGCTGGGCTTGTGGTAGTCGCTGTGCGAGCCGGTGAAGAAGTGCAGCACCGGCACGCCCGCGCCGTAGAAGGCGGCCTGATCGCTGGGCCCGAAGCCGTCGCCCTTGGTGGCGCAGCCGATGTGCTCGCCGTCGCACGCGGCCGCTACCAGGACGGCCCACTCGGCCGCGCTGTCGGTGCCGAGGACCTGCACGCGGTTGTCGCGCAGGCGGCCGACCATGTCCAGGTTCAACATGGCGACGGCGCTTTTCGTCTGCGCCTCGCGGGCGCGCACGAAGTGGGTCGAGCCGAGCAGGCCGGTCTCCTCACCGGAGAAGAACATCACCAGGATGTCGCGCGGTAGGTCGGCGCGCCGAGCGGCCAGCGCGCGTGTAATTTCCAGGACGGTCGCCGTGCCCGAGGCGTTGTCGTCAGCGCCCAGGTGGGGCTGGTGCTTGTCGGGCGCCAGCGATGCGCGTCCGCCCAGACCCAGGTGATCGTAGTGCGCGCCGATGATCAAGGGCCCGGCGCTAGCAGGTGACGGCTTGCCAGCGGCGATGCGCCCGATGACGTTGAACGCGTCGGATTTCTTGAACGCCAGCTTGATGTTCAGCCCCGCCGCGACGGCTTTGGCCTTCGCCGCCGTCTTCCCCGCAAGGGTCAGGAGCGCCATCACCGGCTCGACGGAGCTCCTTCGCAGCATCACCACAGGAATGCCAGCGTCGCCCGCGCTCTCGGCGCTGGCCGCCAGCAGCGCCGCTTCCCCCGGCGGCTTCCAGTCGGCGGGCGCGGGGTCGGGTGGCAGCGGCCAGTCGACCACCAGCAGGGCCTTCGCACCACGCTCGCGCGCCAGGAAGGCTTTGCGCCGCAGATCGCCCAGGCGTCGGCGCTGGCCTGCGTCGGCGAACTTGCCACCCTCGGGGGCGAAGCGGCGCACCAGCACGATCTTTCCCTTCACGTCGACCCCGGCGTAGTCGTCAACGTGAAGACTTTCGTCGACGATGCCGTAGCCCGCGAGGACCAGTGGTGCTCGCGCCGTGCCGCTTCCCGAGAAACCCAGCGCCGAGAAGCTGCCCGACGGGACGCGCTGGCCGTCGAGCTCGACGAAGCTGGTCGGATCCACATCGACGCCAATCGTGATGGGGAACTTCTGGCGGAAGCCACCTTCATCGCCCGCCGGTTCGACGCCGATCTTTCGCAACTCCGCTTCCAGGTACGCGCCGGCCTGGGCCAATCCGTCGGTCTCGACGCCGCGGCCTTGCCACGCAGGGTCCGCCAGCTTCTCGACCGTGCGCACGATGCGGGCCGCTGGCGTGTCTGCCACAGCCACGCCACGGCCAAGTCCTTGCCAGCGGGCGACGAACAGGTTGGTGTCGCTGCGGCCCGGCGCGGTCGCCCGGTTCGATGAGAACGCCAGCCAGCGCCCGTCGGGCGAGAAGTGTGGAAAGCCGTCGAAGCCGGGCGCGTGGGTGATGCGCCGCAGATCCGTGCCGTTGGTGCGTATCGTCCACAGATCGAACTCGCGGCCGCGCGGGTTGGGGTGGTTCGACGAGAAGATGATGAAGGTGCCGTCCGGGTGAAAGAACGGCGCGAACGACGCCGAATCGAGATACGTCAGTTGCATCGCCTCGGTGCCGTCAGCGTTCGCGATCCACAGTTCCAGCTTCGACGGCCGCACCAGGCCGCGGGCGAGCAGCGAGCGGAATTCATCCTGCTGCTTGCCCGGCAGCGGGCGGCTGGCCCGCCACACCAGCTTGCTGCAGTCGGCGTTGAAGAATGCCCCGCCATCGTAGCCGACGGTGCTGGTCAAGCGCTTGACGTTGCCGCCATCGGCATCCATCCGGTAAAGCTCGATGTCGCCGTCCCGTGTGGACGTGAACACGATCGAGCCGTCCTTGGCGCACACCGTGGCCTCGGCGTCGTAACCCTTGCTGGTGGTCAGACGTCGCGTCCCCGATCCGTCGGCCTTCACTTTGAAGATGTCGTACGAGTCGTACAGCGCCCAGACGTAGCCCAAGGACATGTCGGGGCGGGGCGGGCAGGCGTCGCCGGCCAGGTGCGTCGAGGCGTAGAGCAAGTCACCCGTGGGAAAGTAGTGGGCGCACGTGGTGGCGCCTTTGCCGGACGAGATCTGCGTCGGCGGCAGCGCGGGTCCCGCCGGATCGAACGGCATCCGGTAGATGCGATCGCAACCCTCGCCGTCGCGGTGCGCCTGGAAGGACAGCGCGCGCCCATCGAACGCCCAGTACGCCTCCGCGTTCTCGCCGCCAAACGTGAGCTGTCGCAGGTCGGACAGGTACGCAGCTTCTTCGGGCACGAGCCGCGCGGCGGGCGCCCCTGTGAGCGGCCCCACGGGCTCCGCCAGCTTGGACGCGGCGCAAGCGCCTCCGAGCAGCGTCCAAGCACAGAAAGTAATCTGGGTGGCGCGCATGGCGCGACTTTACCCCAACCGCAACACGCTCAACGGCGCCGCCAATTTCGTTGTAGAAGAAGCCCCGATGAAAACCCGACTGTCGGTCGTCGCACTGTGCCTGGCGATGCTGCTTGCGGCTTCTGGCCCCACGGATCTCATTGCCGCCGCCGCCGCACCGCTGCCCGCCGCAGCCGTGGCCAGCAAGCCCAAGCTGGTGGTGTTCGTGGCGGTCGATCAGTTCAGGGCTGACTACATCGACTGGTACGGCGGCAACTGGAAGCACGGGCTGCGCCGCGTGCTCGACAAGGGGGCCTGGTTCAGGAACGCGAACTATCCGTACCTGGGGACCGTGACTTGCCCCGGGCACACCACGCTGGGCACTGGCGCCTACCCGCACACGCACGGGATGATCCTGAACGACTGGTGGGATCGTGCGACCAGCAAGATCAGCGCGTGCACCGACGATGCGGGCGTCAAGCTGCTGGGCTACATGAGGGACGTCAAGAAGATGAACGGCGGCGGCGATAGCGGCAAGAACATGCTGGTGCCGACGTTGGCTGACGAGATGAAGGCGCAGTTGCAGCCGATGCCGCGGGTGGTGTCGTTCTCGATGAAGGCGCGGTCGGCCATTGGACTGGCTGGCCACAAGCCCGACGTGGCGGCCTGGTTCGAGCAGGGCTCGCTGGTCACGTCCACAGCGTTCGCTGGCGAGCTGACCGGATTCGTGAAGAAGTTCGTGGCCGACAATCCGATCGAAAAGGACGCCGACGGGCAGTGGACCAAGTTGCTCGACGAGAAAGCCTATAAATACGCGGACGACGTGCCCCAGGAGACGATGTCGGGTGGTCGCGTGTTCCCGCATCCGCTCACGCGCACCGCCTCGGCCTTGCCCTCGTCGGCCTCGCCTGCGCCAGGGCCGAGACAGCGCAGAGGCGAGTCAGGTGCGCTTCCGCCGGCATCGCCGTCCCAGTTCGCGGCGTGGGAGCGCAGCCCGTGGTCGGATCGCTACCTGGCCCGGCTGGCGAGCGCCGCGGTTTCGGCGCTGGGCCTTGGCAAGGGGCCGGGTACCGACTACCTGTCGGTCAGCTTCTCGGCGCTCGATACGGTTGGGCATCCCTATGGCCCGCGCAGCCACGAGGTGCAAGACGTGCTCGCGCGACTGGACGTCACGCTGGGCGACCTGCTGGATGAGATCGACAAGAAGGTGGGCGCCGACAACTACGTGCTGGCTTTTTCCGCCGACCACGGCGTGATGGAGTTTCCCGAGCAGCTCAAGGCCGAGGGTAAGGACGCGGGCCGCATGTCGACCGCACAGCTCACGCAGACGCTCAACGATGCACTGAACCGGGCGCTGGGGCCTGGCAAACACATCGACACGATTCGCTACACGGAGGTCTATCTGGCGCCCGGCGTGCGCGAGCAGCTCAAGGCTAAGCGCGAAGCGCTCAAGGCCACGCTCGATGCCGCGCGCACGGTACCGGGGGTCCAGCAAGCGTTCTTCAGCGACGATCTGCTCGACCCGGGCAAGGCCAAGGATCCTGTGCAGCGGGCGGCGGCGCTGAGCCACTTTCCGGCGCGCGCTGGCGACATCATCCTGGTGCCCAAGCGTTACTGGATCGCGATGCCGGCCGGCACTACCCACGGCACCAACAACGACTACGATCAGCATGTGCCGGTCGTGCTGTTCGGCGCCGGGATCAAGGCCGGCAAGTACGATCGCGCGGTCAGCCCGGCCGACATCGCGCCGACGCTGGCGAAGCTGGTCGGGGTCACGCTGCCCAAGGCCGAGGGCAAGCCGCTCAACGAAGCGCTCGCGAAGTAGCGGCGCGACTTGCTTGCGGTGCGCCCCGAAAGCCTGGTGTGATGTCGACCTCCTACATGCGCGCGCGGGTGCCCTATACCTATGAGGAGTACCGGTTTTTTCCTGACGACGGGCGGCGCTACGAATTGATTGACGGAGAACTCTACTTGTCACCAGAGCCGACCCCGTTTCACCAGACCGTCTCGCGACGCCTGCAGCATGCCCTGATGCTGCTTCTGGAAGACAAGGGCCTCGCGTACATCTTCAACGCTCCCTGCGACATCATCATCAACGAGCAGTCCGTGGTGCAGCCCGACCTGGCTATCGTGCGGATTGATCGCAAGGCCATTGTTTCGAAACGTGGAATCGAGGGCCCTCCTGACATTGCCGTCGAGATTCTGTCCCCGTCCAATCGCAGCAACGACGAGCGCGTGAAGCTGGCGGCGTATGCGCGCTTCGGCATCCCGGAGTAC
This sequence comes from Myxococcales bacterium, assembly GCA_031431215.1. Classification (GTDB taxonomy): domain Bacteria; phylum Myxococcota_A; class Polyangia; order Fen-1088; family Fen-1088; genus JANPCZ01. The sequence goes on from JANPCZ010000214.1 coordinate 24,468, forward strand.
TGGATCGTCGACCCGGAGCTGGGCTGGGTCGACCAGCACACGCTCACGGCCGCCGGCTACGGCCCAGCCCGTCGCTTCGATCGAGCCGCGACGCTGATCTCGCCGACCTTCGCCGAGATCGCGATCGTGCTTGAGCCCGTGTTCCAGCCGCTGTAGCGCAGGGCGCGGGCTTCTCGCTACCGCGTCGCCAACAACCACACCGCCGCGACCACGGCCACGGCCACGGCCGCCAGCGCCGCGATCCGGGCCGCACGGTTGGTGGCGGGGGTCATGGTGAACGAGGTGCTTTCAGGTGCGTCGGTATCCGCGCGAGCCGTATCCGCCATCGTCGCGCCATCCGCGCCATCCACCTCGGGTGGCGGCGTGGTGAGGACGGGCGTGCCGGTCGGGATGGTGAACAGCTTGCGGGTCAGGCGCGGCAACTCGCCGCCCAGTCGCCCCGCGACCCGCGCCAGCGCCGGCGCCATCTCGTCGAAGGTGGGACGGCGGTCGCGGTCCTTGTCCATGCAGTCCATCACGAGAACCGCGAGTTCAGCGTCGGTGTGGGCGGCGTACGTGCGTGGGTCGGGCACCGGCGCCGTCAGATGCGCGCGCATGACCTCGACGTAACGGCGCACCTCCGTGCCTTCCTCGCAGCGGAACGGCGGCTTGCCGGTCAGCAGATGGAACAGCGAGCAGCCCAGCGCATACACATCGGCGCGCTCGTCGAGCGCCTCGCCGCGAGCCTGCTCGGGTGCGATGTAGTCGGCGGTGCCGACCACCATGCCCTTGCCGGTCAGGCTCTTCTCGGTGGCGAACGACTTGGCCAGACCGAAGTCACTGACTTTGAGCACGCCCTGGCCGGTGATGCCCAGATTCGCCGGCTTGACGTCGCGGTGGGTGATGCCCGCGCGCGCGGCCTCACCAAGACCTGCCGCCGCCTGCGCGCCGATCAGCGCCACCACCCCTGCCGGCATTGGTCCGCGCTCCTCCAGCAATCGCTGCGTGTCGCCGCCGCTCAGGATCTCCATCGCGTAGTACGGCCTGTCGTCCTGTTCGATGTGCCCGGCCTCGAACACGGTGATGAGGTGCGGGTGCGACAGTCGGGCAAGCGCCCGCGCCTCGCGCAGGAAGCGTTCGCGGATGGTCGAGTTGCCCAGGTGCTTGGTGCCCAGGATCTTGACCGCCGCCTTGCGCGCCAGGCTGTCGTCGGAGGCCAGGTACACCTCGCCCATGGCACCCGCACCGAGCAACTTCAAGATGCGGTAGCGCCCGACCATCAAGCCGGCCGGCAGCACCGGTCCGGCGGTCCGATCTCCGTTCCAAGCTGCCTGTCGAGATCCCGGTGACGCCACGTCAGTTGGCTCTAGTAGGGTTCGTCGCTTGCGTCGTCGGCGTAGTTCTCGAAGCGGGTGAACTCGCGGATGAAGGTCATCGGCACCGTGCCGGTGGCGCCGTTGCGGTGCTTGCCAACGATGAGCTCGGCCTTGCCCTTCTCGGCGCTGTTGTGATCGAAGTAATCGTCGCGATGGATGAACAGGATGATGTCGGCGTCCTGTTCGATGGCGCCGGACTCACGTAGATCCGACAGCTGGGGCCGCTTGTCTTCGCGCTTCTCGGCGCTGCGATTGAGCTGCGACACCGCGATGATCGGCATCTTCAGATCCTTGGCCAACGCCTTCAAGCCCCGCGAGATCTCGGCGATCTCGCGCTCGCGGTTGTCGTCGCGTCGGCCGCCCGAGCCACGGGCAAGCTGCAAGTAGTCGATGACGATGAGCCCAAGCCGCCGCTTGTTGGTCTCGCCCTCGCGAGCCTCAAGCGGGAAGTACTTCTGGTCACCGGCGAAGCGTCGCGCTTTGGCCCGGATCTCCATGATCGAAGGCGCCGCCGAGTCGTCGATCAGGATCGGCGCTTGCGTCAGGCGGGCGCCGGCCGGGTAAATGCGGTTCTTCCAGTCCCCGTACTCGATCAAGCCGCGCTTGAGCTTGTTCGAGTCGATGCGCGCCTCGCCCGCGAGCATGCGCTCCATGAGTTCAGTACTCGACATTTCGAGCGAAAAGATGAGTACCGGGATGGCGTGCTGCATTGCAGCGTTCATGGCCACGTTGACCGCCCAGGAGGTCTTGCCCACCCCCGGACGCGCCGCGACGATCACCAGGTTCTCGGGCTGCAAGCCGGCCGTCATCTCGTCGAACTTGTGGAAACCGGTCGCGACGCCGGTGACCGACTTCTTCTCGCGGGCTCGCGATTCGATGGCTTCGAGCACCGGGCCCATCAAGTCGCCGACCGCGCGGTAGCCCTCGCGGCGCATCTGCTGCGCGACCTTGAATACGGCCGTCTCGGCGCTGTCCAGGAACTCGGGAAATTCGCCGATGTCGCCGTAGGCGCGGGACTGGAACTCGGCCATGGTGCCGATCAGCCGGCGCAACGTGGCCTTCTCCCTCACGATGCGGACGTAGTGCCCGATGTTCTCCGCCGACGGTACGCCGTTGGCCAGATCGGACAGGTACGCCTGACCGCCTTCCAGTCGCGGCAGAGCGCCGCGCACCTTCAACTCGTCGGCGAGGGCGATGATGTCGAGCGGATGGCGGCGCTTGTCGAGCGCCAGCAACGCCTCGAAGATCTCCCGGTGCGCCGGCAGGTAGAAGTCGTCGGCGGTTATCCCGGTGACCAGCTCATCGAACGCTGACGGCTTGATGAGCACGCCACCCAGCGCCGATCTCTCGGCCTCCAGGTTATGCGGCGGCGAGCGCCCAGCACCACCCACGCCGCCGTCCGACGGAAAGTCACTCACCCGGGTACTCTACCGACCGCCACTGACGTGCGGGCGGACAAAACGCTCGCGCGGTGCGCGCGGCGCGAATGCCGCGCCGCTATTCCTTCTTGACGATCGAGACGTTGACCTTGGCGACCGCGTCCTTGCCAAGCTTGATCGACACCTCGTGCACGCCCAGGGTCTTGATCGGCTCGGCCAGGTGTAGCTTCTTCACGTCCACGACCACGCCGCCCTGTTCCTTGATGGCATCGACAATGTCGCGGCTGGTGATCGAGCCGTACAGCTTGCCTTCCTCGCCGACCGCGGCCGTCAGGGTGACCGAAACCTTCGACAGGCGCTCGACCTGTCCCGCGACGTCCTTGGCCAGCTTGGCTGCACGCGACGTGGCGACTCGTTTCTCGTGGTCCATCCGGGCAACGTCGCGCTCGGTTGCCGGCACGGCCAGCCCGCGCGGCAACAGGTAGTTGCGCCCATAGCCGTCCCGCACGCTCACGACCTCGCCCGCGTGGCCCAAGTTATCCAGATCTTCCCGCAAAATGATGCGCATGTTCAGGTCCCCGTGACCGCGAACGGCATCAGCGCGATCATCCGCGCACGGCCCACCGAGGTCGCGATGAAGCGTTGATGCTTGGCACAGTTGCCCGACAACCGGCGCGGCACCAGCTTGCCGCGATCGGTGATGAAGTACTTGAGCAGGCTGACGTCCTTGTAGTCGATCTTGATCTTCTCGTCCGTACAGAACTTGCACGGCTTGCGGCGCCCCATCGTGCGCTTCTTGCCGGCCTCGGCCTCAAGTTCCTTGTCCTTGTCTTTTTCCTTCGACGACATGATCAGTCCCCCTTTCGGCTGGGCTCGTCCACCTTACCGAACACCGCTTCCTCGAAGTCGAAGGCGCCATCTTCGTCGTCCTCGCCAAAGATGCGCATGCCGGCCTGGCCGGTCGCGATGGCTTCCTCATCGGCCGCCGGCACAGCGGCGCTGGCGAAGGACTCTTCGGTGAAGTCAGTCACGCGCACAGCTGGGTCGACGTTCTCGGCGACCTTGACCGAGTAGTAGCGAATGACCGAATCGGACAGGCGCAGGTTGCGCTCGACTTCCTCGACCAGCCCGGCGGTGCCCAGGTAGCTCCAGTAGAGGTAGATGCCCTTCATCTGCTTCTTGACCTCGTAGGCCAGCTTGCGGCGACCCCAGTTCTCGATCTTCAGCAGATTGCCGCCACCAGCTTCAACGACCGAGCGGATCTTGATGTTGATGCCGTTGATGACCTCGTTGGGCAGGTCAGGGCGCAGGATGAAGATGGTCTCGTACTCGCGCTTGCGGCCGGGGATGTCTCGGCTCGAACCATGAAACTTTTCTGCCATTGGGATCTCCTCTTGGGCTACGGCCCGGCGAACGCGCCGGACAAGGAGCGGAAAGGGCGTGTCTATATCACGGTTTTTCGGGTTTAGTCTTCTTTTGATTGAACTGGTTCATGGCGGCGGTCAGGCCTTTGCCGACGATGCTCTCGGCGGCGTCCGCGGCGTCTGCTATCACCGTCGCTAGCTCGCGACGCTCGGCTCCCGAGAACGCGGCCAGTACGTAGTCGACGCCGCGCCAGTTGGCCGGCGGTCGGTCGATGCCGACGCGGATTCGGATAAAGTCGGGACCGCCCGCGTCGGCGATGATGGATCGCAGCCCGTTGTGGCCGCCCGCGCCGCCGCCGGTGCCCAGTTTCAATCGACCGAACGGCACATCCAGATCGTCGTGGATGACCACCGTGTGGGCGAGTGGCGCCTTCCAGAACTGCGCCACCCGCGCTACCGCCTGGCCGCTGACGTTCATGAACTCCTGCGGCTTGCAGAAGATCACCCGCTCGCCGAGCAACTGGCCCTCGACCACCAGCGCGCCGAACTTGGAACGCGGCGCGCCGGCGCCGATCCGGCGCAGGAGTTCGTCCACCACCTGAAAGCCGATGTTGTGGCGTGTCCCGGCGTACTCGTCGCCGGGATTGCCGAGACCCACCAGCAGCCACATGTCGAACCGTGGACGGAAAGCCCGCGCCGGCCGGTTGCCGGACCAGCGCTACTTCTTCTTGTCGTCCTTCTTCTTGTCGTCCTTCTTGCCGGGAGCAGCCGCCTTGTCGCCCGCTGCGGCCGGTGCCGCGGCAGCACCCGCGGTAGCAGCGGCGGCGCCCTCGGCCGGCACGGCACCCTCGACCGGGGTCACAGCGACCTCGACCTTTTCGGCGCGCGGCGCTACGACCGACGCAACCGCTTCCTTGGGCGGCAGCAGGCTGCGCACGCCGGCAGGTAGCTTGAGGTCACTGACGTGCAGCGCGTCCCCAATCTTGAGCGTGCTGACGTCGATCTCGATCTTGGTCGGGATGGCACCCGGCTTTGCGGCCAGCGCCAGGGCGTGGATGCTGGCGTGCAGGTTGCCACCGTCGATGACTCCGATCGGCATGCCGATCAGGATCAACGGCACGGTCACGTTGATCTCTTCGTCCATGCTGATGCGGATGAAGTCGACGTGAACCAGCTTGCGCGAGATCGGGTGGATCTGGAAGTCGCGGATCATGGCAGTCACCTGCTCGGACTTTTCCCCGTTCGCGACCGCCAGGGTGAACACGGTGTTGCGCTTGCGATCCTTGTCCAACGACTTGAGCAGCGCGCCCGGATCGAGCGACAGCGGAACCGGTGTTTCCTTGTGGCCGTAGAGGATGGCTGGCACCTTGCCGGTGGCGCGGGTCCTACGAGCGACGCCCTTGCCGGTCTGGGTTCGGACATCCACGTTCACTTTTGCGAAATCCATGACGTACCTCTTGGTTGCTTTAGTTGTCTCAGATGAACAAGGAACTGATCGAGTCGCCGAGATGGATGCGCTTGACCGCTTCGCCAAGGAGGCGCGCGACCGGGAGCACCTTGATCTTGGATGACGCCTCGACCTCGGGGCGAGGCGGGATCGAGTCGGTGATGATGACCTCGGTCAGCACCGAAGCTTCGATGCGTTCGACCGCCGGGCCCGATAGCACGCCGTGGCTGGCACAGGCGTAGACCGCGCGGGCGCCATGCTCGGCCACTGCCTTGGCGGCAGCGCACAGTGTGCCCGCGGTGTCGATGAGGTCGTCGACGATGATCGCGTCGCGTCCTTTGACGTCGCCGATGACGTTCATGACCTCGGCCACGTTGGCGGATGGCCGCCGCTTATCGATGATGGCGAGGCTGGCATCGAGGCGTTTCGAGTACGCGCGGGCGCGCTCGACCCCGCCGGCGTCAGGCGACACGATGACCGCGTCGGGCGAGAACCTGCCCTTCATGTAGTCCATCAGGACCGGCATGGCGAACAGATGGTCGACCGGGATGTTGAAGAAGCCCTGGATCTGTCCGGCGTGCAGGTCCATACCCAGCACGCGGTCAACCCCCGCCGCCGTCAGGAGGTCCGCGACCAGGCGCGCCGAGATGGGCGTACGCGGCTTGCTCTTGCGGTCCTGGCGCGCGTAGCCGAAGTAGGGCATCACGGCTACGATCGAAGCCGCCGAGGCGCGCTTGAGCGCGTCGATCATGATCAGGAGTTCCATCAGGTTATCATTGACCGGCGTACAGGTCGGCTGGACGACGAAGCAGTTCACGCCGCGGACATTTTCCTGGATCTCGACGTACATCTCACCGTCGGAGAATCGGGTCACCTGAGCGCGTCCGAGCGGCGTCTCAAGATGCCGGCAGATCGATTCGGCGAGCGCACGATTCGCGTTGCCGCTGAAGATGGAAAACGCTTTGAGCACGAAAACTCTTTTCCCGGAGCGGGCCCCGCCCCTGGCGCCGAGGGCGCGGATACTGCCACCCACGCTATGGGGTGTCAACGACGGGACGCGGCTGGGGGCCGCTGGGTTTTGCCCGGTCGCCCGGCATTGCGTGCATGGTAGACCGCTTGACGATGCAGCTTGGCAGGCGCGATGTGGTCGTCGGCGCGGGCGTGGCGCCCCTGCTGTGGTCGCGGGGCGGGCGCGCCGCCAAGCGCCCCAAGATCGCCGCGGTGTGCACGGCTTACTTCAAGTACTCGCATGCCCAGCACATCGTCGGGCGCTTCCTCGACGGCTACGGTTGGAACGGCGGCTACCACCACCCAGAGGTGGACCTGGTGTCGCTGTACGTGGAACAGGTCGGCGCTGATGATGTCTCGCGCGAGCGGCTGGCGCGCTTCCCGGCCGTGCGTTCGTGCCAGACCATCAACGAGGCGCTGAACCTGGGAAGCGGCAAGCTGGCCGTGGACGGCGTCCTGCTGATCGGGGAGCACGGCAAGTATCCGCGCAACGACCGAGATCAGACGATGTATCCACGCTACGAGCACTTCATGGAGACGGTGAAGGTGTTCAAGCAGAGCCGGCGTGTGGTGCCGGTGTTCCTGGATAAGCACCTGTCGTGGAGTTGGGACAAGGCCAAGCAGATGTACGACGTCAGCAGGTCGATGCGCATCCCGTTTCAGGCGGGGTCGAGCCTGCCGGCAACCTCGCGGATTCCGTCGGTGGAGATGTTGCCGGGGGCGAAGCTGCGCGAGGCGCTGTGTGTGGGTTACGGTGGCGTCGACAGCTACGACTTTCACGCGCTCGAGACCAACCAGTGCATGGTCGAGCGGCGCAAGGGGGGCGAGCCCGGCGTCAATTGGGTGGAGGCCTACCGCGGCGACAAGTTCTGGAAGGCGTGGGAGGACGGCGTGTGGCCTTCGCAACTGGTCTACGCTTGCCTGGCGCGCAGCCACACGGTGACGCCGGCGCGCCCCGGCATGGGACACATGATGCCGTCGCCCGCTGACGTGCGGCGGCTGTGCAAGGATCCGTATGCGTACCGCTACCAGCATGCGGACGGCCTGGTGAGCAGCGTCCTGATGCTCACGGGCCTGGTGCAGGACTTCAACTTCGCGGCGCGCATCGAGGGCCGCAAGGAGCCGTTCTCCGTGCAGATGTACCTACCGATGCCGCCTGCGCGAGCCAGCTTGGCCAGCTCGTTCAGCCCGCTCGCGAACAACATCGAGAAGATGTTCCTGACTGGCAAGCCTACCGATCCCATCGAACGGACGCTGCTGACGACCGGGCTCCTCGCCGCCGGGGTGGAGAGCTTGCATCAGGGCGACAAGCGCATCACGACACCCCACCTCGCGATCAAGTACGCGGCGCCGCGCGAGTCGACCTTCTGGAGAACGTGAGTTGCCCGAGAAACGCATCGCCCTTCTGACGTCGGCCTGGACTTCGGGTTCACGGGTTCTTGGGCTGGCGGATCGATTTCTGGTCGGCTACCCGTGGGCGGGAACTTGGCACCGCCCCGACGTGCGCATTGTCGCGGCGTACGCACGCGACAAGCCCGACAAGGAACTGGCGGCCGAGCGTGCCAAGGAGTTCGGCTTCACCCTGTTCCCCAGTGTGGCTGAGGCACTGCACATCGGTGGCGCCAAGCTGGCGGTCGACGGTGTGTTGCTGCTGACCCTTGACGCCGATGGCGCGCGAGAGGAACTGGTGAAGGCATGCGTCGCGGTGTTCGACCAGGCGGGCCGGGGCGTTCCGGTGTTCGTCGGCGGACCGCTCGGACAGACGTTCGAGCAGGCCGCGTTCGTGGTCAAGGCGGCCCGCCGGCTGAAGTTCCCGCTGCTGTGCGGATCGCCGCTGCCGCTGGCGGTGCGGCTGCCCGCGGTGGATGTGCCGCTTGCGGCCGCGGTCGAGGAGGCCCTGGTCGTGAGTCCAGGCGGTTGGGACGGGCAGGGCTACCACGCCCTGGAAGCGGCGCTTTGCATGGTGGAGCGGCGTCGGGGCGGCGAGACCGGCATCAAGTCGGTGCAGAGCCTGGGCGGCGACGGCGTGTGGCGCGCCGGCGAGGACGCGCGCTGGTCGAAGCTGCTGCTGAGGGCGGCGCTGTCGCGCAGTGATTCGCCGCAAGGCACCACCATCGCCGATGGGCGGACGCAGGATCTGGTCAGCAACGGCGAGGTCGCCAAGCTGGCGGCGAATGCGCGGGCGTGCCTGGTGGAACATACCGATGGCACCCGTACGTCGGTGATGCTGCTGGAAGGCGCGATCAAGGACTTCACTTTCGCGGCGCGCGTGAAAGGCGGTGTGATTGCCACGCAGTTCTTCGTGGCGCCGCCGCCCAACTCGACCGAGACCGTGGGCCTATGTCGCAAGGTCGAGGACCTGTTCGTATCGGGCAAGGCGGCGTATCCAGTGGAACGCACCCTGCTGGCGACCGGGATCATCGAGGCGGCGCGCAAGTCCTGGGTCAGTGGTTTTGCTCGCGTCGAGACCCCGCATCTAGCGATTCGCTACCAGCCGCCGCGCGACAGCCAGTTCTGCCGCGAGTAGGCATTGCTTGACTTCTGGGGCTTTTGACCGCATCACTTGTCCCACTCAAAGGTTTCGTCCTGCGTCCGGGCAAGCGCCCGGATGGCGCCAGGACCGGTTTGGCGGCTCTGCTGGCTTCCCGGTTTCGCACGGACAGCCGCCACACGCCGAACGATCCCACGACCAGCCCCCGTCACATGCGGGAGCGGCGCATGTCGAGGATTGCCGGTGAACCAAGGATCGTGTTTTCACAATGACCACTGTACCTGCTCCTGCCTCTGCCCCCGCTTCCGGCTTCGCCTCGTTCAATCTGCTCGAACCCATCCTGCGCGCGGTGTCCGCCCAGAACTACCAGACGCCGACCCCGATCCAGGTGCAGGCCATCCCGCACCTGCTAGCCGGCCGGGATCTCCTCGGTTGCGCGCAGACCGGCACCGGCAAGACCGCCGCGTTTGCGCTACCGATTCTCGATCGCCTGGAGCGCACGCCGCGAACCGCCGGCGCCCGCGGCCCACGCGCGCTCATCCTGACCCCCACGCGCGAGCTTGCGCTGCAGATCGGTGAGAGTTTCGCCACCTATGGTTGCAACCTGCGCGTATCAGGCGCGGTGGTGTTCGGCGGCGTCGGGCAAGGGCCGCAGGTGGACGCCATTCGCCAGGGCGTCGACGTTCTGGTCGCCACCCCGGGACGGCTCCTGGATCTGATGGGGCAGGGGCACCTGCGCTACGACGCACTCGAGGTCCTGGTGCTCGATGAAGCCGATCGCATGCTGGACATGGGCTTCATCGACCCGATCCGGCGCATCTTGTCGGCGCTGCCACGCAAGCGCCAGAACATGCTGTTCTCGGCGACCATGCCGCCGCCCATCGCTGACCTCGCCGCTGGCATCCTGGTTAACCCGGTGCGGGTTGCGGTGACTCCGGTGGCAACAGCCGCCGAGACGGTGGTCCAGTCAGTGATGTTCGTCCCGCGCGAGCACAAGCGCGCGCTGCTGGCCGATCTGCTGGGCGATGCGCGCATGACCCGCGTATTGGTATTCACCCGCACCAAGCACGGCGCCAACCGGGTGGCCGAGCAACTCGATCGCAGCGGGGTCAACACGCAGGCGATTCACGGCAACAAGTCGCAGGGCGCGCGGCAGCGGGCGCTCGATGGTTTCAAGACCGGGCGGGTGCGCGTGCTGGTCGCCACCGATCTTGCGGCGCGGGGACTCGACGTGGACGCCATCAGCCACGTCATCAACTTCGAGCTGCCCAACGAGCCCGAGAGCTACGTTCATCGCATCGGCCGCACCGGCCGCGCCGGCGCCGCTGGCATCGCGCTGTCGTTCTGCGATCAGGACGAGCGCGCCTACCTGCGCGACATCGAGCGCCTGATCCGCAGCAAGCTCACCGTCGACGGCAGCCACCGCTTCGTGAATGCGGTCGCGGCGCCGTCGTCGCCGCAGCCCGAGTTCCGCGGCGGCAACCGTTCCGGGCGGCGTCCGCGCGGTGGCGGTCACTCCGCCGGCGGCTGGGCCAGGGCGTAGCAGCGCAAGAGCCCGGCCGCGCTAGAACCGCGCCCGCCACACCGCTGCCGCACCGCCTGCAGTCGGCGCCAGACTCAGCGCTGGCTCGGTTGGGTGCTCGGTCCCGGACAACAGGATGACGACGTCGGCCGCCAGCGCCGCGGCGGCGAGGCCGATCAACGCGTACGAAGCGTACCCGCGCGGCTTGGCGTCGTCGCATGCCGAGCCAGCCGCCGCTAGCGATCCCTGCTTTGCGAGCGAACGGCAGTCATCCATCTTTCCGCGCGCCGATAGGTTCAGCAGCACCCCGCTCACCAGCGCCGCGGCGCCGACGCCGGTGACCACCCAACCCAAGGTGCCCAGGCGCGCGCCCAGCCCCGGGCCAGCGCGCTCATCCGCTCGCGCTTGTGTGCGGGGTGCCGGGGCCAACCCCGGGGGATTTTCGCCGTCTTCCACTTGCGGCGCAGGTTTGGCGGTGTTGTCAGGTGGCGCTGCCTTGACGGCTGTGCCGAGGCCCAGCTTCGCAACGCGATCCTTGAGCTCAGCGATCCGCTGTTCGACATCAGCGCGATCCTTCGCATCGGGCGCGAGCGTGAGGTAGCGCTGGTAGTTGTCCACCGCCAGTTCGAGATCGCCGGCCTTCTCGGCCGCCTTCGCCAGATTGAACGCCGTGAACGCGTGTGGAACCATGCGGAAGGAACACTCGTACGCCTTGACCGCGCCGACCTGGTCATCGGTCTCGTCGGCCTTTTCGCCGACGCCGAACCACTTCTTGGCCAGCGCGCGGCGTTCCCTGCTGTCCTCGGGTGGGCTTTCGGGGCACGAGTCGTCGGCGCTCGCCGGGGCGATGGCCGAAAACCCGGCAAAGAACGCGAACAGCGTGGGGATGAGGATGTGCTTCATGCGGTCTCAGAAGGGATTGGGTCTGCGGTCGGGTGGCCTTGCGCCAGCGGGCTTGGCATGTGGGACTTCGCTTGCGGCTGTCTTCCTGCGCTCAGAGCCTGGTCTCGCCGGCTTGCCCCGCGAGCCGACGGGAGGCCAGAGCGCAGGCTGCGGCGCCGGCGGCGTCACTGCCCGCGAAGGCAGATGCTGCACCGACGGCCCACTTGGCGCAGCCGCCGGCGCCAGCGCGGCCCGGTCGGCCGGTTTGCTGCGGTTCGCGAGGCTCACAACGACCGCTCCGACCACGGCCAAGGCGACCACGGTCGCACCGACCAGCAGCATCGTCCGTTGCTTGGCCGCCAGCCCCGGTGCGGGTGGCAGGGAGTGCGTGGTCCGGGCCTGGGTCGACCCGGTCACACCGCTCATGGCGCCAAGGTCGGTGTTCGTGCTGGTGACTCCAGGGCGCGTGGCCTCTGGATCGGGCGCCGCACTCTGCGCGGTCCGCACCATCTGCTGCCAGGCGATCACGTCGGGACCGAACGAGCTCTTCATGGCGGTGCCGATGTCGGCGGTTCCGGCGCCACCGGCCTGATTTACCCAGCGCTGCAGGGCGCTCGCCAGATCGCGCGCGGTCTGAAACCGATAGGCCGCCTGGCGGGACAGCGCCCTTATCACGATGGATTCGAGTTCCAGCGGCACCGACGCCAGTGACGACGGCTTGGGGATGGCGTCGTAAATCAGCGCGCGCATGGTCGCCATATCATTCTCGCGGTGGAACAACTTTCGCCCGCACAGTGCCTCCCACAACACCACTCCAAGCGAAAACACGTCAGTGCGGCGGTCGACCTCTTCGCCACGCGCCTGCTCGGGCGACATGTAACCGAACTTGCCCTTCAGGCTGCCGGTCTGGGTATCGGTGATACGGCCGAGCGCGCGTGCGATGCCGAAGTCGATCACCTTCACCGAGCCCTCGAACGACACCATGATGTTGTGAGGCGAGACGTCGCGGTGGACCAACCCCAGCGGCGCGCCCGACGCGTCCTGCATCTCGTGCGCGTAGTGCAGACCCTCGGCGGCCTGGGCGACGATTGCGGCGCTGAGCTTGGCGTCGAGGCGGTTTTTGTGGTCTTTCTCTTGCGACGAGCGCAGCAGCATCGAGAAAGGCTTGCCCTGCACCAGCTCCATCACCAGGAAGTATTCGCTCTCGGAGTGGCCGACCTCATAGATGCGGACGACGTTGGGGTGGTCCAGCAGCGAGGCAATGCGGGCCTCGTCGAGGAACATGTCGATGAACTGCTGGTTGCACGCCAGGTGCGGCAGCACGCGCTTGATCACGACGGGCGTGCGGAAGCCGGCCAGCTCGCCGTGCACGGCGAGGTACACCTCGGCCATGCCACCGGTGGCGATGCGGTTGATGATCTGGTAGCGCCCCATGCGCGCTATCGGCACGGCGCTCGGCGTAGTCGCGGTGATATGTAGCCCCGCCATCGGTGGGGGCCCGGGCCGTGGCCTGCTATGTCCCGTGGGCGTCAAGCCAGCCGGTAACGCAGCCCCCGTCCTCGACCTGTCGGCCGATGACTGACCGACGCGCGGGCTGGGTAGCTCGGTGTCGGATGCGTTCTCTGGACTACGCGCCGCCATCACAGGCCCGCTCATCACGCGGACACTTCTCAGGGTCGCCCGAGCCACATGCCCCGTCAAGGTTGCTAAGGCGTGAGTATGAAATCGACTCCCACATCGCCCGACCCTGGCGCCACGGGCTGACAGTGGTGTCAGCGGCCATTTGATGCGGCCGTCGCCAGACCGGCTTTGTGTTTCTTTCGTTCACGGTGTCTGGTGGGCACGATGAAGATTCCTCGTGTGTCACGGCTCTCGACCATTTGGCACCTCGCCGGCCTGTTGGCCTTTGGCCAGGCGGCGTGCGGTAGCGGCTCGGGCATGCCACCGGAGGCATTCGATGCTGGTGGCGACGACGTGGCTTCGGGAGCACTGGGCCGGGGCGGCGGCGGATCGGGCGGCACCAGCACCGGCGCGGCGGGGGCCGCAGGGCAGGCCGGGGGCAGCACCGGCGTCGCTGCGGATGCGTCGGCCCCGGGCGCCGTCCCGGACGCGCCGAGCTTGCGGTCCGATCTGGCTCTGGCGCCCGATCGCATTCCCGATCTGCCGGCGGTCGAGCCGCCGCGCAGCTTCGGGGTCGGCAAGACCTGCGTTGACGACAACGGGTGCACGCCGGGCTTCACGTGCCTCGACGAGGGTGAGAAATGGCCGGCCGCCGGGTACTGCACGCAACCCTGCCAACTCGACGAGGACTGCGGCGGTGACGCGTTCTGCTCGGCTCCCTTCGGCGACGATCAGGTCCGCCTTTGCTTTGCTCGCTGCGCGGCCGGCAGTACCTGCGCCAGTGCGGCAAGCACTTGCTCGCAGAAGCTGTCCGGCATCATCGATCTGGGCAAGGAGGCCTGTGTGCCCGGTCGCACCGCTGCGCGCGACGGCGACGCCTGCACGAACTTCGGCGATTGCCGCGGGCCGCAGGTGTGCCTACGCAATCCGTTCAGCGCTCCCGACGGTATGTGCGTGACCGTCGGCTGCAAACCCGGTAACAACGCCACCTGCGCGCCGGGCGGCGACGGCATCTGCCTGCCGTTCGGCGACAGCGGCTTGTGCCTGGACGGCTGCAAGGCGCACGCAGATTGCCGCGTCGCCAATGGCTACGCGTGCTTCGACGATCCCGCCGACAACCTGCCCGGCCTGTGTGTATTTGCCAGCCGCGGCCCGGGCAAGGATTGCCGAACCGATCGCGAGTGCGGGCCCGGACCGTGGGAGTGCCTGACCGGCGCGAACTTCCCGGGTGGCTACTGCGGCGGGCGCGGCTGTACCGTGGGCGACGAAAACACCTGCCCGTTCGACACCCAATGCCACGATCCCGATCCGGCCCGCGTGAACGACCAGTACTGCATCAGGACCTGCACCAGGGACTCGGAGTGCCGGGTGGCCGAGGGCTACAAGTGCTCGACGCTGGGCGATGGCAAGGGCAAGAAGGGGTGCAAGCTCTAGCTGCTGTTGCGACGATCACGCGCGGGCCGGGCCGAAAAGCGCTACGCTCCGCCGCCATGCGAACAAAAACACTGTTCCCGGCTCTCGCGTTCCTGGCCGGCGCGGCGGCCGGCCCTGCCGCTACGCACGCGGCCGGTGAAAAGCCGTTCCTCGGCAAGTGGGACATCAACCCGGTTGCCCCCAAAGGCGCCTTTGCCTACTGGCTCGAGGTCAAGCAGGACGGCGACAAGCTGTCCGGCGCCTTTCTGAATCGCGGCGGCAGCGTCGGCCCACTGGAGCTGGTGAAGGTCGAGAACAACGAGCTTCTGCTGTGGACCAAGGGCAAGCAGCCGCCCGATTCGGCCAGTCCGTTCGGTCGCGGCAAGATCGTGAAGGGCAAGCTGGAGATCACATTTACTGGCGGCAAATTTGGCGAGACCAAGTGCCTGGGCGAGCGGCCGCCGATGTGGAAGAAAGCCGACGCGAACGCGAAACAGAAATACGGCAAGCCGGTCACGCTGTTTGACGGCAAGTCGCTCGACGGCTGGGGTTTTCAGGACCCCGACAAGCCCGGCGGCTGGGTGATAGTGAACGGAACTCTGACCAACGAGGCGCACGCCAACAACCTGGTGTCGAAGGTGACCTTCAAGAACTTCAAGGCCGAGGCCGAATACAACATCGACAAGGGCTCGAACAGTGGTTTCTACGTGCGTGGGCGCTACGAATTGCAAATTCTCGACGACGCCGGCAAGCCGGCCGAGGCGCTCGGTCACATGGCCATCTACAGCCGGCTGCCACCGAGCATCAACGCGTCGAAGGCCGCTGGCGAGTGGCAGACGATGGAAGCGATCGTCGTCGGTAACAAGGTCACGGTCACGCTGAACGGCCAGAAGGTGCATGACAACGCCACCCTCGAAGGCATCACCGGCGGCGCCATGGACGCGCGCGAGGGCGAGCCCGGGCCCATCCTGATCCAGGGCGACCACGGCAAGGTCAGCTTCCGCAAGATCGTGGTCACGCCCATCCTTGGCAATTGACCGCTGGTACGCGAGCCCATGAGTGCGACTGGCCCGAGGCAGTGCTGGTCGCGGTGGTAGCGCTCGGAATCGGACCGTGATCGGCGAGGCTTTCGGCAACTACCGGGTCACGGCCAAGCTGGGCGAAGGCGGCATGGGCGCGGTGTATCTGGCGGAGCACACGGCGCTCGGCCGGCGCGCAGCGGTGAAGGTGCTGTTGCCTGAACACTGCAAGCGGCAGGACCTGCTGGATCGATTCTTCGTCGAAGCCAAGACCGCGGCCAACCTGCGCCACCCGGCACTGGTCGAGGTGTTCGACTACGGCGTGCGGCCCGACGGATCGGCGTATCTAGTGATGGATTGCCTGGATGGCGAGAGCCTGGGCGCGCGGCTTGCGCGTGTGCACCGGCTCTCGGCCCACGACGCCGTGGACGTGGCCAGGCAGATCGCGGGCGGCGTCGGGGCGGCGCACGGCAAAGGCATCGTCCACCGCGATCTCAAGCCCGACAATGTTTTCCTGGTACCCGATCCCGAGGGCGGGCCGCGCGAGCGGGTGAAGATCCTGGACTTCGGCATAGCCAAGCTGCTGGGACCGCCGGGTGGCAGTAAGGGCGCGACCAGTACCGGGATGGTCCTGGGCACGCCGCTGTTCATGGCACCCGAGCAGTGCCGCGGCGCCGGTACGGTCGATCACCGGGCCGACATCTATTCGCTCGGCTGCATCCTCTACATGATGTTGTGCGGGCAGCCGCCGTTCCCGTACGAGGGCGTGGGCGAGATTCTGGGCGCGCACCTGCATGAGCCGGTGCGCCCGCCGCGCCAGATCGACGCGACCATCCCCGCGGCGCTGGATGCGATGGTGTGTCGGGCGCTGGCCAAGGATCCCGCCCAGCGTTTTCAGACCATGGTCGAACTTGCGGCGGCCCTCGCGCCGATGGGACCGCCGTCGCTGGCGTTGGCTGGTGGGGTGGCGACAGCGGCAACCGGCGCGGCGGCGGCGGCGGGGGCGGGGGCAACTGGAGTTGCGGTGGTGGCGACCACGCTGGGTGCAGCCGCGGGCGAGCAGAACCGCGAGACCGAGTTGGTGCGGCGGCCGGCGCGGCGATGGTGGCCGTGGGCGGCGGTGATCGCTGGTGTGGTGTGCGTCGCCGGTGCTGTGGTGGCCCTGGTGTCGCCGTCCCGGACACCGGCGCTGCCTGCTGGGCCGACGCTGGCGCAAGTGCCAGTAGTTACGACAGCGCGTGAACCAGCGCGGGTGGCCGCGCCGGCGCTGGTTCACGCGCCCGTGCCAGCGCGTGAACCAACGCTCGCGCCGGTTGCGGCGCCGTCACCGGCGGCGAAGTCTCGTCCCCACGTTTCGGCCGCCCAGCGGGGCAGCAACGGTCTGTACGATCAGGCCATCGCGTTGCGCGCTCGCGGGCAGGAACTGGAAGCGCTGGCTGCCTTTCGCGGCTACCTCAAGGGCGGGAACCTGCCGCCCGCGGATCGCGCCGACGCCGAACGCCAGGCCATCGGCCTGGCACGCAAGTTCGGCGAGATCGAGGTCTTGTGCGACGTGTCTGGTGCCGACGTCCGTGTCGACGGGCGCAGCCAGGGCCGCACGCCGCTGGTCCGCAGCATCTTTCTGCCACCGGGGCCGCACCAACTCACGCTCACGAAAACCGGCTACCGGGCCGTGCAAAAGTCCTTCACCATTGCCGCCGGTCAGCGCCAGCCCTTCCAGTTTCGCATCGGCGATTCGCCATGATGAAGGCCACGGCCACTGAGCAACGAGGCGGCCCGGTTTCCTGATGCCCGCTCTTGAATGGTAGGTGATCAGTTCGCATCGGAGATCGCTATGACGAAGACATCAACCAAAGGTCTGTTCCTGCTCATCCCCGCGTTCGCACTGGTGGCCGGCTCGTGCGCGACCAAGACCGGCACGGGCGCAGCCGCGGGCGCGGGCGGCGGGGCACTGCTGGGCGCGGGCATCGGGGCGCTGCTCGGTGGCAGATCGGGCGCGCTCATCGGCGCCGGCGTCGGCGCGGCGGCGGGCGCGGGCACGGGTGCGGTCATCGGCCACTACATGGACAAGCAAGAGAAAGCCCTCAAGGGGGTCAAGGGCGCCAAGGTCGAGCGTCAAGGTGACAAGCTGGTGGTCAAGTTCAATTCGGCCATCCTGTTCGACACCGGCAAGGCCACGCTGAAGCCAGCGTCCCAGAACGATCTGACCGAGTTCGCGAAGGTGCTGAAGGAATACCGGGACACCGATCTGGTGATCGAGGGCCATACCGACAACAAGGGTAAGAAGGCCACCAACCTGAAGCTGTCGGTGGCGCGCGCCGACGCCGTCATCGCGTTCCTGGAAACGCAGGGCCTGCCACGGCCGCGCATGACCGGACGGGGCTACGCCGACGACGTGCCGATCGGCGACAACACCACCGACGAGGGCCGCCGTCAGAACCGGCGCGTGCAGGTGCAGATCGCCGCCAACGAGAAGCTACAGAAGGAAGACGCCGCGTCTGCACAGAAGGGCGGCTCACAGCCGGCATCGCACACGAAGTAGCGCGGCGGTTCATGGCCCCGCCGCCCGCGCCCTATACTGCGCGATCTTCCGATGCTGGTGCGCCTGTTCAACCTTGCCAACCGCTTCCCCGCCGCCCGCCGGCTGCTGTGGAAGCAGGTGTACCGGTATCTCGCCGGTCGCTACCGCGACGCGGACTGGGTGTACATGAACTATGGCCTGGCGCCTGTCGAAGGTGCCGAGCCTCTCGACCTCGACGCAGCCGACGAGCCCGACCGCTCATGGATCCTGCTTTACCACCACGTCGCGAGCGCGATCGATCTGCGCGGTAGCGCCGTGCTTGAAGTCGGTAGCGGTCGGGGTGGTGGTGCCTCGTTCGTCCAGCGCACCCTCGGTCCGGCGACCGTGGTCGGGCTCGACATCTCGGACACCGCGGTCGCGCTGTGCCAGACGCGCCATCAGGTCGCCGGGCTGTCGTTCCAGCAGGGCGACGCCGAGGCGCTGCCTTTTGCAGACGCCAGCTTCGACGTCGTGCTCAACGTCGAGTCGTCGCATTGTTACGGCTCGCTACCGCGTTTTCTCGCCGAGGTGAAGCGCGTGCTCAAGCCCGGCGGTCACTTTCTGTACGCCGACTTTCGGGGCGAGTCCGACGTCGCCACCTGGCTTGGCGACATCGCCGCCGCCGGCTTCACCGAGCTTGGCCGCACCGACATCACCGCGCGCGTCCTGCGCGCACTCGACGCCGACAACCATCGCCGCATGCAGCTCCTTGAACGCATCATCCCGCGCATGCTTTGGCCCGCGTTCCACCAGTTCGCGGCGGTGCCTGGGTCGGTGATCAACCGCGAGTTCCGCGCCGGCCGCGTGAGCTACCTGAGCTTCGTGTTGCAGTGAGCGCCACAACACACTTGGGTATCGCGAATCTCCTGTAGACTGCCGCCGGCAATCACGGAGGGCTGAATCATGAACGACAAGAACATGACTCGCAGACAGGTTCTCGGGCAGGGCGTGGTGGGTGCTACCGGTGCGATCGGTGGCGGACTGGTGCTGGCGTCCAGTTTGGGCGTTGGCCCACGTGCGCTGGCTGCCGCGTCCGTGCAGGTGCCGACGCGGGTGCTGGGCAAGACCGGCGAGAAGATCCCGATGCTGGTCATGGGTGGGTCGATGCCGCTCGATCCGCGCTTCGATCCGAAATTGGCCGAGGGCGTGCGCTACGGCGTCAACTACCTTGATACGGCGGCCGGCTACACCGGCGGCAACAGCGAGCGCGCCATCGGCGCGTTTCACGTCCGGGCCAACCTGCGCAGCAAGATCTGGATCACCACCAAGAGCGGCAAGCACGATCCGGTCGGCCTCGAAGCTTCCTTGCATTCCAGCTTCGAGCGCTTGCAGACCGATTGGGTCAACATGTTCTTCCTGCACGGGCTCAAGGACCCGGCCTTGATCAACGACGAATTGCGCGTGGTGGTCGAGCGGCTGCGCAAGGAGAAGAAGATCCGTTACTTCGGATTCTCTTGCCACCAGGGCAACGTGACCGAGTTGCTCGAGCTGGCGGCGAAGACGCCGTGGATCGACACCGTGATGTTTCGCTACAACTTCCAGCAGTACGGCAACGACGAACTCAACCGTGCCATGGATGTCGCCGCCAAGGCCAAGGTCGGGCTCATCGCGATGAAGACGCAGGCGTCCGCGGTGTCGTTCCAGGAGCGCAGCCAGAAGTTCGAGCAGGCCGGCAAGTGGAACAAGTTCCAGGCGGTGCTCAAAGCGGTGTGGGCCGACCAGCGGCTCACCGCGGCGGTGTCCGAGATGGACAACCTCGACAAGGTCCGTGAGAACGTCGGCGCCGCCGTCGATAAAACCAAGCTGACGCAGGCCGAGCAGGAAGCCCTTTGGCGCTATGCCGCGGCCACGCGATCGAACACCTGCGACGGCTGCGACCACCTGTGCGGTGCGGCGGTCGATGCGCCGGTCGACATCGGCGCGACGCTTCGCTACCTCATGTACCACGACAGCTACGGCAAACACGACCGCGCGCGCGAGCTGTTCCGTGATCTGCCGGCCGTGGCGCGTTCGTTCTCGCACCTCGATTTCGCCGCCGCCAGCGCGGCCTGCCCACACGGACTTGACGTCGGGCGCCTGATGAAGCGCGCCGGCTCGGTTCTGGGGTAGGGTGCGCACCGACGATGAACCTGGCTCGACCGTTCGCCCTCTCCTGAAGCTGGCCGATTGATCGCGCGCGCTCTCATGCGGCAGTGGCAGGTCCTGGATCGCGTCGACACCTCCGACGGCCCGCTTGAGCTGCGGCAGAGGGGCGAGCGCGACTTCCTCATCACAATCGCGGGCCGCGTGCTCATGACCAGCCTGGCTCGTCGGTCCGAGGAGTCGCTGGCGCACCTGGCGTGCGAGGCGGTGCGCAAGCAGCCCTCGCCACGCGTGCTGCTGGGCGGGCTGGGTATGGGGTACACGCTGCGGGCGGCGCTCGATCGGCTGCCGGCGAAGGCGGAAGTCACGGTTGTCGACGTGAACCCGGCGGTGTTGGCGTGGTGCCGCGGCCCGATCGCGCTTCTGACCGCGAACGCCGTGGGTGATCGCCGCGTTCGGGTGCAGATCGCCGACGTCGCCCGCGTGATCGCGGAGGCGCCCGCCGGTCACTACGACGCCGTCGTGCTCGATCTGTACGAGGGCCCGCGCGAAAAGCAGCGCCGCCGGATCGATCGGCTGTACGGGCCCACCGCTGTCACCCGCGCGCGGCGTGCGCTGCGTCCGGGTGGCGTATTTGCGGTGTGGTCCGAGGAGGCCGACGCGGCCTTCGAGGCGCGCTTCGGCGCCGGCGGTTTTCGTGTGACCCGCCACCGCGCAGGCACCGGCGGCCGCACCCACGTGGTCTACGTCGGCATCGCCGGGCGCGCGGCTATTTCCGGGGCGGCTTCGGGGTAGACGGCGCCAGCGGCCCATCTAACCCAGAAGTGGGTTGGTCGCTTTCAAGAAGCGAAATCGCTTGAAGTCCGCGTCAACGGTTCTTATCTCGGGAACGCCATGTTCCCGCATCAACACGGCCGTATGCAGATCGTGGAACAGGTTGCCGGCCGGTCGCCCGACCTCAGCGATGGTCTGCTGCAACAGTTCCTGATGGCGAGCGGTCGCGACCAGAACCGCAACCTGGGACGACGTGATGATCACCTGGATGAAGCTGAGGGCCTGGGCAGCCGTCAGGGGCCGGTCGAAAACTCGAGCGTGGGTGCTTACGCGCAAGAACTCATACACGATGCCCCAGCTGACACACCACGGGGCTGACCCACGGAGCCACGAATCCAACGCCGCTCGTGCAGCGGGGTGTTCGGCGCAGTTTCGGTTGGCGGCGTAGATGAGGACGTTGGTGTCGACGCAGAACCTCATCGCGCATCCAGCAAATCGTAAAGCCGGTCACGATCCGCGATGTCTACCCGGGCGCGGCCCATCGAAAAGACGGGCAGCCGGATCACCATCGAACGCCTGGGGTTCTTCCTGTCCCGCAGTCCCCGCTGCACGACCTCGAGGGTAACGTCTGACAGGGTTCTGCCTTCCTCCGCCGCGACACGCTTGAGGTCGCGCAGCACCTGCTCCTCGAGCATCAGGGTCGTGCGCCGAATCATATGAATAATCATACACCGGCACGTGAGCACAGCCACCGGTCTCTTGCCGCCCCCCGCCCTACGAGGGCCCGAATTACAACGGCAAGGTCACGGACTTTCCTTCGATCCGATGCGCCACCACCCGCGCGCACCACTGACGGCCGCGCCGCGGGTCGCGCCGGCGGTCGTCAGTGCAGCCAAGGCAGGGCGTCGTTGGGGGGGGACACCGGCTGCGAGACCCCGTGGTGCCGCGAGCCAGGATCACGACCGGCGTGTCGCGGTTCCGTCGTCGCATCCTCGCAGGACACAGGGCAAGCCGGCCGCTACGGCACCGGCAGCGCGTAGCCGACGGGGCAAGCCCACTGGCCGTAGACGCAGACCGCGCCACGCGTGAAACCGCCGACACGAACGCACGAATGCCGGTCATCACCAATCTTGCACGGCGATCCCTGGCACGTGCCCGCGTCCGCAGGACACCACGGGGCCGTCACGAAGGCAGAGCCCAAGGTCACGCAGTTCCGGCCGTTAGCGCTTGCGCACGCAAGCCGAGGATAACAGTCGAACGAGCGGCTGCAGTTGACACTCCCGTTGCCGCACCAGCAGCTGCCCGTCAGATCCTCGTTCGCGGGGCATTTTTCAACGACGTACTCACACCGTTGGCCAGACGTACAAGCGGCCTGGCACGCGGGCGGCGGCGTGGACCGCGCCGGTTCATCCACGCGGCAGCCGAGGTCCTGCACGCACGACCACTTGCCATCGGTGCAGGCGCACAGCCGCATGCGTGTGCTGCCGCTCGCGCAGCGCTCGGCGACGTACTCGCACTGGCCAGCAGCGAGGCTGCAGGTCGAGTTCGGCATCGGATCTTGGGCCGGACAGCCCGCTGGGTTCGCCGGCGGAACGCCAGCGTCGGGGCAGGGGCCCCACGCCCGGTACGGCTGCTCGGCGTACTGGCCACCTTGGAAGTTGTGCCCGTCGCAACCACAATACGTGACGGCGACGGCGGCGGCGTCAATGCCGCGAAAAGCGCACAGCGGCTTCGCGGCGCCACCACAACCGGGCGCCGTGTAAATGAAGCGCGAGTCCCCACCGCACACGGCATCTGCGGGCGCATCCTCGGGGGGGACATCGAGGTTCCGTGCATCGTCGCGAGGACGATCTGCCGTGGCATCGGGCGCAATCCCACCGTCGGGACAGAAGCCCTGGGCCCGGAACGGCTGCTCCGCATGGTCGAGGCCTCCGTTGAAGCTGCGGCCATCGCAACCGCAATAGGGGACGAGGACGGCGGCGGAGTCAATGCCGCGAAAAGCGCACAGCGGCTTCGCGTCGCTGCCACAACCGGGCACGATGTAGATGAAGCGCGAGTTCCCGCCACAGGCAGCGTCCATGCTCGCGTCCGGCTGGGTGTCTGCGTGAACGTCGGCGCCGACCTCGGCCTTGACTTCACCCGAGTCCAGGTCAGCGTCTTTCTTGGCCCGGTCGGAACACGACCACAAGAGGAAGGCGCTGAGCGCAGTGGGAATGAGCGGTGCGGACCAAGCGAAGGAAGAAATTCTCATGGACGACACCACCTACAACTTTCAAGCCACCCGCCGCTCGAACGGTCGACGCACTGGCAGCCTGCCGCGCGGATGCCGAGCGGCTGCGCGCCGCCGGCTACCGCACCGGCCTTTTCGGTATGTGGCACCTCGGCGACAAGGTGAGCCGGCCGCACGTACGTCTCTTCGCCCCGCGCGGTCGGCCCTGGCATACGCCCACGGGTAGCGCCGGTCACTTGCTCATGAATTCGCAGGTGCCCTTGCTGCCGTCGGGCATCGTCACGACGGCCTTGAAAGCCAGCTTCTTGGGTCCCACGGTGAACTCGAGATCCTCGGTAATCGCCATCCCACCCATGCCCCCCTTGAGGGGATCGCACACCAGCTTCTGGTCTCCCTGCCAATGGCATTTGTGATCGTGGACCTCGTCGTCCGACGTCACCGCCATGAAGTGAACCGCCTTCGAATAGAGGTCGTAGGCCACGAGGATGCTGCCGTCGAAGGCACCCGACATGGTGCAGGCCACGGCCTTGCCCATACCGGTCTTCTTACAATCCAGCTTCAGCGCGACCTTCTTGGGGCCTGCGCCCGGCATGGTGACGGCGCCGTCGAGGGTCCAGCGACCTGCAAACGCCTCGACGGCCTTCTTGACCTCGGGGGCCACGGGGGGCGTCGGCTCGGCCCGCAGGTCGGCTGCCACCAGCGTCGAAAGCATCATCGCGGCCACGGTCATTCTTGAAAACAGTGTTCGGTTGGTCATCGGTCCTCCTGCAAAGGACTCTTGACCATCGGGCTTTTGGGGTCGATGGGACGAAGATCCCATTTTGAAGGGCGCTGCCTATGGATCGTCGAGCAGACCTTGTTCCATGGCGTACAGCACGGCACCCGCGCGGCTCGAGGCGCCGATCTTCTTGTGGATGTGTTCCAGGTGGTGCCGGACGGTGTGAGGGCTGACGAAGAGGAGCTTGCCGATCTCCTTGATCGTCAGCTCCTTCGCGGCGAGACGCAGAACCTCGACCTCGCGCGCGGACAGCTCGGTCGGCCTCGACGGCCGCCGCGATCCGCTGGCGGCGCCCACCTCGGCGATCAGCGCATCCACGCAATCGGCATCCAGGGCGCGCCCCTGCTCCGCGCGCAGCGCCGCGAGCACGGCGCCCGGGTCCTCGCCGTCATGGCCCGATCCCTCATGTGTCCGTTCGAGATAGCGATCGGCCACGGCCAAGATGCGGGCGGCCTTCGGGATCTGCGCGGCTGACAACCTGCGCGGGTATCCCTGCCCGTCGAGCCGCTCGTGGTGCATCCCCACGAGCGCGGCCACCGCCCGGAACGCCCCCGCGCCCGCAAGGATGCGCTCCGAGAGTTCGGGGTGCAGGCTCAGCTGGGCCTCCTCCAGGGGCGTCAGCGCTTCCTTCTTCGTGAGCACCCGGGCCGACACGCCCACCTGCCCAATGTCGTGCAGCAGGCCAGCCCGGCGAACCAGGGCCAGATCCTCGGCGGGCAGCAAGAGACGCTTCGCGATCGCCACCGCCAGCTCCGAGGTCGCGCGCGAATGAGCGGCAGCGGCGGGCGACTTGAGATCAGCGAAGTCCGCAAGCGCCAGCGCCACCTCGTCCAGCAGAGCGGCGTCCAGCTCACGAACATGCGCCTCGGGCTCCAGCCGGAGAACCGTCGCCCATGGGTCCCCGGCCTTCAGCCTCTCCCAGATCGCGCCACGGCCGGCCAGCGAGGCGAACGCGCGCGCCACCTCCGGATCCAGCGTGCGGCCGCTCCGACGAAGAATGGCCTGCTTCGCTGCTTCGGGACCATGCGCCGTCGAGAAAACCTCCGCCATCGCCGCCACCCCGACGATCCGGACCGGCAGTGGAATGGCGACCCCTTTCAGCTTGCGCGGCCCTTTGCCGTTCCAGCTCTCGCAGATGTTGTGCAGGCTCTTCGCTGTCTCGGCCGACAGCCCCAGCCGGGCCGCGATCCGTCCGCCTACGTCTGAACATCCGCCCTCGACCTCCGCCATCAGTTCGCCGCCCTTGAGCATGAAGCCAAGCATGCGAGCGACGCGTGTGGGCAGGGGCGCCCCCGGAGCGACGTTCCGCCGCATCCAGGCCAGCACCTCGGTGAAGTTGTTCGCGTCGCACAGACAGAAGTCCCTCTGCGCCGCGATCTCGTCCTGGGCGAGCACGGCCGCGAAGTGGGCGCTGCCCGCGGTGCAGCCGGTGTGAACCAGCAAGCTCGTGTAGTAGATGTCGGAACGTTGCGCGTCCGACAGGCCCATCTCGGCCGCCAACTCCATGGCGATGAGACACGTGCGCAGGACGTGGCCGGCCGGTTGCCCGCGGCCGAGCTCGCCCGCCGTCGCGAAGGGCAAAATGGCCTCCGCAAATCGGAGACGGTCGGGAGCTGGCTCGGTGCCTGCTGTGGGCGCCACGCCCGGGTTTCTACCAGACCGAGCGTTTGGCGCTTACCCCCGGCGCTCGCTGAGCGGGTCGCGCCGGTTGGGTGGCATGCTGCTGGCAGCTGCCAGCGATCATGCGTTCCAGACCCGTGGCCCCGTCCGGTTTCAGCGCCGCGACTGCTTGCTCGCGCCCGGATCCCGGACGCGTGTCCGGCAGCGCGGCCGGCCTCACGACCGTGGCCGATGGGAAACCGCCGCGACTGCTCGATCGCGTGAGGGACAGCATCCGCACCCGTCACTACAGCCCACAAACCGAGAAGGCCTACGTGCAGTGGATCCGCCGGTTCATCCTGTTCCACGGCAAGCGCCACCCCGAACAGATGGGCGCGGCCGAGATCGGGGCGTTTCTCACGCATCTGGCGGTGAAGGAAGGCGTCAGTGCCTCAACCCAGAACCAGGCTCTGGCGGCGATTCTGTTTCTGTACCAGATGGTCCTCGACCGCGAGGTTGGTTGGGTGACCGACGTGGTGTCCGCCAAGCGTCCGCAGCGGCTGCCGGTGGTGCTGTCGCGGGCCGAGGTTGCCGGCCTGCTGCGCGGGCTTGCCGGTGCGCCTTACCTGGTAGCGTCGGTGCTGTACGGGGCCGGCCTGCGTCTGCTGGAGGCACTGACCCTCCGGGTGAAGGATATCGACTTCGATCGCCGCGAAATCACCGTGCGCGACGGCAAGGGTCGCAAGGATCGGATCACCATGCTGCCCGACGCGCTGCTGGTCCCGCTGAGGCAGCACCTGGCCTGCGTGCTTGCCCAGCACGAGGTCGATATCAATGCGGGGGCGGGCTTCGTCGCTCTGCCGGACGCCCTGCGCCAGAAGTATCCGAGCGCGCCGCGAGAATGGCGCTGGCAGTGGGTCTTTCCGGCCACGCGGCACTACAAGGACATGGCGACCGGCGAGGTCCGGCGCCACCACCTGCACGAGACCGTCATCTAGCGCGCGGTCCGGCAGGCAGCCGTCGAGGCCCACCTGACGAAGCCCGCGACTCCGCACACGCTGAGGCACTCGTTCGCCACCCACCTGCTCGAGGGCGGCTACGACATTCGCACCATCCAGGAGCTGCTGGGCCACAAGGACGTCAGCACCACGATGATCTACACCCACGTGCTCAACCGTGGCGGCCGAGGTGTCCG
>JANPCZ010000215.1:0-9225 GCA_031431215.1 Myxococcales bacterium
GAGGGTTTTCCGCGGCACTTTCCCGTGGTCAAGTCCACGCGCCAGGGTCACCGCGTGCGCGTCGGTCCCGGTATTGGCGGGCAGATCCGTCTGCGTGGCGAGCAGCACGACGTGGCCGCGATTCTGGCCCTGCCCGAACCCAGGCGTCTCCTGCGCAAACCGGGGCCGTTCCGCGAGGTCGAGCTTGCGCCCGGCGACGCCGCGACCCTTCTGCTGGATGCGGCCGGCGACGTGCGCTTGCAGTTGTCGTTCGAGGATCCGCCCGAAACGGTGGGCCGGCCGCGCTTCGATGAGCCGCTGCTGTTCAAGACGACGTTTCTGTCGGCATCGCTGTCGCTTCTGTTGCTGCTAGGTGTGCTGGTCGTCGGCAATAGCCTGCCCAGCGAGCCGCGGGTCATGACCGCCGAGCGCATCGCCAAGTACGTTGCGCCCGTGGTCGATACGCCCAAGTTCAAGGCCGCGGTCGAGGAGCAAGCCAAGGCCGAGGCAGCGCGCAAGAAGCAAGAGCGCGAGGCCGCCGAAGCCAGGCGCATGAAGGGCGACCAGGGCAAGCTTGGCCGCCAGGACGCGACCGCCAAGGACACCGTCCTGCCCAAAGGCCGGCAGGACGTGCTGCGCGACAAGGTTTCGAAGACCGGGCTGCTGGCGGCGCTGGGCACGGCCAAGGCAGCCGGCTCGGGGCTGGGTAGGCTTCTGTCCGCCAGCGATGCGGCGGACTACGATCAGGCGCTGAACGGCATCGCGGGTGCCAAGCTGGTCGCGGGCAAGGGCGTGGGCGGCCTGGGCAGTGCGGGCACAGGACTTGGCGGTGGTGGCACCGGCTTCGGGCGCATCCAGGGCTCGGGCGATCTGGACGTGGGCGCCGGGCGGGGCAAGGGGCGCAAGGGGCCCGGCCTTGGTCTTGGCAAGGAGAAGGAAGTCAGCGTGGGTATGGAGACCGGAACCCCCGACGCTGAGGGTGGGCTGACCAAGGAGCAGATCAATCGCGTGGTGCGCGCGCACGCCGCCGCGGTCAAGTACTGCTACGAAAAAGAACTGCAGCGCGCGCCGCAGCTTTCCGGCAAAGTGGAGCTTTATTGGGTCATCCGTACCGACGGCAGCGTCGATCGGGTGAAGGTGGCGGTGACCACGCTTGCCAACCGCAACGTCGAAGGCTGCATAGAACGTCAGGTCAAAAACTGGCAGTTCCCGAAGTCCGATGCGCAGACCATCGTGCAGAGTTACCCGTTTCTGTTCAAAGGAGGGGCGTGAACATGCGGACCATGACCAACACAGTGTCGCTTGGCTGGCTTTACGCGACGTTGGTGATTGCGGCGGGTTGCGATTCGCCCAACACGCCGACCTATTTCCCGGCGATGGGTCCGCTGGGGCTGGAGGCGGGCCAGATGGGCGTAGCCGAGGCCACCGCAACCTTCCCGATCCCGTTTCGTGCCCCGTCGGATACCGAGCGCAAGATCCTGGCGGATGAGAGCGCTCGGTTGAAGTTCACGATGCCGTGGCTGCGGCAGGACAAGATCGGCGTGTCGGTGCAGTACACGCTGCGCAACCTGGCCGACAAGAGCGGCACCGCCAGGATCACCGTCAACGGTTCGAGCGAGTTCGCCAACTACGACGTGGCCGCGCAGCGGATGGCGATCGCCGCCATGGCACTGCCGCAGCAGCAGCAAGACGAGATCGTGATCCCGGCACTGATCCAGCCGGCGCCGCTGCGGTTTGAGGCGGGCGAGGTCGTGTCGGGGGTGATCCGCGAGGATGACTTCGCCGAGGCTGCGCTCGATCTCGACGCCATCGGCCGTTGGATGGCGCGGCCCGCGAGTGTTCTCATCAACCGCTCGGAGGTCAACCCGATCGGCATGGAGAAAGTGCCGCAGGGCTTGATCGTGCCGGCGTTGTTTCGTGTCTACCTCACGCTCACCGCGTCGGTGCCCATGCGGATCGAGTTCACGGTGCGGGTGCGCGACGGCAAGGACCAATTGCTTGCAGGCGACGCTGTCGAGTTCAAGCCGACGCCACAGGCGATCGCATACATGCGGGGCACGTGACGGGCCGACGGATCCGGGGTGCCGCCCCGCTGCTTTTCGCCGTCGTGATGGCGATGTCGTCGTCGCCGGCGCGCGCGCAGGTGACCAGCGAGCCGGTGTCGCCGTTCCCGGACCCGCGCAAGTTCGCTCACGGCTTGTTCGGCGAGGCCGAGGCGGGGACGGTGGTCTTCGTCGGCAGCGCGGCTGCGGCGGTCGGGCCGGGAGTCGCGGTCGGCGGGCGCTTCGGCTACGAGGTATTCCGCTGGCTGGCGCTGCAGGTGCACGCCATTGGATCGACGCACACGACGAAGTTTGCCGACGCGCCGCAGGCCGGGCAACTCTTGCAGCTTTACCAGGGCATCGCCGAATTGCGGCTGACGGTGCCCATCGGTCGCGTCGGCATCTCGGTGGTCGGGGGCGTGGGCCTTGCGCGCCTGTCGACCAACGTGCTGGGCACCGCTGGCTTCACGGATCCCGACGTCAAGCGATCGGGCGTCTACAGCGGTGGGGCCAGCGTCGACTACCACAGTCTGTCGCGGCATTTTTCCTTCGGCCTGGTCGCCGCGTTCGCCAAGTACCCGTCGGTACACACCTCGGGCGCGGTCAACGCCGGCGCCTACGTACGCTACACGTTCTGAAGGGCCCTGGGGCCAAGCCCTCAGGCGCGGAGCATTGACGGCTTGGGCCTGCGGTCAAGTTGGTCAAGAGGCGCGCAGGAACACCACGCACACGGAGCTAGGCACTGTCACCGGCGCGCCTACCGGGGTCAGTCGGCCGGTTGACGGTTCGATCCGAAACACCATGACATTGTCCGATTTCTGGTGGGCGGCTAGCAAGAACGCGCCGCCGGGGTCGATGGAAAAGTCGCGCGGGATTTTGCCGCCGGTCGGCTGGTGGCCCTGCGCAGTCAGACGGCCGGTGGCTTGATCAACCGCGTACATCGCCAGGCTGTCGTGCCCGCGGTTCGAGACGTACAGCCAGCGCCCGTCGGGAGTCAGCAGGACGTGGGCGGTCGAGTTGCCCGGGTGTTCACCGGGCAGGGTCGACAGCGTATGCAACTCGGTCAGCGCCCCGGTGTCGGGGTCGTGGGTGAACGCGGTCACCGTCGAGGACAGCTCGTTGTTGACGTAGGCGAAGCGGCCACTGGGATGAAAGGCGATGTGGCGCGGGCCGCTGCCCGGGGCCAGCGTGCCCGCCGGGGTGGCGCTGCCGGTCAACGCACCGTTGGCGTCGACGGTGTAGGCCAGCACGCGGTCGAGACCCAGATCGCACACGAACACGCGCTTGCCGGCCGGATCCAGCATCGCGATGTGAGCGTGCGGTCCCGCCTGTCTGGTGGCGTGGGCGCTCTTGCCCTGATGCTGAATCAGGCTAGCGCGCGGTCCGATTGATCCGTCGGGTCGCAGGGGAAAACTCGCGACGCTGCCGCTGAGGTAGTTCGCGACCACCAGCGCCTTGCCTGTGCGATCGAGCGTCAGGTGACAGGGCGAGCCGCCGCCGGTCGATAGCTGGTTTCCGGGTGTCAGATCGTGCGTGCCGGGATCGATCGTGAAGGCTTGCACCGCACCTGCGGGCTCGCCTTGGGACGTGACCAACTCGTTGACCGCGTACAGGTGGCGTCCGTCGGGCGCGATGGCCAGGTAGGACGGATGGGCGGTCTCGGCGGCCAGAGTGGCTTGCGACAGCGCACCGCTGGCCGTGTCCAGGGTCGCCCGGTAGATGCCCCGGCTGGCGCCGTCCTTGGGCGTGTACGTGCCAAAGTACACCACCAGCGAAGCACCAGATCTACCGCCGCCGCCGCCGGACGCCCGCGTGGCGCAGCCGCTGGCGGCGGCCGTGGCACAGGAACCCAGGACGAAATCGCGCCGCGACGGTTTGGCAATCATGGCGCCGGAGAATACCCCAGGCCGCACGGCTTCGAACGCGCGACGATGGTGCGATCTCTCAATTCCTGTATGAGCGGCCGCCTGGATCACAGCTCGCTCCTGGCGCGCTTGACCGCAAGCAGCGTCCGCCATGAACCGCCGTGATCTGCTAGGCCGTCACGTTGACCGTCTTGATGCGCACCACACCCGCGGCGTCGGCGCCCAGGGTGCAGGTGGCGCGACGGATCTTTCGCCAGTCGATGTATTCGAGCACGATCTCGCCGGTGTCGTGTTTGAGCGTCATCAATACGAAGCCATTGTTGCCCCGGTCGGGGCGCACGTTGGTGCCCCAGAACCGCGACTTGTCCTCCAGGAAGCGCACGTCGGCGGCCGATGCTGATTTCTTCTTCTCAGGGTCGCGGATGACGTCATAGGGGTAGCCCGCGTGCCCGATGCAGCTGCCCACGAAGGGCAGGACGGGCTTGCCCCCGGCCGCCGCGTCGCGCCGGTCATAGAGCGCGCAGTAGTGGGTGTTGCCCCAGAACCACAGGTCGATGAGGCCCTGGCTTGCGAAGTCCTTCAGATCCTCCTGGTACAGCGTCGTCAGATTGGGTGAGCCGAGGTTGTAGGGCTGGTTCGCGCTTAGCAGGATGTTGATCTGCCCGTCGGTGCCGCTGCGGGCCAGTTGCGTCCCGAGCCATCCCTTGAGGCTGGCGGGCAGCCGCCCGCCCTGGTGGTAGTCCGTGTCGATGGCGATGAAGCGGAAGCGGCCGACCTGCAGCGTGAACAGGCTGCTCTTCTGTCGCTGCTTGGCTTCGCCGTAGCTGCCGCGCTTGTCGTCCAGGTACTCGTAATACCAGGCGCCACCCGACAGCATCTCGTGGTTGGAATTGAGCGCGAACAGCTCGGTACCCTTTTCAAGAATCGGTTTGAGCACGTTGGCGAAGCGATCGCGGAATTCCTGTTCTTTGCCGGCGTAATAGACGTCACCCAGGTGGAAGGCGTATTTCGGGGCGAAGCTCTCGATGTGGCGGGCGTTGTAGCGCGCGTGGTAGAGCCCGGTGCCGAAATCGGCCAGCAGCGCGACGCTGGTCACCGGTCCGTCGGGCGTGTCCAGGTAGGGCGCGGCGGCCGGCTCGCGGAACGGCGCCTTCAGGATCGATTTGGTCTTCTCGTTGATGAAGGCCCAGCCGGAATGGCGGATCCAGCCCCAAGCGTCGCGTTCTTCCTCGAACTGGCAATTCGTGGGCTCGATCGGGATCTGCGGCGTCATGCCTTCGAAGCTGAAACCGGCGGGCAGGTTCTTTGATCCCGGCAGGCCGAAGGTGATGGCAGCGCGCTTGACCGTGGCCGCGTGGGCGGGATCGTGCTCGGTCTTCACGATCTTGATGAAGCCCCTCAGCCGCTCGACGTCCCAGGTGCTGGCGACGTCACCCAGCACGTGTTTGACGGCGAGCAGGGTGCCATCGGGGTCAGTGGCCAGGCGCTGCTCGAACAGGGCGAGATCGCTGTCGCCGAGTTTCGGCAGATCGCCGGCCTTGGCTGCGTTTCCGTCCTTGGCTGCTTGCGCGGGCGGGACCGTCGCAGCCACTCGTGCCGTCGCCAGCTCATCGGCGGCGCGCGCGCGATGCGTGGGCGCTGGCGTGGTGCCAAGCCCGCGGTAGCGAGCCGCCCGTCGCGCGCTACCGACGGCCGCTTTCACGGTCAGCCGCTGCTGCGCGAGCTGGTCGCCGGCCAGGCTGAAGGTGTCGTGGCTCTTGCTCTCGGGATCGAAGAAGCCGACGTAGCCGCCCGGGTTGATGCCAAACGAGGGCAGCGTCGAGCCATCCTTGCGCACCTTGCCCAGGAAGTCGTTGCGCGCCCCCTTTTCCTGGTCGGGGGTGAAGTACAGCGGCAGGACGAAGTTCGACACCAGGATGCCGTCGATGCCGTACGACTCGGCCTGGACAGCGTCGCACATCTCGTACCAATGAAACACCTGCCGGTCGGGTTCACCGGGGTGGGGGCCGGCGGCAAGCAGATTCGCCGTGGCGTCGCCGATGAGCTCGAGCGCCTCGTGCGACAACGTCACCGACCATAGTTCACCCAGGCTGCGCGACAGCTCGGTGAAGACGAAGCCGTAGGGCAGTCCGGCGTTGCTGAGATCGTGGTATCCGAGCGCATCGGTCGCCGAAACGTCGTCCCACAAGTAGATGATGGCGTCACCCCGCACGTCGGGGTGTCGGTCGCGCCCCGGATCTTTGCCCGGCCGCAGCCGCGCGCGCCCTTCCAGGCGCAGCGTTGCGGACATGTGCCAGTAGGGGGCGAAGTCGTGCTCGATCTGATTGTTGATCGCACGAACGACCCGGTGGACCTCCTCGTCGGAGATCGCGCTCATGTTGACGATGGAGATGCGCATGCCCGCAGGAACGTACCAGGTTGGCTTTGTTCCCAGTCGATGCATTTGCGATCACGAGATCTTGATTCGGCAATGACGTGCCCTATTGTGGCTCGCCTGCCCATGCTGATCCTGGATGGCCGAATCCCCATTGCCCGCGACCGGACCCTGACCTGGCTGTGGTTTTGCGCCGCCCTGGTCGCGGCCTGCAGTCACCAGAAGCAGTCGATCCCCGAACCGCCGCCGCCACCGGCCGACGTCGTCACGCTGGTCGGCAACGGCGAGCGCGTGGCCGGGCCGGTGGGACCCAAAGGCGGGCGGCTGGCGCTTTCGCCCGACGGCCCCTGGTTGGAGATCCCCGCCGACGCTGTCGGTGGCGCGGGCAAGGCCTTCCAGATGCGCAAGGATCCCGGGCCCGGGCACCCCGCCGCGGGCGTCACGCTGGTGGGACCCTTGCTACTGGTGAGCCCGTCGCTGACGCCAGCGTCGTCATCGACGGCCGCGCCCGCCAAGACCATCACGCTGTCGCTTGCCTTGCCGACCCTGCCGGCGGGGCGCGTGGCGACCGAGTTGCAACTCGCGGTCGAGAAAACCGGTGACGTCGGTCCGGCTGATGGCACCAGCGCGCCGGCGCTTGCGTGGGAATACGTCCGCGCCGAGTGGAAGGCCGGACGTGCAGTCGCGGCGTTGAACCGCTTGCGCGGCATGCGTATGCAATTTCTGTTTCGCTCCGAATCCCACAACTGAACGAAGGGCGGCGCCATGCTTGGCATCAGTTTTCGCGAAGGAATGAGCGGTAGCACCATCGACGGAGCCGCCAGTCCCGAAGCAGCGGAGGCCGGCGGGCCCGGGCCACGGCGCGAGTTCTCGTTCGACTTGCAGGTGGCCATCCCCGACCTGCGCGCCTACCTCGATGACGGCGTCCACGAGGCGACTGTGCTGGGTGGGGTGGTGCAGTGGCAAGGCCGGGCGCGCGCCGGAACGGCGGTGGCGGCCGACGGCAGCATCGTCATGTACCGCAACGTCAGCGCGGACGGCCGCCGCAAGGCCTTCGATTTCACCTTCAGCTTCCTTGACGATGCCGGCGGCAGGATCACCTGCACGGGCGAAAAGCGGCTGTACGACGATGCCGGCTTCGACGCGGCCACCGACTTGTCCACCTTGTACGTGACCATGTTCGACGGAAGCGGTCAGCCGATCGCCGCCGGTATCACCCGCGTGCACCTGAGCTCCCTGTTCGATCAAGTTGCCTCCATGCAGCCCACCGGGGCTGCCACGCCCGCCGACGGCGCCAAAGCGCGCGCCGAGTTCTTCACCTTCATGAACCGGCAGTTGTCGCAGATCTACGCGCACCTGCCGTTCCTGTTTCGCGTGGATCGCGAGCGCTATCTGAGCCCGCTGCAGTGGCGCACGCTGTCGCTCATCACCAGCGTGATGTTGCCAAGCCCCTTGCCCGCCGGCGGCCCGACCACCACCGACGTGGTCGCCAACCTGGAAAGCTTCGTGCGCAACGCAGGCCCGGCCGAGCTGCACGATGTGCGGCGTTGGCTCGATCTGGCCGGCCTGGTCGAGCCCATCGCCCGTGGCTTCTTGCCCGCCATCCGCACCTTCGCAGAGCAGACGCTGGCCAGCGACGGGCACGACCGGCTCAAGGCCGCGTTCGACATGTTGCAGAAGATGGCGGTGTTCCCGTACTACGCGCACCCCAAGGCCGACGCGCTGGTTGGCTACAAGCGCCCGGTGTTCACGCCGAAATTCGGCACCACCCTGCCCATTACAGCCCGTCCCGGTGCGGTCGCGTACGACGTCGCCATCGTCGGCGCCGGTGTCGCCGGCTCGCTGCTGGCCGACCGTCTGACCGCGGCCGGCAAGAGCGTCATCATCCTCGAAGCGGGCCCGTACCTGGCCGAGCGAGACATGAGCACCGACGAGCTGGCCATGACCGCCCGGCTGTACAAGAGCGCCGGCTTGCAGACCGCCAACGAGGGCACGCCGGTGGCCGATGAAAGCGGCACACTCACCATCTTGCAGGGCACCTGCGTCGGCGGCGGCGGGACGGTCAACAATGCCATCTGCTTCCAGTTGCCCGAACGCCGCATGTCGGCCTGGCACGCGGCCGGCTTTCCCATCAGCAGTGCCGATATGCGGACTGCTTATCTGGCGACCGCGGACGAGCTGTCCATCAAGCCGGTGTCTCAGGTAGCCGCGTTCGTCAATCCGGCGGGGCGGTTTCTGGGCGCGCTCGGGCCGGCCGGCACGCCCAGCGTCGAGACGCCGCCGAAGGCCGGGCTCAACCAATGCCTGGTGAACCTGGCCGATTGCGAAGGTCTGGGGTTGTGCAACAGCGGCTGCGGTTCCGAGCGCAAGGTCAACGCCCTGCAGGTGCATTTGCCGCGCGCTTTGCAGCGCAACTGCACGCTGGTTGCGCGGGCACGGGTCGTTGATCTGAAGCTGCACACCGCGCAGCCGGGCCAGCCGCGTAGTGTCCATGCCGTGGTGGCCGAGATCGACGGCGAGCGTTTCGATGTGCTTGCGGGCGAGGTCATCCTCGCGGCCGGCGCCATCGCCTCATCCGCCCTGCTGCTGCTTGCTGACGAAGTGCGCGGCGAGATCGAGCGCATGGGCCTGCCGGTGGGCCGGCGTTTTACCGCCAACGTCGGCTCGCCGGTGTTTGCGTTCTTCGATCAAGTGATCCACCAGCGGCCCAGCTTGCAGATCTCGCACTACTACCTGCCTGACCAACACAACGACGGCTTCGTGATCGAGTCGTGGTTCGCGCCGCCCGGCTCGCTGGCAGTGGTCATGCCGGGGTACTTCGAGGATCACTGGAACCGGATGCTGTCGTACT
Source organism: Myxococcales bacterium (assembly GCA_031431215.1). GTDB lineage: Bacteria > Myxococcota_A > Polyangia > Fen-1088 > Fen-1088 > JANPCZ01. Next base: position 9,112 of record JANPCZ010000215.1, read on the forward strand.
CACGCTGCATAACCTCCGCGCCCCTGGTTGGCACGCGCCCTACCGGGACAGTGTCCATCGACGCCAACCGGCGTCCGCAGGTCGCCCTGCCGCTGGGCGACGTCGAGGTCGACG
>JANPCZ010000216.1:0-5555 GCA_031431215.1 Myxococcales bacterium
CCGCTTGCGGCTATCAGCCACGGGCGTGCCCAGCACCCTCCGGTCCGGCGTCTCGATTTCGGGCCTCGCTGCGAGCAAACCGCGCTGGAAGGCCCACTTCGCCAGCCGCCGGAGCACGGGCAGCTCCTTCTTCAGCGTTTCTCGCTTGACCTTGCGCAACCTGGCCACGATGTAGTCTTGGGCGCCCACCGTGGTGAGCCGGTCGATGGTCTCGAAGAAGGGCGCGAAGTGCGCGGCCACGTAGGTGTCGCGGTACAAGCGGAAGGTCTTGGCGTCGATCGAGGGCTCTACATCCGCGAGCCAGGACGCCGCGACTTCCTCGAACGGGCTGCCGGCGCGTGCCGCTATCGGTTGCCGCCCGGGTCGCCATCGACCGGAAACGACATCGGCGTAGATGCGCGCCGCCGCGCTCGAAGCTGGTCCAGGATCTCTCTCGCCCGTGGCGATGCGATAGCGCTGACCGGCTTGCGAGAAGCGGACGTAGCGCATTCCGGTCCGGGCGTCGCGCCAGAGCTTCCAACCTTCTGCCTTCCTAGCCATCGCAGCACATCCTCTTTCTCGAACAGTACCCGACTTCCGATCTGGACGGGCGCCAGGTGGGGTTGAATCAATCGCTCGAAAGTTCGGACCGAGACGCGACAGCAGGCCGCCGCCTCGGGCTTGTCAAGAGGGGCGATGCGTGCACCGGCTCGGTGACTGCACCGGCCGGAAGCAAGGGAGCTCCGCCAGGCCGCATCCCTTGTTTCCATTCGTCGAAGAGATTCATCGCCAGTTTTGCCGCGGCCATTTCTCGTGCCTCCTCCGGTGATGTCGACCAGCATGGCCCCAGCGTTGCGCTGACCATTCGCCCACGACGGTCGTCGCCGATTCTGGAAAAAGAGTGCTCCGGAGCGCCGGGCGGTCCGCCGCCCGGTGCTCTGGAGCGCAACCGCGCGGCCCGCGAGGTCCTCCAGAAAACCTACGCTTCAATCCCGCGCGCAACCCGGGCGGATCACGCAGATGTTCCGGTCCCGGGATGCCGCCTGCGGGTTTCAGATGTCTTCTGTGTCCGGACGGGGAACGAAGGTCCCATGTGAGGAGCCCTCGATCGTTGCGCGCGACGGTTCCGGTGCGGGCGACGACTGCTGTTTCCTGAGCGCCTCGGGCTGCCGCGGCCGAGGCGCGGTCTTCTCCGTGGTCGCTGCGTTCTGTCCGTTGCCGCCAGGCTGCTGGGCCGCCTGCTTGTGTCTCGCACTTGCCACGGCAGGCGCGACACGCGGGCGCGCCGGGTTCGCTGCCGCACCCGGATCTTTTGCAGGTCGCTTTCGCGCGCGACGGAGGCGCCGCAGGTAGCTTCGAAGCGTTCCCGCGGTTATGTGAATTTCTCGGACCGCGAGTCTCTTCACCACGTACTCGAATGTTTTTCCATCCCGCAGCATGAGCTCGATGTTGCGTGCCATGACCTTGATGGCCTCCTGCTTGGTCACGTACCGCTCGCCCCGGTTTTCCTCAGGATCGTTTGCCAGCTCGGCATTCAGTGCTTCGATGTGGTCCAGTCGGTATTTCATGCGTGAAACCTTCCTCTCGTAGTGCTTGTCGAGCAGAGGCCGAGGAAGTTGCCCGGTACTTGCGGGGAGGCGGGCCGCTGCCGCGCGACCCGGTCGCCGCAGGCGCCGCCACGATCGAGGTGCCGAGCCACGGGCCTGCCACGGCGCCGCCACGCCCGACCGAGGCAGCGACGGAGACGCTCACCGTCGAGGCACCCAGCGTGGAGTCGCCAATACCTCAGCAATCCCGCGTGCCACGCTCGCGCATGAATCCTCGCGGTCCCGCCTGAACTACATTTTGCGCTGGGAGCACGCGCACTTGTGCGCGGCGCGACCTGGCGCTTTATCTTGCCCTACTCTGATCTCACGCCTTCCCGTACCACTTCCACCGTGGCTTCCCCGAGGTCGATCGCGTCGGTGCGAGCCGGTACACTGCCCGCGGTGGGTGTCGAAGTCTCCAAGAAGAGCGTGCTTGGCACGCTGACCCGGGCGCGGATCGAGGAGATCGGGCGTGACCTTGGCGTGTCGCTGCGTGCGACCGCGACCAAGGAAGCCGAGATCGAGCGCCTGGCGGGGCTGGAGGCGGTGGTGCTCGGTGACGTACTGCCGCGGCTTCGCCGCGAGGAGCTGCGCTCGGTCTGCCGGGCGCACGGGCTGGACGCGGGCGCACGCGCGCGATCGGAATTGATCACGCGCCTGCTCGGCCCGACGACCCCTCGCGCGTCGGTCGCCCGGGACGCTGATCGGTTCACCTACGACGCCCGCACCCGGGGACCTGGCGTGGCACCCGCGCCGGGCCAGATCGCGCGGGTCCGGCACCGGCAGTACCTAGTCGAGGCCGTTTCGCCGCCGCTGGAGCCCGGGCAGCAGACGCTGGTGAAGCTGGTCTGCCTCGACGACGACGCTCCCGGGCGGCATCTCGACGTCCTGTGGGAACGCGAGCTGGGTGCGCAGGTCCTCGAGCCCGAGGAGCACGGGCTCGGCCAGGTCGCGCGCCTCGATCCGCCGCGCCACTTCGCAGCCTATCTGCACGCGCTCAAGTGGAACTGCGTGACGGCGTCGGATGCCCGGCTCTTTCAGTCGCCGTTCCGCGCCGGGATCCAGCTCAAGAATTACCAGCTCGTGCCGCTCAAGAAGGCGCTTGAGCTGCCCCGCGTGAACCTGTTCATCGCGGACGACGTCGGCATCGGGAAGACCATCGAGGCTGGGCTCGTGCTGCAGGAACTGATGCTCCGCCAGCGCGTCGATCAAGTGCTGATCGTCTGTCCGGCCGCCGTCAGCCTCCAGTGGCGGGACGAGATGGAGCGCCGCTTTGGTCTCCGCTTCGAGATCCACAACCGCGAGTTCGTCGGCCGGCGTCGCCAGGAGCGCGGCTTCGGCGTCAATGCGTGGGAGACCTACCCGCGATTCATCATCTCGTACCAGACGGTCCGGCGGCCCGAGTACCGGGAGTCGCTGCTACGCCATCTGAAAGAAGACGGCCCGGGCGAGACGGATGCCGCCCGAGGGGCATCGGCCCCGCTTGGCAAGACGCTCCTCATCCTCGACGAGGCGCACACCGCGGCCCCCGCCTCGTCCTCGAAGTACGCCGTCGATTCGAACATCACGTCGGTCATTCGCGAGATCGCGCCCCGCTTCGAGCACCGCCTGTTCCTGTCTGCCACGCCGCACAACGGGCACTCGAACAGCTTCTCGTCACTGCTCGAACTTCTCGACCCGCAGCGCTTCACGCGCGGCGTGCCGGTGGCATCTGTCGCGCACCTCGCTGTCGCGCAGCTCGACCCCGTCATGGTTCGCCGCTTGAAGAGCGACCTCATAGAGCTGGGGGTGAAGGGCTGCCCCAGGCGGTCGATCATCCAGATCGACCTGCTCCACGAGGCGAGCGCCTGGCAAGAGAGGTATCAGGTCGACGGCAAGGCGGCAGCGCCTTCGCCTGTGGGCGGTGGCACCGACGCCGAGATCGAGCTTCCCCGCCTGCTCGCGCAGTACGGCGACTTGCTCAAGTCGCGCTCGAAGCGGGGTCGCCTTGTCCTGGTGAATCTCCAGAAGCGCCTGCTGTCCAGCGTCGAGGCGTTCCACCGGACGCTGTCGCTCCACGCCCGCACGATCGCGGCTGACCTGGCGCAGGTTCCGTCGGCCCCGACGGGTGCCCTGGCCTCCGATGACGATGACGACGAGTACGGCACTGAAGAAGATGCCCGGCTCGACCTCGCAGTCGAGGCGGCCTCTCGCCAGCTCGACGCCCCTAGTACCAGCGCCCGGACCCTGCTCGATCGGATGCTCAAGCTCGGCGCCGAGACCCGCCTCGAACCCGGCGCGAAGGTCCTGGCGCTGGTCCACTGGATCCAGAGCCACCAGTGCGCGGGTGTCCGCATCGGCGGGCTCGCCGCACCAGTCGGCCGCAAGAAGATTGTCCCCGCCTCCTGGTCAGACACGCGGGTCATCGTTTTCACCGAGTACGCCGACACGAAGCGGTACTTGAAGGAGATCCTCGCAACTGCATTCGACGGGACCGACCAGGGTGATGCGCGGCTGATGGAGTTCCACGGCGGCATGTCGGACCAGCAGCGGGAGGAGGTACAGCGCGCGTGGAACGGCTCGCCGGCCAGCTACCCCGTGCGCGTCTTGCTTGCCACCGACGCCGCCCGCGAGGGCGTCAATCTCCAGGGCCACTGCGCGGATCTGTTCCATTTCGACGTGCCGTGGAACCCCGCGCGTCTCGAGCAGCGCAACGGCCGCATCGACCGCACGCTGCAGGTAGCCGAAGAGGTGCGCTGCCACTACTTTTTCTTCCCGCAGCGCGAGGAAGACAAGGTTCTCAAGACCCTGGTGGACAAGGTCGACATCATCCGGCGCGAGTTGGGATCGCTCGGGGCGGTGGTCTCGGAGCGCCTTCTAGCCGTTCTCGCCCAGGGCATCACGAAGACCACGATCGCCGAGCTGGACGAGGCCGAGCGCGACGACGCCGGCCGCCGAAACACGGCCCGCGAGCTCGAATCGACGCGCGCGACCCTGGATCGGATTCGCGTGGAGGACGAGGTCGTCGCTCGCATCTTCAACGATTCGAAGCGCGTCCTGGACTTCGACCCCGCGCTGCTGCGCGACGCGGTCGACGTCGGCATGGAGCTGGCTGGCGGCGGTCGCATGAAGGCATTGGGCGAGGATGGCACTTTCGAGATCCCCGAGCCGCCGACCGCATCCAGCTGGGCCACCACCTTCGACAAGCTGCGCCCGCCACGTGCCCGCGACGAGCCGTTCTGGGAGTGGCGCAAGCGCCCGCCGAGACCGGTTGTCTTCCGGGCGCCCGAGACCATGACCGAGGATGTCGTCCAGCTTCACCTGTCGCACCCTCTGGTGCAGCGGGTGCTGGCGCGCTTCCGGGCGCAGGGCTTCGCGGCGCACGACTTGTCGCGGGTGACCGTGATCCGCAACGCTCAGGATGCCCTCGCGCGCGTGATCGCCTTCGGACGCCTGTCGCTGTTCGGACCCGGCGCCACGCGCCTGCACGAAGAGTTGATCGCCGTGGCGGCGCACTGGATCGAGGGCAAGGGCCAGGGGCGCCTCAAGCCGTTCGCCGAGGAGGCAGACCGCCGGGCGCTGGCGCAGCTAGAAACCTTGCTGGCGCAGGCCCCTGACGGCGCGCGGACCTCCGATGTCGTGGAGCGTAAGTTGGTGGCGGCGGCGCCCGCCGACTTCGCCGAATTGTGGAAGCACGTCCGCGACGAGGCGGAAGCCCACGAGCACGATGCGGGCGCCAAGCTGAAGGCCCGAGGCGCCAAGGAGGCCGCCGATCTGCGCGGCATCCTGGCCGCCCAGGAGATCGCCATCGCGAAAGAGCTGACCGGCAAACAACTCGGCTTCGATTTCGGCGATGCGACGAAGGACGAACGGCATCAGTACGAGCAGGACCGGGTGCATATGGAGCGGCGCCTCCGCGAAATAAAGAGCGAAAAGGAGGTTCAGCCCCGCGAGCTGGAAGGCCTGTACCGCGTGGTGCTGCGCCGCCTGGAGCCGGTGGGTCTGGTGTAT